>JAFEFH010000087.1 GCA_018240695.1 Pseudomonadota bacterium | reverse complement strand
GAACTCGGTGTAGAACTGGACGTTCAAATGGTCGTTTTCATCGCACTGCCAGGTGTTCACGGCGGTGGCGTAAGTCGGGGCTAATTCAGGCATTGGAACGCTTCGGACTCTCTGCAGGCTGTGGATGACAGCCTCAAATGGCCGAAAAAGCCCCAAGAATCGACATTTTTCGTGTTTTCGGCCCTTGCGGGCACGCCACTCGTGGGTATCTTTGTGCCCGCCGACACAAACTCTGGGGCGTCAGGGTCCGCGTCGGCGAAACGAAAAAAGCAAGGGATCCCTCACCATGGCTACTGCAAAAACCACTGTTCCTACCGTTCCGCTGTCGAAGGTCGCCGCCGAGCTGGCCGAGAAGACGGGCATGACCAAGAAGGACGCCACCGGCGCCCTCGACGATTTCGTCGGCCTGGTCGTGAAGCACCTCAAGAAGGGCAACAAGGTCCGCATCACCGGCCTCGGCATCCTTCAGGTCCGCAACCGTCCGGCGCGCATGGGCCGTAACCCGGCGACGGGCGAAGCCATCAAGATCAAGGCGTCGAAGAAGGTTGCCTTCCGCGTCGCCAAGGATCTGAAGGAAGCGATCTAACTCGCTCCTCTCGGAAGATCAGGGCGGGCCCGACGCAAGTCGGCCCGCCTTTTTCTTTGCTGGAAGAAATCTAGTCTTTACCAAAATTCTTCTTCACCGCGGCCATTGCCGCGTCCGTCGCCTGCAACGCGCGGTCGATGTCGGCTTCGGTGTGGGCCGACGACAGGAACATGTTGTGCTGCGGATGCAGCCACGCGCCGCCGCGCAGCGCCTCCTGCACGAACAGGCGGCCCTTCTCGACGTCGGGATCGTCGGCGAACAGCACGGTCGGCATCTGCGCCGGACCGGTCTGCTTCAGCACGAGGCCGTGCGCCTTCGCCTGGGCGTCGAGGCCGTCGCGCAGCCGGTTGCCCAGCATCTCGATGCGCGCGATCGTGTTGTCGCGCTGGAAGATCTCGAGCGTCTTCAGCGCCGCGGCCATCGAGGCCGCGCCGCACCAGAACGAGCCGGTCATGAACACCGAGGTGGCGGCGTCGCGGAACTTGTCGTTGCCGGTGACGGCGCCCAGCGTGTAGCCGTTGGCGATCGCCTTGGAGTAGGCCGCGAGATCGGGCTTCACGCCGACCGTCTGCCAGCTGCCGCCGAGATCGAGGCGGAAGCCCGCCCGCACATCGTCGAGGATCAGCGCTGCGCCGGTGTCGTCGCAGAGTTTGCGCACGGCCTGGGCGAAGGCCCTGGTCGGCATCTCCTGGTCCTTGCCGTAGTCGTGCTTGAAGGCCGAGGCGATCACGCCTGCGATGTCGCCGTCGACCGACTGGGCGGCGGCGCGCAGGCTCTCGATGTCGTTGTACTCGTAGCGCACGAGATGGATGCGATCCTCGGCGGTCGAGCCGGTCGGGTTGGGCGAGCACCACGGCGCGGACCCGTGATAGGCGCCGTTGGCCACCAGGATCTTGCGCTTCTTGGTCGCGGCCCGCGCGATCGCGACGCAGAGCGTCGTGGCGTCGGTGCCGTTCCGCTGGAACAGCGCCCAGTCGGCGTGCGCCACCATGCCGACCAGTCTCTCGGCCAGTTCGACCAGCCGCTCGGACGGCCCGGTCAGCACGTCGCCCAGCGCGCGCTGGGCGGCGGCGGCTTCCTCGACCTCGCGATTGCCGTAGCCCAGGATCATGGGACCATAGGCGCACATGAAGTCGACATAGGCGTTGCCGTCGACGTCCCACAGCGTGGCGCCCTCGGCGCGCGCGAAGAACTGCGGATAGCCGGGCGGCAGGCGGGCGACGTTCAGGTGGCCGTACATGCCGCCGGGAATGACCTTCCGGGCGCGTGTCCGCAGAGCGGCATCCTTGGGCAGGGAGTTGGAAAGCATGGGAAACTCTCTTGGCGCTGGTCGTGTGGTAGTCGTGGGCTGCTAGTATAGCCGGCACGGGCCCCACGCTGCATGAATACCTTCGTCGTCCTGAAGATCCTGTCGTACCTCGCGATGCCGCCGGCCTCGCTGGCGGTGGGAACGGTCGTGGGCCTCGTCCTGCTGGCGGTCGGCTGGCGCCGGCTCGGCTGGGCCGCGATCCTCGCCGCCTCGCTCTGCACCGTCTTCATGTCGTGGCCGCCGCTGGGGGATACCCTCCTGCGTTATGTCGAGGACCAAGCGCGCGCCGCCGAGCGCGCGACGCCGCGTTGCTGCTTCGACGCCATCGTCGTGCTGGGCGGCGGCATCGCGCCGGCCGTGCCGCCGGAGCGCGAGTTCCCCAGCCTCACCGAATCGGCCGATCGCGTCTGGGCTGCCGCGCGCCTCTACAAGGCGGGCGTGGCGCCGCGCATCATCGTGAGCGGCGGGGGCTTCCTCGCCGGCAAGGGGCCGGCCACGACCGAGGCCGAGGCGATGCGCCGCTTCCTGGTCGAGCTCGGCATCCCCGAGACCGCGATCGTCGACGAGGACAAGTCGAACAACACGGTCGAGAACATCTACAACGTGCGCAAGATGGTGGGCGACAAGCCGGTCGCGCTGGTCACCTCCGGCTTCCACATGCCGCGCGCCATGCGGATCGCCGCGGGTGCCGGGCTCAACGTGTCGGCATTCCCGACCAACTTCCACGCGCTGCGCTCGACGCGGCCGCCGTGGGAGAACTGGCTGCCCACGATCGAGGGAATGGGCGAGACGACGCTCGCCCTGCACGAGATCTTCGGCATCCTGTTCGACAAGCGCACGGGCTCGACGCAATGAGCCGCACGCGCTGCCGGACCGGCGCCTTCCGCCTCGACCGCCGCGCGGCGCTGGGCCTCGCCCTGGCCGCGCCGCTGCTGGTGCCGCTCGCCCGCCGCGCGCGGGCGCAGAGCCTCGAGAAGCTGTCGTTCCACACCGACTGGCGCGCCCAGGCCGAGCACGGCGGCTACTACCAGGCGATCGCCGCCGGGCTCTACAGGAAGGCCGGCATCGAGTGCGAGCTGCGCCAGGGCGGCCCCAGCCTCAACATCGGCCAGCTCCTGCTGGCGGGCCGGGTCGACATGATCATGTCGAACAGCTTCGAGGCCTTCACTTATGTGCGCGAGGGCGCGCCGTTCCACACCATCGCGGCGATCTTCCAGAAGGACCCGCAGGTGCTGATCGGCCACCCCGGCTCGGGCCTCGACAGCTTCGACAAGCTCAAGGGCAAGACGCTGCTGATCGGCAACGGCGGGCGCGTCACCTGGTGGCCCTTCGTGCGCAAGAAGTTCGGGCTGAAGGACGAGCAGCTCAAGCCCTACACCTTCAACATGGCGCCGTTCCTGGCCGACAAGAACGCCGTGCAGCAGGGCTTCCTGTCGTCGGAGCCGTTCTCGATCGCCAAGGCGATCGGCCGCGAGCCCGAGGTGCTGCTGCTGGCCGATGCGGGCTTCGCGTCCTACCAGACGACCATCGCCATCTCGCGCAAGCTCGCGACGGAGAAGAAGGAGCTGATCCAGCGCTTCGTCGACGCCACGCTGGAAGGCTGGTCGCAGTATCTCGCGGGCGGTCCGGCGACCGAGGCGGCGAACGCGCTGATCAAGCGCGACAATCCCGACCAGACCGACGAGCGCATCGCCTACGCGATCAAGGTGCTGAACGAGCGCGGCATCGTGCGCTCGGGCGACGCGCTCACCGGCGGCATCGGCGCCATGAGCGACGCGCACTGGAAGGTCTTCTACGAGTCGATGGCCGACGTCGACGTGCTGCCCAGGGGGCTGGACGTCACCAGGGCCTATTCGCTCGAATTCGTGAACAAGGGTATCGGTAAGTCTTAGGAGAACGAAGGATGTATCAGGTCAACGAAGAACATCAGATGCTGCGCGATCTCGTGAAGAAGTTCGTGCGCAACGAACTGATGCCGCTGGAGAAGAACATCCTCGACCGCTTCGCGTCGGGCCAGCCGGCGTCGCTCTCCGACGAGGAGAACCAGAAGCTCTTCAAGCAGTGCAAGGATCTCGGCCTGTGGGCGCTCGACGTGCCCGAGGAAGCGGGCGGCGCCAACCTGCCGGCGGTGGCGCTGGTCGGCGTGAATGAGGAACTGGCCTACGCCGCCGTGCCGTTCACCTTCCCGCCCGATTCGCCCAACCTGCACATGATGCTGCAAACGGTGACGCCGGAGCAGCGCAAGAAATACCTCGAGCCCTACGCCGCGGGCGAGACGACCTCGGCGATCGCCATTTCCGAGCCCGGCGCGGGCGGCGACCCGGCCGGCATGAAGACGCGCGCGGTCAAGGACGGCGACCACTGGGTGATCAACGGCCGCAAGATCTGGATCAGCCGCATCGCCAAGGCCGACTTCACCATCGTCATGGCGGTGACCGATCCCGAGCGCGGCGCGCGCGGCGGCATCACGGCCTTCCTGGTCGACAAGGGTACCAAGGGCCTGGTGGTGGCGCGCGCCATCCCGATGCTGGCGGGCCAGCGCACCTACGAGGTCGTGTTCGAGGACTGCCGCGTCCACGAGAGCCAGGTGCTGGGCAAGATCGGCGCGGGCTTCGCGCCCATGCAGCTCCGCCTCACCATCCGCCGCCTGCAGATGGGCGCGTGGTGCATCGGCATGGCGCAGCGCGCGCTCGACATGATGGTCGAGCATGTCCAGCAGCGCGTCACCTTCGGCGAGAAGCTCGCCGACCGGCAGGCCATCCAGTGGTGGATCGCCGACGCCGCGACCAAGCTGCATGCCTGCCGCCTGATGGTGATGGATGCCGCCGTGAAGCAGGACGACGGCCGCGACGTCCGCATGGAGGCCTCGATGATCAAGGTCTTCGCCACCGAGATGGCGACCGAGATCATCGATCATGCCCAGCAGTCGTTCGGCGCCATGGGCGTGACCCAGGAACTGCCGCTTAGCTGGCTGGCCCAGAAGGTGCGCACGATGCGGGTTTACGAAGGCCCGTCCGAAGTGCACCGTATGGTCATCGCGCGCCGCATCCTGGGCGGCCGCTAACCCCGGAGGAGCCGTCATGGCCTACACGCTCGACGCTTTCGTGAAGGACGCGAAGACCTCGTTGAAGGAACATGACGGCCCGGCCGGCCGCGAGAAAGTCCGGCAGCTTCTGGAGAAGCTGCTCGCGAACAAGGAGTTCGTGGACGAGGCCGTCGGCCCGAACGCGCCGCTCGGCAACCGCAAGCTCTACGAGGACAAGGAGCAGGGCTTCGTCGTGCTGGCGCATTGCAACGCCAAGGCCCACAAGAGTCCGCCGCACGACCATGGCAGCTCGTGGGCGGTCTACGGCCAGGCGGTGAAGCACACCGACATGAGCGAGTACAAGCGCGTCGATTCCGGCGACGGCGCGGGCGAGGCCAGGCTCGAAAAGGTGAAGAGCTACCGCCTCGAGCCCGGCCATGCCGGCGTCTACGACGTGAAGGCGATCCACGCCATCGACTATCCCGAGGGCAGCCGCTTCGTGCGCGTCACCGGCCGCGACCTCGACTACGTGCAGCGCCTGAAGTTCGACATGGCCGCCGGCAAGGCGATCACCATCGAGAGCGCGTCGGCCAGCTAGTCTTCATTTGGGACCGCGGGCCTCCAGGCCCGCCTCATGAGTCATGAGCGGGCCTGGAGCCTTCGGCTCCGCTCAGGCCAGGGGCCCGCGGTCCCAGAAGAGTTAGCCTAACCGCGCCGCCGCCGTCGCATTGGCCTCCTGCCGCCGCGCGATCATCTTCTCCATCTGCGTCCGCACGCGCGCCGTGCGCTCGGGGCCGGCTTTCTCCGGGCTGCCCGACTGGAAGGGCGGCTGCGGATCGTACTCCAGGCCGAGCTGGACCGACTGGGCCACTTCCGGTCCCGCGATCTCTGCGAGCAGGGTGAGGCCGAAGTCGATGCCGGCGGTGACGCCGCCGCCCGAGAAGCGGTTGCGGTCGCGCACCACGCGCTCGGCCACGGGGATCGCACCGAACGCCTTGAGCAGGTCGCGCGAGGCCCAGTGGCAGGCCGACTTGTAGCCCTTCAGCAGGCCCGCCGCGCCCAGCACCAGCGAGCCGGTGCAGACCGACGTGACGTACTTGGCTGTCGCGCCCTGCTTGGCCACGAAGGCGAGCGTCTCGGCATCGTTCATCAGGTCGATCTGGCCGGCGCCGCCCGGGATGCAGATGACGTCGAGTTGCGGGCAGTCCTTGAAAGTGGTGGTCGGCACGATCGAGAAGCCGGCATCGGTCTTCACCGGATCGAGCGTCTTCCAGATCATGTGCAGGGTGGCGCCGGGCGTGCGCGCCAGCACCTGGGCGGGGCCGGTCGCGTCGAGCTGCGTGACGGCGGGGAAGATCACGATACCGATATGCATGACTGTCTCCTCAGTTGAACGGAAGGTAGACCGCCGAGGCGCTGGCAGAAATGACAAAGAAGGTGTATTTTCTGCCAATGCCCAAGCCGCACTGCATCCGCATCCTGGCCTATGAAGGCTGCCAGCTCCTCGACGTGACCGGCCCGGCCGCCGTGTTCGGCGCCGCCAACGAGGACCGAGCGGCGCCCTTCTACGATGTCGGCATCGTGTCGCCCGACGGCGGCCTGGTGCGCACGAATTGCGGCGTCGCGCTCGACAGCACCCGGATCGGCGGCACCGCCGACACGCTGCTGGTGGTCGGCGGCTCGGCCGGGCTGAAGGCCGCGCTGGCGCGCGCGGACGTGCTGAAGTGGCTGCGCACGGCGGCGCCCAAGGCCCAGCGCTACGGCTCGGTCTGCACCGGCGCGTTCATGCTGGCGGCGGCGGGCCTGCTCGACGGCAAGCGTGTCGCCACGCACTGGCGGAGCTGCGGCCGGCTGGCGGACACCTATCCCGCCGTGTCCGTCGACGCGGAGTCGCTCTACGTGGTCGACGGCAAGGTCTGGACGTCGGCGGGCGTCACCACCGGCATCGACATGGCGCTGGCCATCGTCGAGGCCGATCTCGGTGCGGAGACCGCGAACCTGATCGCGCGGCACTTCGTGCTCTATCAGCGCCGGCCCGGCTACCAGTCGCAGTTCAGCCCGATGTTGCAGGCGCAGGCCACCGCCGATGCGCCGTTCGCCGCGCTGATCGACTGGATGCAGCACCATCTCGACCGCGACCTCGACGTGCCGACCCTGGCGCGCCACGCGGGCTACAGCGAGCGCAGCTTCTATCGCAAGTTCACCGAGGCGACCGGCAAGACGCCGGCGCATTTCGTCGAGGACCTGCGCCTCGACGCGGCGCGCACCTTGCTCGGCAAGGGCCTGTCGCTGAAGACGATCGCGGGGCAGGTCGGGCTGAAATCGTCGGGCCGGCTCGGCCAGGCCTTCGAGCGCCGCTTCGGCATGGCGCCGTCCCTGTTCCGCGAGATGCACGCGGCCGGCTAGCCAGCCCGCGGCTGTCCTAGCGCTGCATGTTCATGCGGAAGCTGCTGATCAGCAGCGCGCCGCCGGCGAAGGCGGCGCTCAGCCAGAGGGCTGCATGCGCGGCCGGCGCGGCGCCGCCGCCCGAGAAGTCGAACAGGCCGAAGATCAGCGCCACCAGCGCGGCACCCATCGTCTGGCCGAGCGTGCGGGCGCTGGCGATGATGCCGCCGGCGCTGCCGCTGCGCTCGCGCGGCACGGCGTTCATCATCAGCCGGTTGTTGGGCGAGGCGAAGATGCCGAAGCCCGCGCCGCACAGCGCCAGCCGCCACATGATGTCGATGTTGGAGGGTTCCGGCGGCAGCAGGGCGGCGAGCACGAGGCCGGTCGTCATGGTCGTGAGCCCGACAGCGCCCAGCACGCCCGCGTGATAGCGGTCGGCCAGCCGGCCGGCGATCGGCGCGATGCAGGCCAGCGCCAGCGGCCACGGCGTCAGAAGAATGCCGGTCTCGGTCGGATTGCGGCCCATCACGGTGTGGAAGAGGAACGGTAGACTGACGAACGCGAGCCCCTGCGCGGTGAAGGTGCAGGTGCCGGAGCTGATCGACAAAGCGAAGATCGGCCGCTTGAAGATGTCGATCGGCACCATCGGATCGGTGAGCCGGGTCTGGCGGCGGATGAAGAGGGCGCCCAGCAGGATCACGACCGCCAGCTCGCCCACGATCAGCGCCTTGGAATGGCCGTGCGCCACGCCGTCGATGGCGAAGATCAGCAGGCCGAAGGTGATGCCCGACATGATCGCCGACAGGAAGTCGAACGGCCGGTGAACGTGCGTGGTGCGCGGCAGGTAGCGCTCGCCCAGGAAGAACGAGACGATGCCGAGCGGGATATAGACCGCGAAGAGATAGGGCCACGACCACATGGTGAGCAGCGCCGCACCGATTGACGGGCCGGCGGCCAGCGACGTCGCCACGACCGTCGTGTTGAAGCCGAGACCGCGGCCCAGCATGTTGCGCGGGTAGATCGCGCGCACCAGCGCCGGCTGCACCGCCATGATCGCGGCGCCGCCCAGCCCCTGGAAAGTGCGCGCCGCGATCAGCCAGCCGAACGACGGCGACAGCGTGCAGCCCAGCGAGGCCAGGCAGAACAGCGCCAGCCCGGCGCGGTAGACGTGGCGGTAGCCCACAATGTCGGCCAGCGCCGCCACCGGCAGCAGGGTGACCATCAGCGCGATCTGGCTCGCGTTCACGATCCAGATCGAGTTCGACGCGGAGATGCCGAGATCGTGCGCGATATAGGGCAGCGCGAGATTGGTCATCGAGTTGTTCAGAACCGACATCGACAGGCCGATGGTGATCGTGGCGACGGCCAGCAGCCGCGGCAGGCCGTGCGGCATGCCGTCGGTGACGGTCTCGACGGAGGCTGCCTTGTCCGAAACGGACGACGAGCCGGGCATTACGGCTTTGGCACTATTGCGGCACCGTCATGCGGTCGCCGCCGATGGTCGTGCGCTGCATCAGCCGCTTGTACTTGGTCGAGTCGTAATAGGTCGCGCGGTGCAGGACGGCGCGGTTGTCCCACACGATCACGTCGCCTTCGCGCCAGTCGTGCGAGAACATGAACTCCGGCTGTTCGGCGCGGTAGGCGAGCTCGTAGAGCAGCGCCTTGCCGATCGGCTCGGGCCAGCCGACGATGTGGCCGGCATGCGCGCCGATATAGAGAGCGCGGCGGCCGTTGACCGGATTGTCCTGGAACAGGCGCTGCTTGACCGGCGGCAGCTCGGCCAGGCTCTTGGCGCTGAGGATGCCCTTCTGCACGCGGTCGCGCGAATAGGCGAGCGCATGCTCGGCGACCAATGGATGGATCGTCGCCTGCAACGCCGGCGGCAGCGCGTTCCACGCCGCGCGCATGTTCAGGAACTCGGTGTTGCCGCCCTCGGGCGGGCAGATGCGCGCCGTCAGGATCGAGCACAGCGACGGCGTCTTCTTGAACGAGGAGTCGGAGTGCCAGAAGTAGTTGGCCTTCTGGTAGATCATCCGCATGTCGTCGTTCGGGATCGGCTTGCCGGTCTCGATGTCGAGGTTGGACTGGCGCGCGAACTTCGTGCCGGCCGCGGGATTGGCGCTGAGCGTCGTCTCGCAGTTGCCCCACAGGTCGGAGAAAGCGACCTGCTTGTCGTCGTCCATCGGCTGGTCGCGGAAGACCAGCACGGAATGCTCCTCGAAGGCGGCGCGGATCGGGCCGAACTCGCGCGCCGACAGCGGCCGCGTGATGTCGATGCCGGAGATTTCCGCGCCGAACAGCGGATGCAGCCTGGTGACGGTGATGGGGCCGGTGTTGCGCATGGGGCTCAATCCACGATGGCTTGATACGACAGCACGCGGAGCTCGCGGCGGATCGGATAGGTCGAGGATGGCATCAGCTGCGTCAGCAGCACCACGGCCATCTCCTCGACCGGATCGCACCAGAAGGCGGTCGAGGCGGCGCCGCCCCAGGCATACTCGCCCGGCGTGCCGAGGATCTGCGCCTTGGCCGGGTCGAGCATGACCGAGAAGCCGAGGCCGAAGCCGATGCCGAGATAGGTCGACTCCGAGAAGCGCGGCGCGCCCATGTCGCCCATGTCGCCCTTGAGGTGGTTGGCGGTCATCAGCTCGACCGTCTTCTTGCCGAGCAGGCGCACGCCGTCCAGTTCGCCCTCGTTCAGCATGAACTTGCAGAAGCGCAGGTAGTCCGACGCCGTCGAGACGAGGCCGCCGCCGCCCGAGTTCACGGTGCGCGGCGCGAGGTAGCGGCTCTTGCCCGGATCGTCGATCAGCTTCAGCTTGCCGCCGGCTTCCGCCGTGTAGTTGGCGGCGAAGCGCTCGTGCTTCTCCTTCGGCACGTGGAAGTCGGTATCGACCATGCCGAGCGGCCTGATCACCTTCTCGAGCAGGAACTTCTCGAACGGCATGCCGGAGATCACCTCGACGAGGTAGCCCAGCACGTCGGTCGAGATCGAATAGTTCCACGCCTTGCCGGGCTGCGCGATCAGCGGCAGGCGCGCGGCGTTCTCGACGACTTCCTTGAGCGTCGCGGTCGAGGTCTGGAAGTCGACGCCGCCTTCCTTGGCGCGATACATCGCGTCGACGGCGTTGGCTTCCATCATGCCGTAGGTCAGGCCCGACGTGTGGGTGAGCAGGTCGCGGAAGGTGATGTCGCGCTCGGCCGGCGCCAGTTCCATCTTGCCGCGGCTGCCGCCCATGAAGACGCGCTGGTTGGCGAAGGCGGGGATGAACTTCGAGATCGGGTCGTCGAGCTGGAAGCGGCCGTCCTCGTACAGCATCATGATCGCCGTCGAGGTGAGCGGCTTGGTCATCGAGTAGATGCGGTAGATCGTGTCGGGGCGGACCGGCTTGCCGCGCTCGACGTCGGCCTTGCCGCAGGTCTCGGCGAAGGCGATCTCGCCGCGCCGCATGACCGCGACCAGCATGCCCGGCAGCTTGCCGCTGTCGACCCAGCCCTTCATCCACGTGCTGATGCGACCGAGCCGCTCAGCGGAAAGGCCGACCTGTTCGGGGGCAACGAGGGGCAGGGTGTCCATGGCAAGTCTCCCGGTTGGGCGGCTGGGTTGAAGGCGCTAGATTAGCGCAGGAAATCACGGCCAGACACGCCAGAAACGGGAGGGACGATGGCAAGATTGTGCGAGGGACGGGTGGCGATCGTGACCGGCGGCGCCCGGGGCGTGGGCCGCGAGCACTGCCTGATGCTGGCCGAGAACGGCGCCAAGGTGGTCGTGAACGACCTGGGCGGCGACCGCTCGGGCAAGGGCAACGACGTGGGCCCGGCTCAACAGGTCGTGAACGAGATCAAGGCCAAGGGCGGCGAGGCGGTCGCCAACGGCGACGACGTGTCGGACTGGAACGGCGCCAAGCGCATGGTCGACCAGGCGATACAGACCTTCGGCAAGCTCGATGCACTGGTGCTGAACGCCGGCATCCTGCGCGACCGCATGCTGGTCAACATGACCGAGGACGAGTGGGACGGCGTCATCAAGGTCCATCTCAAGGGCACCTTCGCGCCGGCGCGACATGCCGCGGCCTACTGGCGCGACCAGGCGAAGGCAAAAGGCGGCCCGGTCGATGCGCGCATCGTCACCACGACCTCGGTGTCGGGCATCTACGGCAATATCGGCCAGACCAACTACGGCGCGGCCAAGGCCGGCATCGCCTCGTTCACGATCATCGCGGCGCGCGAGCTGGCGCGCTACGGCATCACGGTCAACTCGATCTCGCCGTCGGCCTTCACGCGCATGACCGAGGACCTGCGGGAATATTCCGAGGAAGATTTGAAGCGCCGCGACCCGAAGTGGATCGCGCCGGTCGCGACCTGGCTGGTTAGCGAGGAGAGCCGCGAGGTCACCGGCCGCGTGTTCCAGGCGGGCAACGGCATCTTCGCCGTGGCCGAGGGCTGGCACAAAGGCCCGACCGTCGAGCAGATCATGGACCCGCGGCAGGCCGGCAAGGTGCTGCTCGAGATCGCGCAAAAGGCCCGCAAGAACGCGGGCATGAACGGATTGGACCTGGATTAGAAAGTGACGACGATCAATCTGAATCGTCTCATGGCTGGGAGCGCGTCCCTCCAGTGGCGCTCATGACGGTCCTGCCACCCTGCTGAATGGCGAGACCGTCGGTATTCGTTCTGCGCCGCAAGCGCGCGAGCGCGCTTTAGTTCGCCGCGAAGCAATACAAGAGACCCGCGCCGCCGGTGGCGACGAGGGACGGGGCGTCGCAGACGCGGGACGGGTGCGAGGTGTTCCACGACTTCGACGCGTCGTCGTCGCGCAGGCCCATGCGGTCGGCGTGGCCGAGCATGGCGCTGCCTTCGCTGCTCTTCGTCCAGTTGCCGCACGTCATGTCCTTCTCCGGACCGAAGGCGGTGCCGTCGGCCTGCGTGCCGGTGAGGATGTCGTGCTGGTTCACCGTGTAGAGGCGCGTCGGAATCAGCTTGCCGTTCTCGGCGACCAGCGTCTCGGGGCCGATCTTGTTGTTGGCCGAGTGCAGGTCCGCGACGCTCGCGGCGATCTGCGTGCCCCTGGCGTTGACCCACGGGCCCTTGCCGATGCGATCCCTGGCGTTCACCGCGGCGGCGCCGTTCACGGCCTGGGTGCTGAGATAGGCGCGCCAGGTCTTGGCGCCGGCGCCGGCTTTCTCCGCCAAGGTCTGGCAATGCTTGTCGGCGCCGTCGAGGCCACCATAGTTCGCGCCCGACGGGCCGCCGGTGCTTGTGATGAAGAACGTCATGTCGGGAAACTGTGGCGCGGGCTGTTGCGCGGCCGCCGGCGCTGCGAGCGCGATCGATCCGACGATGGCGGCGAGCTTGATCTTCTTGTGCATGTGACCTCCCTTTTTCCTGGTCGCATGCATGATAAATGGGGCGTCCGCACACCCCCAATTCCCAACCCTGTGGGTCGCTAGAGCTTGGCCAGTGTCTCTACGACTTTTGCCTGCGGCCAGGTCCAGCCGGCGGCGCTTTCGTAGGCCCGCATCGCGCGCAGCACGAGATGATCGCCGCGCGCCGGTCCCACGATCTGGAGTCCGACGGGCAGGCCGGATGTCGTGAGGCCGGCCGGCATCGACGCCGCCGGCGCGCCGGTGAGATTGAACGGCAGGGTGTAGGGCGCGCCCTTGGTCCAGCGCGAGAAGGCTTCGGAGTTGTAGAGCGTCTCGACCGGCGGCGGCGGCGTGGGCGTGACCGGCGACAACAGCAGGTCGTACTTCCGGTGCCACAGCATCATGTCGCGCGCGAGCTTCGACTTCGCCTCGTAGGCGCGGGCGTAGTCGGGCAGGGTGACCGCGAGGCCCTGCTCGGCCAGCGCGCGGAAGCCGGGATCGAGCTTGCCGTGCAGCTGCGTCGGGATCTGGCGCAGGCGCACGCCGAAGCTGCCGCTCCACAGCGGCGCGAAGTCGTTCTGCAACGGCGCGATCAGCGGGCCGACATCCTCGACATGCGCGCCCAGCGCCTCGAAGCGTCTGGCCGCCGCCTCGACCAGCGCGCGCACTTCGGGGTCGGCCTTCACATGGCCGAAGTCGAGGCTGAGGCCGATCTTCCAGCCGCGCACGCCGTCGTCGAGACCGACCGTGTAGTCGCGCGAGTCGTCGGGCAGCGAGCGCCAATCGCGCGGGTCGGCGCCGGCGGTGACGTTGAGCGCCATCGCCGTGTCGAGCACCGAGCGCGCCAGCACGCCCTGGCTGATCACGTCGGCGAACGGCGAGTCGGCGGGATATTGCGGGATGCGCCCATAGCTCGGCTTCAGCCCGACGAGGCCGGTATGCGCGGCGGGGATGCGCACCGAGCCGCCGCCGTCGTTGCCGTGGTTGAACGGATTGACGCCGGCCGCCGTGAGCGACGACGCGCCGCCGGACGAGCCGCCCGGCGAGTGCGCGAGGTTCCACGGGCTGCGCGTCGTGCCTTGCAGCGGCGAATCGGTCAGCGCCTTCCAGCCGAACTCCGGCGTCGTGGTCTTGCCGATCAGCACCATGCCGGCGGCGCGGAAGCGTCCGGTGACGGCGGCGTCCTCGGCCGCCGGCGTGTCGTCGGTCGCATGGCTGCCGTAGCGGGTCGGCCAGCCCTTGGCCGGAGTCGTATCCTTGATCGTCGTAGGGACACCGTCGAGATCCGACAGCGGCTCGCCTTTCTGCCAGCGCGTCTCCGCGGCCCGGGCGGCGGCGAGGGCGCCTTCCCGGTCGATCAGCACGAAGGCATTGAGATGCGGTTGCAGCCGTTCGGCGCGATCGAGCATGGCCTTCGCCGCCTCGACGGGCGATACTTCGCCGCGGCGGTAGAGACGGGAGAGGTCGGCCGCGGCCAGCCAGAGTATGTCGCCAGTCATGCGTTGTTGCTCGTTTTCGGACGCGCTGCTTTGCAGCAGTATGGCGCGCTGACCGGAGTGAAAACAGGGGAGCATTGCGTATCGTGGAACTCTACGGAGCCATCGTCACGGGTGTCGTCGCGCTCGGGCTCGGCATGTATGTCGCCCGCCTGTGGGCGCCGACGGCGAGCTGGGCGCTGCTGATCGGCGTGGTGTGCGGCGGCGTCTGTGCCGTCGCCTTCTTCGGCGTGACGGTGCTGGTCGGGCAACTGGCGCCCGGCACGCTGGTGGCGACGAAGGTCGGCTTCTGGTTCTCGATCCTGATCCCCGCCGCGCCGGCGGCGGGCGCGCTCGGCGCCTTCATCGGCTATCGCCGCTCTCCGGAGTTCCTGCAGGATTGAGGCTGCGCTAAGCTCGCGCCGAAATTCGAAGGGAAACGCCATGACCGACGTGCAGCTCGGCGCCGCCACCGCGACGCGCATCGAGGAAAGCTACGAGCCCAATTTCGACGCCAAGGCCTTCTTCCCCGACTGGACGCCGGACGTCGTGCGCGAGCACGGCAGCTGGCTCAGCCCCAACCACTACGACGCGGCGTCGGGCTGGCTGAAGCTCAGCATCCACAGCTGGCTGCTGCGTGTCGGCGGCAAGACCATCCTGATCGACACCTGCGTCGGCAACCACAAGCCGCGCAAGCACCGGCCGAAGTGGGACATGATGAACACGCCCTATCTCGACCGGCTGAAGGCAGCGGGCGTGACGCCGGACCAGATCGACATGGTGATGTGCACGCACCTGCACGTCGACCATGTCGGCTGGAACACGCGGCTCGACAACGGCCGCTGGGTGCCGACGTTCAAGAACGCCAGGTATGTCTGGAGCCAGGAAGACTTCGACTTCTACAGCAAGCTCGACAAGGACCCCGAGAAGGGGCCGGCCAACGGCGGCTCGTTCCGCGACTCGGTGCTGCCGGTGGTCGATGCGGGTCTCGTCACGATGGTGAAGGGCGCGGCCGAGATCGAGGACGGCTTGAAGATCACGCCGGCGCCCGGCCACACGCCGGGCACGATCCGCATCGAGTTCGAGTCGAAGGGCGAGAAGGCGCTGTTCTGCGGCGACATCCTGCACCACGCGTTGCAGGTCTATCATCCCGAGTGGAACAGCTTCGCCTGCCTCGACCAGGACAATGCGCGCAAGAGCCGCCGCGCCGCGATCGAGCATTGCGCCGGCACCGGCGCGATGTTGATGCCTTGCCACTTCGGCGCGCCGTTCCACTGCCACATCGACCACAAGGGCGCGGGCTTCGCGCCGCGCTTCGCCAATAATTTCTGAGGAGAGGAAGAGTCATGATTCTTGAAATGCGCGTCTACCGTTGCCTGCCCGGCCGTCTGCCGGCGTTGCAGAACCGCTTCGCCAACACGACGCTGAAGCTGTGGGACAAGCACGGCATCAAGCAGGCCGGCTTCTTCACCACCCTGGTCGGCACGTCCAACCAGGAGCTGACCTATTTCCTCGCCTGGGACTCGCTCGCCGATCGCGACAAGAAGTGGAACGCCTTCCAGGCCGATCCCGAGTGGATCGCCAAGCGCGCCGAGTCCGAGAAGGACGGCCCGATCGTCGACAACATCGTGAACCAGCTGCTGCTGCCGACGGCGTACTCGTCGGTCAAATAGCTACTCCGCCTTGAGGTGCGCCTCTTTGGCGACCTTGGCCCACTTGTCGAAGTCCGCCGCCACATAGGCGGCGAACTGGGCGGGCGTGCCGAATTGCGGATCGGCGCCCAGCGCCGCGAACTTGGCGGCGATGTCCGGCGAGTGGATCGTCGCGTCCACCGCGTCGTGCAGCTTCGCGGTGAGGCCTGGCGCGGCGCCCGCCGGCAGGAAGATGCCGTAGGAGATCGCGGCCTCGTAGCCGGGCAGGCCCGACTCGGCGATCGTGGGAATGTCGGGCGCGGCGGCCGAGCGGGTGAGGCCGGTCTGGCCCAGCACGCGCAGCTTGCCCGCCTTCACATGCGGTAGCGCCGTCGACAGCCCGCCGAAATAGACGTCGACCATGTCGGCCATCAGGTCCGCCATCGCCGGCCCGCCGCCCTTGTAGGGCACATGCACGATGTCGGCCTTGCCCAGCGACTTGAACAGCTCGAGCGCGAGATGCGTGGCGCCGCCGGCGCCGGCCGACGCGCCGTTCAGCTTGCCCGGTTTGCTGTGCGCCAGCGCCAGCAGCTCCTCGACGTTCTTGGCCGGCAGGTTGGGCCGCACGACCAGCAGCATCGGATTGATGCCGACCGGCACCACGGCCACGAAGTCGCGACGGATGTCGAACGGCATGTTGGGCGTGAGCGCGGGCGCCACCGTGGTCGAGCCGTTCGACGCCAGCATGATCACGCTGCCGTCGGCCGGCGACTTGGCGACCGCGCTGGCCGCGATCTCGCCGTTGGCGCCGGCGCGGTTCTCGACCACGACGTTGCGGCCGAGGCGCTGCGCGATGCCCGGCGCGATCAGGCGCGCCAGCAAGTCGTTGGGGCCGCCCGGCGGAAAGCCGACGACCAGGCGCAGCGGCTTGTCGGGAAAGTCGGCGCCCTGGGCGCGCGCGAGGACGGGCGCGGCGAGCGACGCGGCGGAAATTCCGCAGAGGAGAGAGCGGCGGGTGAGGGAGGACATGCGAGGGAGTATGCTGCCGGCCATGGCACGCGCGCAAACGCCCAAGGGCGACCTCCATTTCGAAACGCTCGATCACACCGTGGCCTGGCGGAAGCCCGGCCTGCCGGTGCTGTTCCACCACGGCATCGGCTCCAGCTCGGCGCTGTGGCGTGGCTGGGCGCCGGCGCTGGTCGACCGTTATCCGATCATCGCCTTCGACATGCGCGGCTGCGGCCGCTCGTCGGTGCCGCCGCCGGATTACAAATGGTCACTCGACGCCATGGTCGAGGATCTCTTCGCCGTGGCCGATGCCGCGGGCCTCGACCGCTTCCATCTCGCGGGTGAATCGATCGGCGGCACGATCGCGCTGGCCGCGACCCTGGCGCAGCCCAAGCGCGTGGCGACGCTGACCGTCAGCAACGGCGCGCATCTCGGCGCCACCATCGGCCGCGTCCATGCCTGGCAGAAGCAGCTCGACGAGGGCGGCGAGAAGGGCTGGTCGCGCGAGTTCATGCCCGACCGCTTCCATCCCGGCGGCGTCGATCCCGCGCGCTGGGCGTGGTTCGAGGAGCAGCAGGCGGCATGGCCGCGCGAGACCATCCTGAAGTCGCTGGGCGTGCTGATCGGCGCCGACCTGACGCCGCGGCTGGGCGAGATCGGCTGTCCCGTGCTGCTGCTGCATCCGGACGGCAGTCCGTTCATCCCGGTGCCGGTGATGGCCGAGCTGCACCGGCTGCTGCCGACCTCGCGGCTGCAGGTATTCCCGCACGCCCGTCACGGATTGCCGTTCAGCCATGCGCCGGAGTGCTCCACAGCCTTCCGCTCTTTCCTCGACTCCGTTTCGGCAGGCTGATATCCGTTTCGCCAATCGTCCGCTCTGCGGATGAAAACAACGGATGGGGAAACGATGAGACGCGTATTTGCTGGCGCTGCTGCGCTTGCGGCATCCTTCACGATTGCCTTCTCGGCCGGACCGGCCTCGGCGCAGGACAAGCTCACCGTGTGGTGGG
>JAFEFH010000086.1 GCA_018240695.1 Pseudomonadota bacterium | reverse complement strand
GGCGGCGCGCTGGTATTGCCCGGCGCGGAGGCGAACCGCGATCCCGCGCAATGGTCGGAGCTTCTCACCCAGCACAGGGTCACGATCTGGAACAGCGTGCCCGCCCTGATGGCCATGCAGGCCGAGTACGGGCTGCCGTCGGACCATGCGCTGCGGCTCATCATGATGAGCGGCGACTGGGTGCCGGTCGAACTGGTGAAGGCCTTGCGCGAGAGGGCGCCCAGGACGGCGATCGTGGCCCTGGGCGGCGCGACCGAGGCGGCGATCTGGTCGAACGCGCACGAAGTCGGCGAGCTCGATCCTGCCTGGACCAGCATCCCCTACGGCACGCCGCTGGCGGGCCAGATGCTGCACGTGGTCAACGGCCGGGGCGAGGATTGCCCGGACTGGGTGATCGGCGAGATCGAGATCTCCGGCTCCGGCGTGGCGCGCGGTTATTGGCGCGACGCCGCGCTGACCGCGACAAAGTTCCGGACCGACCCGACGACTGGCGAGCGCCGCTACCGCACGGGCGATCTTGGGCGGTTCCGACCGTACGGGACGCATGGTCCCACACCGATCGAGTTCCTGGGGCGTGAAGACTTCCAGGTGAAGGTGCAGGGCTATCGCATCGAACTGGGCGAGATCGAGACCGCGCTCGCCTCGCATCCCGACGTTCAACAAGTGGTCGTGACGGCTCTGCCCACGGCCGGCGACAAGGCCCTGCACGCCTTCGTCGTGCTGCGCCCGGAAGCGGGCGAGCGCACGCGCTTCCTGCTGGAGCGCCATGGCCTGCGTCGCTTGCCGCAGGCCGCGCGCGTGGCGCTGCCGCGCCGTCCCGAACCGGAAGACTACGATCGCCGTCGCAGCGTGCGCCGCTTCACGCCCGGTAATGTTGGGGGAGATGTGCTTCGCACGCTTCTGACCGCGGCTAAGACGACACTCGACGCTCGCGTCATCGCCCGTCGCGTGGAAGGGCAGTCGTCTTCGCCGATGCCCACTTGCACGGTACCCGACGCGGGAACGGCGCGCATCGCCGCGGCAGCCGCCTTCCTCATCGTGCTGGAAGCGCCCGCCGGCATGTCCCGCCATGCCGCGCTGCTCGAAGCCGGCGCCGCCGGCCAGCGCCTGATGACGGCCGCGCACACGCTCGATATCGGCCTCTGCCCGATCGGCGTGCTGATGGTGGACAGCAAGAAGGTTCTGCATGCCTTCGCCGGCGGTATCCCCGCCTCGGAGACTGCCGGCTTCGATCTTGCCGGCATGCTGCGCGAGCAGTGCGCCGCCCAGCTGCCGCCGTGGATGGTACCGCGCCATGTCCACTTCGTTTCGTCGCTGCCGCTCAGCACCAACGGCAAGGTCGATCGCGGCGCACTGCGTCCGCTCGTCGAAGCTCCGGCCGCTAGCGCTCCTACCAACGACGCCCTCACCGGCAAGGTCGCGGCCCTGGCAGCAGAAGTGCTCGGCCAGCCCGTGCAGCCGCGTCAGAACCTGTTCGACTGCGGCGCCACTTCCCTGCATATCGTCCGCCTTCAGCGGAAACTTGCCGAGCAGCTCGGCAGCCGCCTCGCCGTGGTCGACCTGTTTCGACTTCCCACGGTCGCCGCGCTGGCCGGCGCCATCGCGGGCGATGTCGAGACGGATGCGGTGGATGCGGGGCTTGCGCGCGCGGCGCGGCGTCGCCAGATGCGCGCTCCGGCCCGGCAGCGCGGCGATGCCGGAGCGGCGCCATGATCGCGATCATCGGCATGGCCGGCCGCTTTCCCGGCGCCCCCGACCTTCCCGCCTATTGGGACATGCTGGCGAACGGCCGCGAGGGACTGGTTCGCCTCGCCGATCACGACCTGCTGGCCTCCGGTGTGCCGCGCGCCACCTTCGCCGATTCCCGCTACGTGCCCGCCGCGGCCTTGCTGAAGGACATCGACCGGTTCGATGCGGGATTCTGGGGTATGAGCGCGCATGAAGCCGCGCTGATGGATCCACAGCAGCGCGTCATGCTCGAACTGGCTTGGCACGCGCTCGAGGATGCCGCGATCGACCCCGCCCGCACGGACGCCTCGATCGGCGTCTTCGTCGGCACGGCTGTGAGCACCTATCTGATGTTCCAGCTACGCAACCAGATCAGCGGCCCGAGCGCCCCCAGCCAGCTGCTGGCCATGGTCGGGAACGACAAGGATTATATTGCCACACAGCTCGCTTACCGCCTCGACCTCAAGGGTCCGGCGGTCGCCGTGCAGACGGCCTGCTCGTCGTCGCTCGTCGCGGTCCACCTTGCCTGCCAGAGCCTGCTGTCCGGCGAGTGCGACATCGCCATCGCGGGCGGCGTCAGCGTGCGCGTGCCACATGGCGTCGGCTATCTCTACGAAGCCGGCGGGATGCTCTCGCCCGACGGCCATTGCCGCAGCTTCGCCGACGATGCCGCCGGCACCGTGTTCGGCAGCGGTGCGGGGCTCGTGGTACTGCGCCGCGCCGACGACGCCGGCAACGATCGCGTGCGCGCCTTGCTGCTGGGATCGGCGGTCAACAACGACGGCAGCCGCAAAGTCGGTTTCACCGCGCCCAGCCAGGATCGGCAGGCCGCCGTCATCGCCGAGGCAATGGCTGTGGCCGACGTCCGGCCCGCCGACATTGGCTATGTCGAGGGGCACGGCACGGCCACGCCGCTCGGCGATCCGGTGGAGGTCGCCGCGCTCGCCGCCGCCTGTCGTGGAGCCGCGCCCGGTTCGATCGCGCTGGGCAGTGCCAAGAGCAATATCGGCCATACCGAGACTGCGGCGGGTATCGCCGGTCTTATCAAGACCGTGCTGATGCTCGAGCGGCGCACGATCGCGCGCAGCCTGCATGCCGACACGCCGTCCACGCGCATCGACTGGAAGGACACGCCCTTCCGGCTGGTGGCAGAAACACGGCCCTGGGCCGAGCGCCTCGTGGCCGGTGTGAGTTCTTTCGGCATCGGCGGGACCAACGCGCATGTCGTGCTGGCGCGCGCGCCAGACGCAGGGACGGCGCCTACAGCCTCGCGCCTCTTACTGTCGGCGCGCGACAAGCAGGCCCTCGCCGTTCTGACGCAAGCCTACGCCGCGCGCCTCGAAGCCGAGCCGGCTTCATTCGGCCTGCTTGCGGGCGCTGCGAGCCGGCGACCGGTGCATCCCTGGTGGATCGCCGTCGACACGGCCAGTGCCCTGACCGATGCCGTGCCGAACGACGGCACGCCGCCCGTTATACAAGCCTCTGGCAATGGTGCGCCAATCGATCTGCCGCTCTATCCATTCCAACGGCGCCGGTACTGGGTGGAAGCACCGCAGGACATTCTCGGCCCGGCGATTCCGACACCCTTAGGTGAAACGGTTCGCCAGATCGCGATCGGACCTGCTCGGCAAGCCTTGCTCGAACAGCACGTAGTCGACGGCACGCCGTTGCTCCCCGGGGCGTTTCATCTCGCCGCCTTCGCCGCCGCACACGACGGCGCCTTGTCGGACGTCGCGATCAACCTGCCCTTCACACTGGAAGCGGCGAGCGACTTTCAGCTCTGGTCGGGGCCGGATGGACGGCTGCGGATCATGACCAAGCGCGACGGCGCCTGGCAGACACTGGCGGAGGCGCACACTTCGACGGCCACGACCGCCTCGGCTCCTTGGCCTTTCCAGGCCAGCGATGCGATCGACGGCGAGGCCTGGGCCTCGACCTTACAAGCCTCCGGCCTGGCGTTCGGCGCGGCATTTCGCTTGATCAGCCGCTTGCAGCGTGGCGACGACGGCGTCCGCGCTTATCTTTCTGCCGGCACGCCGCGCGACAGCGTAACCGTCCTCGACGCCGGCTTGCAGGCGCTCGGCGGCGCGGTCGTCGCCGCTGGAGAAGGATTCAGGCCTTCAACCATCGAGAGCTTCGCCGTTCATCGGCCGGTGCTCGCCACCAGCCAGGTCCTGGCGCGGATCGTTGACGACAAGCCCGACGCGAAGACGGGCGAAATTCTCTGGCTCGACGACTCCGGAGTGGTGCTGGCCGAAGCGCATGGTGTCGTGTGCCGCCGCGCGAGAGCGGCGGTCGATCGCATGATCTGGCAGGTCGTGACGCGGCCCGGCGAAGACCCGTCACTGACCGAACCGCATGCGGCCCTCGAAGTCGTCGCTCGGGCCTTTGCGCGCGACGCGCTTGCTGCCGTCTCTTCCCCGGCACGCCCTGCGCTTGCCAAACTGTTGAGCCAGCACGCGGCGGCAGCCAACCCAGCCATGAAGACGCCTGCCGCCGCGATCGACGCGCTGATGAAGGCCTATCCCAACCACGCGGCGGAGATTGCGCTGGTCGGACGGTGTGGCCGAGCGCTGGCCGACGTTCTCGCCGGCAGGCAAGACCCTCTCGCTCTTCTCTTCGAGCACGATGATGGCGCGCACGGCGCGTATCGCGCTTCTCCCTTCGCGCAACGGGTCAACGACGTCGCGGCGGCTGTTGCAGCAAGCGCCCGGCCCCGCCGCGTCGTCGAAATCGGCGGCGGGACGGCCGCGACCACGCGTGCGATCCGTGCCGTCCTGCCCGACACAGTCGACTATCTGTTCACCGACGTATCGCCGGCCTTCCTGGCGGCAGCGCGGCGCACATTCCCGGATTGGACCGGCCTGCGCACGGCGACGCTCGATATCTCGCGCGATCCGGTCGCCCAGGGCGTGGACGCCGGAAGGGCCGATCTCGTCGTCGCGGCCAATGTCCTGCACGCCACTCCCGACCTCGCAGCCGCCATCCGGCATGCCGCGAGCCTGCTCGCACCTGGCGGCCGATTGCTGCTCGTCGAAGGGACCGGCCCGCTCGCCCGCCTCGACATCACCTTCGGCCTGACCGACGACTGGACCCGGCAGGACGATCGCACCCTGCGGCCAAATCATCCGTTGGTGAGCGCGGAAACACTGACATGCCTCTTGGAGGATGCCGGTCTCACCGCACCCGTGGTGGCGCTCGAACGCGGCGGTCAGGTCGTGATCACCGCGAGCGCGGGCCCCGCGCGCTGGATTGCCGTCGGCCGCGATCCTGCACTGGCGGCAGAAGCCAATCTCCCGTACGCGCCGAGCGGCGTTTCGCTACCGGCTGGTCCGTTCGCCGGCGTGGTTTGCCTCGCAGGACTGGACGGCTATCCCGCTCTTCCGGCTTTGCTCGAACTGGTTCAGGCACTGATTGCACGCAGCGATGCGCCGCGGTTGCTGCTGCCCTTGTCGAATCCCCCGACGCCCGCGCAGGCGGCATTGGCCGGCCTCGTGCGGACGCTCGCCCGCGAACATCCGGTACTGCGTCCACGCACTGTCGGGCTCGACCTATCGACCATGGGACATGCCCTCGCCGTCGAATGTGTCCTCGACGACGGCGAGGACAATGTCGTATGGCGCGAAGGCCAGCGCCAGGTCGTCCGTCTCGAGTCGATGGAAGCGACATCTCCATTTCCGCCGGCACGCGCACTCGCCCTCGACTTGCAGCTATTGCCACTCGCCGTCCCCGTTCCGAAGCCGGGCGAGGTGCTGATTCGCGTGCGCGCTGCCGGCATCAACTACAAGGACGCCCTCACCGCCGCCGGCCAAGTACCGCCGGTCGGCAGCACTCTCGGCAGCGAGTGCGCCGGCGAGGTCGAGGCCGTCGGCGCCGGCGTCACCCATGTCACCGTCGGCCAACCGGTCGTCGCCGTCGCTCTCGGGGCCTTGGCCACGCATGTCTGCGCCGACGCGCGTCTGGTGCTCGCCAAGCCCGCGTCGTTGAGTGCCGTGGAAGCGGCGGCGATCCCGATTGCGGGCGCCACCGCCTGGCATGCGATCCACGGACTCGCCCAAATCCGCCGCGGAGATCGCGTGCTGATCCATTCGGCCACCGGCGGCGTCGGCTGGTTCGCCCTGCAACTCGCACGCACGCTTGGCGCCGAGATCGTCGCGACCGCAGGCAGCGAGTCCAAGCGCGCGCATCTCGCCGCCTGTGGTGTGCGCGAGATTTACTCCTCCCGCGACACGGCGTTCACCGCGGCCGACAAGGTCGATGTCGTGTTGAACGCGCTTCCTGAGTTGCAACGCGATGCGAGCATCGAGATTCTGAAGCCGGGCGGACGCTTCATCGAGATCGGCCGCGTCGGCATTGCGACGCCGCAAGAAGTGGCCGCACGGCGCCCGGACATCGCGTATCACGTCGTCGCTCTCGATCAGGTGGCCGTCGAGGCTTTCGCCGG
Source organism: Pseudomonadota bacterium (assembly GCA_018240695.1). GTDB lineage: Bacteria > Pseudomonadota > Alphaproteobacteria > Reyranellales > Reyranellaceae > Reyranella. The sequence continues at coordinate 11,797 of JAFEFH010000086.1, read as the reverse complement.
ACTCCTGAAGGCCGTTGTCACGGCGGTCGCCGCCGACCGGACCCTGTTGCCGCCAGTCAACATGATGGCGCTGGCCGATGCCTCGCGCGGCTTCGCGGCCATGATGCGCGCCGAGCATATCGGCAAGTTGGTCGTGTTACCGGAGCATCGCGCCGCTATTCGCGGCGATGGCACCTATGTCGTGACCGGCGGGCTGGGAGGACTCGGCCCGTGGATCGCCGAGTGGCTGAAGCGCCGTGGCGCCGGCGGGGTTATCCGGATCGGTCGCACCGCGCCGGATACGCCGGCGCCCGACATCGTCGTAGGCGATGTCGCCGATCCAGCGACGCTCGCGGCCGTCGACGCGCGACTTCGCGAGACATCGCTGCCGCCAGTGCGCGGCGTCATCCATGCCGCCGGCATTCTGGAGGACCGCCTGATCGGCGACCTCGACCGCGACGCGTTCGATCGGGTCGCGACCGCCAAGCTGGGAGGCTTGCGGGCCATCGTCGAGCAATGGCCCGATCTCGACCTGCTGGTCGGCTTTTCCTCCGCTGGCGCGCTGCTCGGCTCGGCAGGTCAAGCCACGCACACCGCGGCCAGTGCCGCTCTCGACGCCGCACTTCTGGCCCGCGCCGCGGCGGGGTATCGCGCCGTGACCGTCGACTGGGGCGCGTGGCGTGAGCATGGCGCCGCTGCTGCCCGCGGCGTCATGGCCAATCTTGCGGCGGGCATGGGGGCGATCGGCACGTCCGACGGTTTTGCGGCCCTCGACAAGATTCTCGACGCGGGCGTGGCGCAAGCCGCGGTTCTGCCGATCGATCCCGCCGCGCTACGCGCCAACGGCGATATCCCCCCGTTGTTCAAGGACGTTGCCGGCGCAACTTCGGCTCCCGCGAAGATCGCCGAGGCGACAACACCGGTTTGCGCGCCTGCCAGCATTGACGTCTCCCCCGAAGAACGACGCGCCACCTTGCGCGGCCGCATCGCCGAAGAGTGCGCAACGATGCTGTCGATCGCGGGCGCCATCGACCAGCGCCGGCCGTTGCAGGAGCTCGGCCTCGACTCGCTGGCCGCGCTCGAGTTGCGCAACCGTCTTGGACGGCTGGTTGATGCGGTGTTGCCGGCGAGCCTTCTGTTCGACCACCCGACGGTCTCCGCCCTGACCGAGTACATGGCGGCCACCTACCTCGGACTGCCGGGCGGCGCGCCGACGACGCTCGCGCCCGTTATTTCCCCTGCAACTGTCGCGATCGATGATGATCTGGCGGGAGCCTCGGATGCCGACCTCGATGCGGCGCTCGATGCCTTCGAGGAGCTCCACGGCGAGCGAGGAGCGCGCGCATGACGACGCCGTCTCCCGGCTCGACCGAGCGGCAGATCAAGGAGCAGTCGCTGCGCCTGCTGCAACGCATGCAGGCCAAGCTGACGGCGGCCGAGGGCCGCATGTCCGCGCCTGTCGCGATCGTGGGCATGGCCTGTCGGCTGCCTCTCGGCGACACCCCGGACGCCGTGTGGGAAGGACTGAGGGCCGGCCGCGACGCCGTCACCACCGTCCCTGCCGAGCGTTGGGCCGCCGGAGCCGGCGCCGTGGCGTATGGCGGCTTCCTGTCCGGCATCGACCGGTTCGATGCAGCTTTCTTCGGCATCAGTCCGCGCGAAGCGGTGGCGATGGATCCGCAGCAGCGCCTGGTCCTCGAAGCCGCCTGGGAGGCGCTGGAACATGCCGGCATTGCCGCCGACCGGCTCGAGAACACGCGCACCGGCGTCTATCTCGGCTGTTGCACGGCCGACTATGCGCGCCTCGGCGACGTCGACGCGCAGTCGGCGGACGGCTACGCCGCGACCGGCAGTGCGCCGGGCGTCGCCGCGGGGCGCATCGCCTACGCCCTTGGCCTGAACGGTCCGGCCCTCGTCGTCGACACGGCCTGCTCGTCATCGCTCGTCGCCCTGCATCTGGCCGTGCAGGCCTTGCGCGCCGGAGAATGCGAAGTGGCACTGACGGGCGGCGTCAACCTCACTCTGCTGCCGCAGGGCGCGGCGACGCTTGATCGCCTGCACATGCTGTCGCCGGACGGGCACTCCAAGGCGTTCGACGCCTCCGCCGACGGCTTCGTCCGTGGCGAGGGCTGCGGTGTGTTGGTGCTGAAGCGCCTTGCCGATGCGGAGGCAGCGGGCGACCGCATCCTGGCCGTGATCCGAGGCACGGCCGTCAACCAGGATGGCCGCAGCGCCGGGCTCACCGCGCCAAACGGGCCCGCGCAGGAAGCCGTCATTCGCACCGCGCTCTCCAATGCCGGTCTCGCGCCGGAAAGCATCGACGCCATCGAGGCGCATGGCACCGGCACGTCGCTTGGTGATCCGATCGAGATGCATGCGCTGGCCTCCGTCTTCGCGGGCCGCACGCGAGCGCTGAGCGTCGGCTCGGTGAAGACCAACATCGGCCACAGCGAAGCCGCCGCCGGTGTCGCGGGCCTCATCAAGGCGATCCTGATGCTGCGTCATCAGGCGATACCCGCCTCGCTGCACTTCCGGCAGCTCAATCCGCACATCAACCTGCGCGGGTTGCCGATCGAGATTCCGACAGTCCTGAAGCCCACCGCGCTGGCCCACGTCGGAGTCAGTTCATTCGGATTCTCTGGAACGAATGCCCACGTCGTCCTCGAGCGCGCGCCCGAGGCCGTGCCGCAGATGCCCGCCAACGAACTCGGGCGACTCTTGATATCGGCGCGCACGCCGGAAGCGTTGCACGCCCTCGTCGAGCGCTATCGAGCGCTTCTCGATTCGGGTACTCCCTTCGCCGACCTCTGCCACAGCGCCGCTGTCGGGCGTGCGCGCCTGCCATGGTGGATCTGCGTCGACAGTCCGGGGGCGCTCGCCACGGCACAGCCCTCCGATGCCGCGCCCCCCGAACTCCCGTCGAGCAGCGGCCGGCGGGTCGACCTGCCGCTCTATCCCTTCCAGCGGCAGCGCTATTGGCTCGACGAGAGCGAGCAGTTCCCCGGCCGGCGCGTCCCGCAGGCAGGCGATGCCCCGCTGTTCGAGGTCAGGCTGTTGCCCGGCAGTCCGCGCGTCGCCGATCATCGCGTGCGGAACGAGCCCTTGCTTCCTGCCGCCGACATGCTCGAACGCCTGCGCGCCGCCGCCGAGAGCACCGGCAAGGGCTCTGCGTTGATGGACGTCACCTTCGATCGTCCGCTGCCCGTCGCCACGCCACGTATCGTTCAGGTCGTCGCCGGCACGCCCCTCTCCCTTTTCTCGCGGGAAGACGACACCTGGCAGCGCCATGCGACGGCCATGCCCGCGCCTGGTGACGGGGCGCAGACGCTCGACCTCGCGACGCTACGCTCCCGCTGTGCCGAGGAACTCGACCCGAGCGCCTACGCTGCCTGGCTGAGGGAGACCGGCCTGGAATACGGCCCCTTCTACGACTGCATCGAGACACTTGCCCGCGGCCCGTCCCAGGCGCTCGCCAGGCTGCGCCCCGCGCCCTACGTCGCCCTGCTCGATGCGGCCTTCCGCATTGCTGGCGCGATCCACTTCGGCGCGGATGGCTCTGCCCGCCTGCCGGCCGGGATCGCGCGCTACGACAGAGACGGATCGCCCGGCGGCGAGATGTGGGCCTATGCCGAGACCGTCGAGACGAACGCCGGCGTCAGCGTGGTCGACATCCGCCTGCTCGATGCGGCGGGCATCACGATTGCCCGCATCGATCGCCTGCGCCTCGCAGCGGCCGCCTCGGCTGGCGGCTGGCGCCAATGGCTGCACGTCACGCGCTGGAACGAGGCCCCGTCACCGTTCGCCATCGCGGCAGAGCTGTGCACGGGACTTGGCGACACGGCGTCGCTCGAACACACTCTCGATGGGCTCGCCGCCGTCTACGCGCGCAATGCGCTCGCCGCCGTGACCGAAGCAGAGGTCGCATCCCGTCATCGGCGCCTGTGGCAGCATCTGCCGCGCGTCGCGGCGAACGCCTCGACCGAAGCGACGCCACCGGCCGGCTCGGAAGGCTCGCTGCTCGCGCGCTGCGGCGCGGCACTGCCGGATGTCCTGCGCGGCAAGGTCGATCCCATGTCGTTGCTGTTCGCCGACAGCGACGCCGCCGCGATCTACAGCGAGGCTCCCGTCTACCGCGCCGCCAACCGTACGATGGCGGCGCTCGCCGTGGCCGCAACGCCGCCGACAGGCCCGATCAATGTGCTCGAGATCGGTGCGGGGACCGGCGGCACGACGGACGCGATCCTCGCCGCGCTCGATGCTGCGCGTACGCACTATTGGTTCACCGACATCAGTCCCACCCTCGTCGCCCAGGCGCGGGGGCGGTTCGACGCCGAGCATTTCGCCACACTCGACATAGAACGGCCGCCGGAGGAACAGAGCATCCCCGTCGGTACGTTCGATCTCGTCGTGGCGGCCAACGTGCTGCACGCGACAGCCGATCTTAGCGCCACGATCGACCACGCCCTGCGCACCCTGGCGCCTCACGGCCGGCTGCTGCTCCTGGAGACCGCACGGCCCGGCCGTGACGACGCGCCCGCCGGATGGATCGATCTCGTCTTCGGACTGACGGAAGGATGGTGGCGCTTCGCCGACACGGCGTTGCGCCCCGACTATCCGCTGCTGGCACGCGACGACTGGACCAAGTTACTCGAAGGCAAGGGACTGGACGTCGAGACGCTGTCTCTCCCCGGCCATTCCATCCTGCTCGCCCGCCGCAAAGTCGCCTCACGCGTTCATCGCGATGACGGCGGCAGTGCCGCGGAGCGTTGCGCTGCCTTGTTGTCGACGATCAATGGGCTTGGCCCCGACGAACGATGCCTCACCTTACTGACCGACGGTGCCATCGGCCCGGCCGTCGCCGATCCGGCAGCCGCGGCGCTCTGGGGCATGATGCGGACGCTGCGGCTGGAGCGACCCGAACTCGACGTCCGGTGCCTCGATGCACCTCACGCCAATTGGGAGAGCGTGCTCGCCGCCGAACGAATGACCGCTGAACCGGAGCTCGTCTTCGCAAATGGCGAGCGGTTCGTACCGAGCCTGGAGCCCGCTGAAGACGGCGCAATGCCCGTGGCCGTCGATCCCGATGCCTGGTTCCTCATCACGGGCGCGTTCGGCGGTCTCGGCCGCTTCATCGCGGAGTGGCTGGTCGGCCACGGTGTTCGCCACCTTGTCCTGAGTGGGCGCAAGGCAGTTGCAGCGGATTGGATCGACAGACTTCGCGAACAGGGCGTTGCGGTGCGCATCGAGACGGCCGATCTGTCCGACGCCGAGCACCGCGCCGCCTGGATCGCGGGACTGCCCGCCCTCGGTGGCATCGTCCATGCCGCAGGAACACTCGACGATGCCACGCTGGCTCAAGCGAAGCCGGCGCAATTCGCCGCCGTGCTCGCTCCCAAGCTCGATACGGCCCTCGTGCTCGACGCGGCCTTCCCCGACGCCGGTCTCTTCCTTCTCTTCTCGTCGGCCGTCGGCCTGTTCGGACAAAGCGGCCAGGCTACCCACGCCGCCGCCAGCGTCGGCCTCGACGCGTTGGCCGGGGCACGCCGACGGCGCGGCAGGCAGGCGCTGAGCCTTGACTGGGGGCTTTGGCGCGAAAGCGGCTCCTCGACGGGGCGGACCGCTCTGTTCGAGCGTCTCGCCGCCCAGGGCCTCGGTACGATCCCCAACGACGGTGCCGGCCATGTGCTCGATTGGGCCCTGGTGACGCCGGAGGCCGCCGCCGCCGTCTTGCCGATCGATCGTGCGCGCTTCTTCGCGAGCTTCGGCAACGGCCGGCCTCCCGCGTCCGTGCGACAGTGGCAGCGCGCGCGCGCGACAACACCAACCGTCGTCCTGCCCGCGCCCCTCCAGGCAACGCCACTCGCGACAGCCGCGCTGGTCGATCTGGTGAGTGCCGAGGCCGCGGCCGTGCTCGGCTATCCGCCGGGACAGACGATCTCGCGCTCGGCCAATCTGTTCGAACTCGGCCTCGACTCCCTGATGGCCGTCGAGCTGCGCAACCGGCTACAGGCGCGACTGGACGGCCGACAGTTGAGCGCGACGCTGTTGTTCGACTTCAGCACCGTCGACGCGCTCTGCCGGCATCTCGGCGGGGCAGGCAAAGCCACCGCCGCAGCAGTCCAGGCCATCGAGGCCGATGCGCCGGTCGCCATCGTCGGCGCCGGTTGCCGCTATCCGGGGGGCGGCGACGATCCCGCGCGCTTCTGGCAGTCCCTGGCGGCAGGACGCGACGGCATCATTCCCCGCCCCGAGCGTCCCGATGCCAGCGTGGCGGAAGGCGCGGCCGCACGGGCGGGCTATCTGGCCGATGTCGCCGGCTTCGACCCGACTTTCTTCGGCATCGCTCCGCGCGAGGCCACGTTCATGGACCCGCAGCACCGTCTGCTGCTGGAGGTCGCCTGGGAAGCGCTCGAGGATGCGCTGATCCCGCCCGACAGCCTGTCCGGCAGTCCGACCGGCGTGTTCGTTGGAATGTGCAACTACGACTACTCGCAGTTCGCAGCCTCTGCCGAGGGCGCCGACGGCTATGCGGGCATCGGCGGCGCGCCCAGCATCGCTGCTGGCCGCATCGCCTATCTGCTCGGGCTCACCGGTCCGGCGATGGTCATCGACACCGCCTGCTCCTCGTCGCTGGTCTCTGTGCATCTCGCCGTGCAGGCGCTGCGGCGCGGCGAGTGCACGACGGCGCTCGCGGGCGGCGTCAACCTCACGCTCGGCACCGGCACCACCACGGCACTGGAGCGCCTCCACATGCTGTCGCCGGACGCGCACTGCAAGGCGTTCGATGCATCGGCCGACGGCTTCGTGCGTGGCGAAGGTTGCGGCGTCGTCGTGCTGAAGCGCCTCAGCGACGCCGAAGCCGCAGGCGACCGCGTGCTCGCCGTGATCCGCGGCACGGCGGTCAACCAGGACGGGCGGAGCGCCGGTCTCACTGCCCCCAACGGACAAGCCCAGGAAGCCGTGATCCGCGCAGCACTCGCGAACGCGGGCCTCGCACCCGACAGTATCGATGCCATCGAAGCCCATGGCACAGGCACATCGCTCGGCGACCCGATCGAGATGCATTCGCTGGTTTCGGTCTTCGCAGGCCGGACCCGCCCGCTCGCTGTCGGTTCGGTCAAGAGCAACATCGGTCACACCGAAGCGGCCGCCGGGATCGCGGGTCTGATCAAGGCCGTACTGATGCTGCGCCACCAGACCGTGCCGGCGAGTTTGCACTTCCGCAAACTCAACCCGCATATCGATCTCGACGGCGTGCCGATCGAGGTGCCGGCCGCGACCGGTTCCGCCGACCTGGCGCGCATCGGCGTCAGCTCCTTTGGCTTCTCCGGCACCAACGCGCATGTGATCGTCGAACGTGCCCGGGACGCCGCCGCTCCGCCGCCCCCTGCCGTTCCCCCGCAGCTGCTGATCTCCGCGCGAACCCCCGAAGCCCTGCGCACCTTGATCGAGCGCTATCGGGTCCTCCTCGACAACGGCGTATCGTTCGCCGACCTCTGCCACAGTGCCGCTGTCGGTCGTGCCCGCCTGCCGTGGTGGATCTGTGTCGACAGCCCCGACCAGCTGGCCAGTGCCCAGCCTTCCGACGCCCCCCTCCCGGAACTCCAGGCGATGGCCGGTCGCCATGTCGATCTCCCGCTCTATCCCTTCCAGCGACAGCATTATTGGGTGCGCCCTGCCGCGACCCGCGCGACGCGACCCCAGGGCACCCATCCGCTCTTGGGACGCCGCCTGCGGTCGGCGACCGCCGAGATCATCTACGAAAACGTGCTGGCGCCTCTGACGCCGGCCTGGCTCGGCGATCACACGGTGAACGACAAGGCCGTGATGCCGGCCGCGGGGCTCGTCGAGATGCTGCTGGCTGCCATGCCGGACGGCCAGCAGAACGAACTGTCCGACATCGCGTTCGTACAGCTCCTGGTGCCGGACGAGCGGCCGGTCGTGCAGACCGTCGTGGATCAGGTCGCGCGGAAACTGCGCATCGTTGCGGCCGAAGACAGTGACGACTCGTCGTTCACGACGATTGCCGAAGCTGCGTGGAAGCCGACCGGGCCGGCACCGGCCGTGCCGCGCGATGCGCGCGCCACCGCGACGACGGTCGTCGACCTGCACAAGCTCTACGCGCGGTTTGCCGACGCGGGCCTCGTCTACGGCCCTGCCTTCCGTGGTCTGCGTTTCCTGGCCGGCAACGACGGCATCGCGGTCGCGGATCTGCCGCCCAGCGACTCCGGTTGGCGCCTCGACCCCCGCGTTCTCGACGCCGCTTGGCAGAGCCTCGCGGCGGCGCTGCCCGGAACGGCCCGTGGCGGGCTCGTGCCCGCCGGGCTCGATCGGCTGCTTTGGCTCGGCGGCACACCGGCGAGTTCCGTCCTGCACCTGCGGACGAACGACCGCGCCGACGTGGCTCTTCTCGACGTCGACGGCCGGCTCGTGGCGTGGTGCGAAGGGCTGCGTCTCGCGCCCATCCAGGCGGCATCCGCCGCAGTTCTCTCCCAGACTGTCTGGCAAGAGATCGCCGGCGGCGACGAGACGCCCCGGTGGATCGACTGTCGCAACGAGGCCGATCCCGTGGCCGCGTGCTGGCGTATCGTGGAAGCCTTCCGTCAGGCCGGCGACTTGCCTTCCCGATTGGCCGTGCTCGCTCACCGCGCGACACCCGCACACGGCACTGTGCCATTGCCCGCGCAGGCGGCCCTGGTCGGTCTCGTCGCGTCGCTGGGCCGGGAACGTCCCGAGCTACGTTCGATCCTCCTCGACCTAGACACAGCAACCGGCGCACCACCTGCTGTTCCGCATACCGGCGACGCAACGACATTGGCCTGCCGAGATGGCCGTCTATGGGCGCCGCGTCTCGCGCCCCGCACGGCGGCAACCGCCAATCCGGCTGCACCGTTCGCACTCGCCCGTGGCGAGGCAGCGACGCTCGACACAAGCCGCTGGGCGCCGAGTGCTCGACGCTCTCCCGGTCCCGGCGAAATCGAGGTCGAGATCGCCGCGACGGGCATCAACTTCCGGGACGTCATGAACCTGCTGGGCGTCTATCCCGGCGACGGTGGCGCACCCGGCGTCGAATGCGCCGGCACGGTCGCCAATGTCGGCCCCGGCGTGACCGACTTCTCTCCGGGCGATGTCGTCGTCGCCATCGCTGCGGGCTCGTTCGCGAGCCATGTCACGCTCGATGCTCGCCTCGCCTGCCGGGTGCCGCTCGCTCTCGACTGGCGTGTCGTGGCCGCGCAGCCCGTGGCGATGCTCACGGCCCGTCTCGCCCTCGACGATGTGGCGCAACTTGGCGCGGGGCAACGCGTGCTGATCCATGCCGCAACCGGTGGCGTCGGCCTGGCGGCCCTCGCGCTGGCCCGAGCACGCGGTGCCACGATCGTCGCGACCGCCGGTAGCCCTGCCAAGCGAGCCCACCTTCAGGCTCTGGGCGTCACCGAGATCTACGATTCCCGCACCCTCGATTTCTCACGCGCGGCTCCTGTCGACGTCGTGATCAACAGCCTGACGGGAGCGGCAATTCCGGCCGGTCTGCGTTTGCTGAAGCCGAATGGGATTTTCCTGGAACTTGGCAAGGCGGAACTGTGGGGACCGGACCAGGTCGCGGCCGTGCGCCCGGATGTTCGCTACGAGCCGATCGCCTTGGACCGCCTGATCCTGGAAGAACCCGCCCGGGTGGGCGAGATGTTGCGGGCGGCCGTGGCCGCTCTTGCCGCCGGACATCCGCCGTTGCCGGTGACGCCGTACGCATTCGCCGATGTCACCGACGCCCTGCGCGTTCTGCAAAGTGCGCGGCACATGGGCAAGCTGGCGCTCAACCGGACTCTCTTGCGTGGCGACGCGACATACGTCGTCAGCGGCGGCACCGGGGCCATCGGACGGGAAATTGTCGGCTGGCTCGCGGCCCACGGCGCGCGCGACATTGTCGTCCTGTCGCGTCACGGAGCTGAAGTCGATGTTCCCGGCGTTGCGGTGCGCTCGCTTGCCGTGGACATGGACGATCCGCAGGCGGTGCGCGCGGCCCTTGCCGGACTGTCACCGTCGCTCAAGGGCATCTTCCATCTCGCGGCCGAACTCCACGACGCCACCGCGGCGACCATGACGCGCGAGCAGCTCGCGGCCGCTTTTGGCGCCAAACTGCGCGGAGCCCAGGCACTGGACGATGCGACGCGCGATCTGGCCCTCGACCACTTCGTGCTCTTCGGTTCGCTGGCCGGTCAGGCCGGGTCGGCCGGTCAGGCCAACTATGCCGCGGCCAACGCAGCGCTCGATGCCGTGGTCCAGGATCGCCGTGCGCGAGGGCTTCCCGCGACCTTGATCGACTGGGGCGCCTGGCGAGGACTCGGGATGGCCCGCACGCTCGATGGGCCGGCACTCGACGCCGGCACGGCCCTTGCGGCGCTCGATGTGGCATTGTCCGGCAACCTCGATCGCGTTGCGATCAGCGCGGGAGAACGCCGCCCTCCGGTCGCGGCGGCCGCGTTCGCGCAGAGGATTGCCGCCGTCGTCGGCAGTGCCAAGCGCGACGTGCTCGAGGCCGTGGTCGACGAGATCGTCGGCCGTATTCTCGGGCTGGGCGACCTGGCGCTGGAGCGCACGCGTCCTCTGCCGGAAATGGGGCTCGACTCGCTGATGGCGGTGGAACTCCGCAATGCCTTGGGCGGCGCCATTGGACGGGTCCTGCCGACCAGCCTAGTGTTCGATCATCCGACCGCCCAGGCGCTATGCGACTATCTCGCGGCCGAGCTCGGGCTCGTTTCACGCAGTGCGCCGAGGAGCACCGAAACGCCTGGTCACGCTGCGCCGGTGCCGATCGCGGCAGTCGCGGTTGAGACGGACGAACTGGACGAAGAAGCGGCGCTACAGTTGCTGGAACGTAAGTTGAGCCATGCCGGACACTGAGAATCCTTCTCGAGCCGCGAGCGCCGTCAAGCGCGCGCTGGCGATGATCCAGGACCTCGAAGGTCGACTGGCGACGGCGGAGCGTGCCGCCACGCAGCCGATCGCCATCGTCGGCATCGGCTGCCGCTTTCCCGGCGAGGTGTCTGACGCACGTTCCTACTGGCGGCTGCTCGCCGAAGGTCAGGATGCCATCACCGAAGTTCCGCGCAGCCGCTGGAGTCTGGACGCCTATTACGATCCCGATCCCGATCGGCCCGGCAAGACGAACTCGCGCTGGGGCGGATTTCTTCCGGAGGTCGACGCGTTCGACGCTGCCCTGTTCGGCATCTCGCGCCGCGAGGCCGAGGCGATGGACCCTCAGCATCGGCTCCTTCTCGAAGTGGCGTGGCAGGCTCTCGAGGATGCGGGCATCGCGCCCGACTCGCTGACGGGGCGGCAGGCCGGCGTGTTTGTCGGGCTGAGCACCTCGGACTACGGCACGCTCCTGGGTACCGGCAGGGACGAGTCCTGGATCGACGCCTATGCCGCGCTGGGCAATGCGCCGAGCATCGCCGCGGGTCGTCTGGCCTATGCCTTTGGCACCCAGGGCCCGGCAATGATGGTCGATACGGCGTGCTCCTCGTCGCTGACGGCCGTGCATCTCGCGGCGCAGGCTCTGCGGGCAAACGAATGCGGCCTGGCGCTCGCCGCCGGCGTCAATCTCACTCTGTCGCCGGCACTCACCATCAACTTCTCGAAGGCGCGCATGCTCGCGGCCGACGGACGGTGCAAAACGTTCGATGCCGGCGCCGACGGGTATGTGCGCGGCGAAGGCTGCGGCGTACTCGTGTTGAAGCGGCTGGCCGATGCCGAAGCGGCGGGCGACCGGGTGCTGGCCGTGATCCGTGGCACCGCCGTCAACCAGGACGGCCGCAGCGCC
>JAFEFH010000085.1 GCA_018240695.1 Pseudomonadota bacterium | reverse complement strand
GGACGGAAACGGCGGGGCGATCGGGCGTCACGCGGGCCTCTCTCAGTGCAGGTTCAGCACCGTGCGCCACTCGGGCGGAATCTTCGCGATCAGGTCGTCGCCGAAGAAATAGGCGCCGGCCGCGATGGCGAACACCAGCACGATGCCTGCGGCAATCGCGACGGCGACCGGCATCGGCAGCGCCCGGGCGCGCCGCGGCGGCACCGGCACGGGCAGCGACGCGCGCTCGCGCGGCGGGCGGATGACGAGGTCCGGCGCCGGATCGGCCGGCTTGGGAACGCCGAGGCTGGGCGGCGTCACGGACGCGAAGGACGACGAGGGGCCGGCAGTGGGGCCGGGCGCCGCCGGTTCGGCGGCCGCAGGCCCCCCCTTTGGCGCCGTCAGCGGTGAATTCATCGCCGCCTCGACCGCCTCCCGCGCGGCCGCCGTCGCGGCGGCCACGGTCTGGAGCCACCGGTGAGCGCAACGGGCGCACTGGACGATACGGCCCACCGGACCGATAGCCAGCGGATCGACAGCGTAGCGTGCCCCGCAGTTGGGACAGGTGACTTGCATCGGGCGGTGAGGGTTTTCCGAGCTAGATGTGCTTGCCGCCGGACATTATGCCACTAAAACTGGCGCAACAAGCATGACTGGCCTCTCCCTCTGGCTGCGCTCGCTTTGCTTCAATGCCGGCTGGTACGCCGGCAGTGTGGTCCTGGCGATCCTGGGCTCTCCCATCCTCCTGATGCCGCGCCGCGCCGTAGTCGCATGGGCAGTGGTGTGGATCGAGTTCATCCTGTGGTGGCTGAAGCTCACCTGCCGGCTGGACCATCGCATGGTCGGTATGGAGAACCTGCCTAATGGGCCGGTGATCATCGCCTGCAAGCATCAGTCGTCGTGGGAGACGCTGGCCTTCACGAAATTGTTTCCGGATTCAGCGATCGTGCTTAAACGCGAGCTGCTGTTCATCCCGATCGTCGGCTGGGCGATGGCGCGGGCGGGCAACATCGCCGTGGCGCGCGGCGACGGCGCCCCGGCGCTGCGCGGGCTGGTGCGTCAGGCCAGGGAAACCGTGGCCGAGGGGCGTTCGATCCTGATTTTCCCCGAGGGCACGCGGGTCCCGGTGGGCGCCGACCGGCCGTATCACTTCGGCGTCGCCGCCCTTTATCGCCAACTCGGCGTGCCGGTCGTGCCGGTGGCGCTGAATTCCGGCCTGTTCTGGGGCCGCCGGAAGTTCGTCAAACGGCCAGGCCGGATCACGGTCCAGGTGCTGGAGCCTATCGCGCCCGGCCTGTCCCGGAACGCCTTCATGGCCGCGCTGAAGGAGCGGATCGAGGGCGCGACGGCGCGGCTGGTCGAGAATCCCCCAGGATAGAACGAAAAAAGAACGCTTGTTGATATCCTGCGGTGCGCCTACCTTTGCAGGATGGATTGGGCGCCTGTTTCCCAGCGCATCTGGGATATGAAATACCGCTTCCGCGACGCTTCCGGGACCTCGGACACCGACGTTCAGGCGACGTGGAAGCGCGTCGCCCGGGCACTCGCGGCGCCCGAGCGCGATCCCGACCTGTGGGCCGGCCGTTTCGAGGAAGCGCTGTCCGGCTTCAAGTTCCTGCCGGCCGGCCGGGTGATCGCCGGCGCCGGCACCGGCCGTACCGTGACGCTGTTCAACTGCTTCGTCATGGGCGCGATCGGCGACGACATGGCGTCGATCTTCGAGAACGTGAAGGAGGCCGCCCTCACCATGCAGCAGGGCGGCGGCATCGGGCACGATTTCTCGACGCTCCGTCCCAACGGCGCGCCGGTGAAGGGTGTCGGCGCCGACGCCTCGGGCCCGCTGTCGTTCATGGACGTGTGGGACTCGATGTGCCGTACCATCATGAGCGCCGGCAGCCGCCGTGGCGCGATGATGGCGACCTTGCGCTGCGACCATCCCGACATCGAGGCCTTCGTCGATGCCAAGCGCGATCCCAAGCGCCTGCGCATGTTCAACGTCTCGGTGCTGGTGACCGATGCCTTCATGGCGGCGGTGAAGCAAGACGCCGACTGGCCGCTGGTGTTCGGCGGCAAGACCTACAAGACGGTGAAGGCGAAGGAATTGTGGGAGCGCATCATGCGCGCGACCTACGACTGCGCCGAGCCGGGCGTGATCTTCATCGATCGCGTCAATCGCCGGAACAACCTCCACTATTGCGAATCGATCCAGGCGACCAATCCCTGCGTGACGGCGGGGACCTGGGTGCAAACGGCGGAGGGGCCGCGCACGGTCGCAGATCTGGTGGGAAAGCCTTTTGTCGCCGTGATCGACGGCCAGACTTTTGCCAGTGATACGCCGGGTTTCTTTGCCACGGGGACGAAGCCGGTGCTCAAGTTGCGCACCGTGGCGGGCCACAGCGTTAGGCTGACCGCCGACCATCGCGTGCTGAAAGTCGAGCGGCTGACTCGTTGGTCGCGCGACACCCGCTGGGCGGCTGCGGGAGACCTCAAGCCGGGCGACCAGATCGTGCTTCACGATCACCGCGCGGCGGCGCAATGGGAAGGCAATCAAAGCGAGGCCGAAGGTTATCTACTCGGTCTGCTTGTCGGCGACGGCACGCTGAAGCAAGACAAGGCAGTCCTTAGCGTCTGGAAACCCGCGCAAGCGGTCAACGGCTCCGCCGGTGGCGAGGGTGTCGCAGGCGTCATGGAAGCGGCACTCGCGGCTGCCCGCACGCTTCGCCATCGCGCCGACTTCACCGGTTGGATGGAGGTGAAAGGCTGCGGCGAATGGCGTCTGTCCCTCGGTGCGGTGAAGTCGCTTGCGGGCACACTTGGATTGTCGCCGGGCCACAAGACGTTGACGCCGGCGATGGAAAAGACATCGTCGGCCTTCCATCGCGGCTTGTTGCGCGGCTTGTTCGATTCTGACGGATCGGTACAGGGTACCCAAGCAAAGGGTGTCAGCGTCAGGCTTAGTCAGAGCGATCTTGAAGTGCTGGAGACCGTCCAGCGTATGTTGCTGCGGCTGGGCGTTGCGTCGGCAATCTACCGAGACCGCCGGCCGGCCGGCCAACGTGCGATGCCTGACGGCAAGGGCGGGTTACGGCCTTACGATTGCGCCGCCCAGCATGAGTTGATCGTCGCCGGCGACAATTTGGGTCTTTTCGCCGAGAGAGTCGGGTTTGCCGATCGCGACAAGGCGCTGAGGCTGAAATCCCTTCTCGCCGACTACCGACGCACCCCCAATCGAGAGCGTTTCATTGCCGAGATCGACAGTATCGAGGCGGACGGCACGGAACCCGTCTACGACGTCCAAATCCCGGGCATCAATGCGTTCGATGCCAACGGCCTCTACGTGCATAACTGCGGCGAGCAGCCGTTGCCGCCGTACGGCGCGTGCCTGCTGGGCTCGATCAATCTCGCCGCGCTGGTGAAGGATCCGTTCACGCCGACGGCGCGTCTCGACCGCGAGGCGCTGGAGAAGCTGGTGCCGGTGGCGGTGCGCATGCTCGACAACGTGATCGACGTGTCGCGTTTTCCGCTGCCGCAACAGGAGAAGGAAGCCAAGGCCAAGCGCCGTATCGGCCTCGGTGTCACTGGGCTGGCCGACGCGCTGCTGCTGTGCGGCGTGCGCTACGGCTCGCCGCGCGCGGTCGAGCTCACGCGCGAGTGGCTGGGCGCGGTGCAGACCCTGTCCTATCTCGCGTCGGCCGACATCGCCGCGGAGAAGGGCAGCTTCCCGCTCTACAAGAAGGGTCCCTATCTCGCGGGCGAGACGGTCAAGGCGCTGCCGGAAGAGGTGCGCACGGCGATCGGCCGCTACGGTATCCGGAACGCGCTGCTGAACTCGATCGCGCCCACCGGCACGATCTCGCTGCTGGCCGACAACGTGTCGTCCGGCATCGAGCCGGTCTTCGCCTTCAGCCATACGCGGCACGTGCTCCAGCCCGACGGCACGCGGCGCGAGGAGAGCGTGGAGGATCACGCCTTCCGCCGCTGGCGCGCTCTCAAGGGCAACGAGCCGCCGCCGGCCGACGTGTTCGTCGATGCCCAGGCGCTGACGCCGCAGGATCACCTCGCGATGCAGGCCGCGGCGCAGGACTATGTCGACAGCTCGATCTCCAAGACGATCAATCTGCCGAAGGACATCTCCTTCGACGCCTTCAAGCACGTCTACGAGGAGGCCTATGAAGAAGGCTGCAAGGGCTGCACGACCTACCGGCCCAACGACGTGACCGGTGCCGTGCTCGAGGTGAAGCCCACCGAGCCTGCGAAGCCGGCCGCCGCCAATGCGAACCTGCCGGTGCCGCTCGATGTGCGCGACAGCGTCGTCTACATCGCCCAGCCGCTCGACCGGCCGGAGGACCTGCCGGGCCGGACCTACAAGATCAAGTGGCCGGGCAGCGACCACGCGATCTACATCACCATCAACGACGTGAAGGATGGCGAGCGGCAGCGGCCGTTCGAGATCTTCATCAACTCCAAGAACATGGAGCACTATGCCTGGACCGTGGCGCTGACGCGCATGATCTCGGCGGTGTTCCGCCGCGGCGGCGACGTGTCGTTCGTGGTCGAGGAGCTGAAGGCCGTGTTCGACCCGCGCGGCGGCCAGTGGATGGAAGGCCGTTACGTGCCCTCGCTGCTGGCCGCGATCGGCGGCGTGATCGAGCGCCACCTGATCGACATCGGTTTCCTCGCGCAGGCTGATACGCCGCTGATCGACGAGGCGGTGCAGAAGCGCCTCAAGATCGCCGCCGGCCAGCGCGAGCCCGTCGCCGGCAGCCAGGACATGCCGCCCAAGCTCGGCCAATGCCCGAACTGCGGCGCGGCCGCGCTGAACCACCAGGAAGGCTGCGACATCTGCCTCAACTGCGGCTACTCGCGCTGCGGCTGAGGCCGCTCAGGCGAGAGCGGCGGGCGAGGGTATCGCGATGTCGGGCTTCAGCAGGAAGCAGTCGCCGACATAGACCAGCGACGTGCAGTGCTGCCGCGCGACGCCGGGGGCGAAGCCCATGAAGTCGATGCGCCGGCAGTCGCGCCGCCGGAGTTCCCCCTGCACCTCGAAACCTTCGGCATCGTCGAGCAGGATCGCGCCGTTCGGGGCGAGGTGATCGAAGGCGATGGCGACCAGTTCGCGGCGCAGATGCCCGTCGAGGACGATCACGTCGAAGGTGCGTCCACCCAGCAGCCGCACCATCTCGGCAAGGCAGGCCTCGTCCGGCAGTTCGACCGGCATATGGAGAAGCTCGAGGTTGGGCGCCCGCATCCGCGCGAGGCGCGCTTCCCAGCCATAGTGGCTTTCGAAGGTGACGACGCCGCGCGCGCGGGCCTGCCACCACAGGGTCGACTGGCCGCCACCGAATTCAAGCACCTGGCGGTCCGCATAGTCGCGCGCCGCCAGGAAGTCGATGGCGGGGTAGGTGTACCAGGGCAGCGGCGTGCCGTCGGCGGCGACCGCGCGGGCCGCGAGGCTGCTGCGGAAATGGCCGGTGCGCATGCTGAAGCGCAGCGGCGTGGCGAGAGCGGTCCCGAGGCCGCGCACGGCGTCCCACAGCGCACCCGGCAGCACGGCGCGCAGGGCGTCCGCGGTACGGCGAAAAGGACTGGCGGCCATCGCGGGATCGTACCAGCCTTGTGCCGATTTGTGGGTGCGTGATTTGCAGGCGGATGTGCCTTAAAAGAAGCGCGCATGGCGATCGGGTCGGGAGCAGTGGAAATGAAGTGGCGGTCGTTCTGGGTGGCGTTGACGGTGATGGCCGGCGTGGCAATGGCGGCGGCCGGACCGTTGGGCGCGCAGCCCCTGCCCAGCAGCCGCGACGCGCTGCAATTCTCCTACGCGCCGCTGGTCAAGAAGGTTTCGCCCGCGGTCGTCAACATTTACACGGCCACCACCACGCGCGTGCAGCGCCGCCTGCCGTTCCCGTTCCCGGGCATGCCGCAGGACGGCGGCAACCGCGTCCAGAACTCGCTGGGCTCGGGCGTGCTCGCCAAGGCCGACGGGCTGATCGTCACCAACGCCCATGTCGTACGCGGCGCCGACGAGATCCGTGTCGTCCTGGCGGACCGCCGCGAGTTCGACGCCAAGCTCGTCATCCAGGACGACCGCTACGACCTCGCCCTGCTGCGCATCGACGGCGCGGGCGAGAAGTTCCCGTTCCTCGAATTGCGCGATTCCGATTCGGTGGAGGTGGGCGACATCGTGCTGGCGATCGGCAACCCGTTCGGCCTGTCGCAGACCGTGACCAGCGGCATCGTTTCCGCGGTGGCGCGCTCGGCGGGCGGCGTCAACGATTCGAGCTTCTTCCTGCAAACCGACGCGGCGATCAATCCGGGCAATTCCGGCGGCGCCCTGGTCAGCCTCGACGGCCGCCTGATCGGCATCAACACCGCGATCTACTCGCAGACCGGCGGCTCGGTCGGCATCGGCTTCGCCACGCCCTCGAATATCGTGGCCCGCCTGATCGAGACCGGTACCAGCGGCGGCCGCATCGTGCGGCCGTGGCTCGGCATCTCGATGCAGCCGGTCACCGCCGATCTCGCGAGCGGCCTCAACCTGCCGCGGCCGGTCGGCCTCGTCGTGAAGGACGTGTTCGGGGGCGGCCCCGGCGAACGCGCCGGCATCAAGCGCAACGACGTCATCATCGGCCTGCGCGACCAGCGGATCGACGACGAGGCGAGCCTGCGCTTCCGCCTCGCCACGCTCAGCGTCGGCGAGACCGTGCCGGTGAAGGTCCTGCGCGCCGGCAAGGAACTCACCCTGCAACTGCCGCTGGCCGCGCCGCCGGAAGATCCGCCGCGCGACAAGTCGGTGCTCGAAGGCCGTCAGCCGCTGAACGGTGCCACCGTGGTCAACCTGTCGCCGGCCGTCGCCGAGGAGCTGGGCATGATCGAGTGGAAGCCCGGCGTTGCCGTCGTCGAGGTGAAGGCGGGCTCCTACGCCTCGCGCTTCCTGCGCGTGAACGACATGGTCATCGCCATCAACGGCCAGGAAGTGAAGAGCGTCCAGGACCTCAAGAAGCGCATCGCTGCCGGAGTCACGAGCATGAGCATCGGCCGCGAGGGCATGGTCTCCACCGTCCAGTTCCGCTGACGGAGGACGGATGGCCGAACTCTTCGCCTCACTCGCTCCGACGCCGCTCGCCGAACGGCTGCGTCCCAAGGCGATCGGCGACATCCTGGGCCAGGATCACCTGCTCGGCCCCGAAGGCCCACTCGGCCGCATGCTGGCGGCCAGGAAGCTCTCCTCGGCCATCCTCTGGGGCCCGCCGGGCTGCGGCAAGACCACGATCGCGCGCCTGTTGGCCGAAGCCACCGATCTGCATTTCGAGCCGCTGTCGGCGGTGTTCTCGGGCGTGGCCGACCTGCGCAAGATCTTCGAGGCCGCCCGCGCGCGCCGCCGCGACGGCCGCGCGACGCTGTTGTTCGTCGACGAAATCCATCGCTTCAACCGCGCGCAGCAGGACAGCTTCCTGCCCTATGTCGAGGACGGCACGGTCACCCTGATCGGCGCCACGACGGAGAACCCGTCGTTCGAGCTGAACGCGGCGCTCCTGTCGCGCTGCCAGGTGCTGGTGCTGAAGCGGCTCGACGATGCGGCGCTGGACACGCTGCTGATCCGCGTGGAGGACGCGTTGGGCCGTCCGCTGCCGGTCGACGACAATGGCCGCGCGGCGTTGTTCGCCATGGCCGACGGCGACGGGCGCTATTTGATCGGCCTCGCCGAACAGCTCGCTCAATTGAAGGAGCCGGGGCCGATTCCGCCGGAGCGGCTGGCGACGCTCCTGCAAAAGCGCGCGCCGCTCTACGACAAGGCGCAGGAAGCGCACTACAACCTGATCAGCGCACTGCACAAGTCGCTGCGCGGCTCCGATGTCGACGCGGCGCTCTACTACTTCGCGCGCATGCTCGACGGCGGCGAGGACCCGAAATACATCGCCCGCCGCCTCGTGCGCTTTGCCGTCGAGGATGTCGGCATGGCCGATCCCAACGCGCTGACGCAAACGCTGGCGGCGTGGGACACCTACGACCGGCTGGGCTCGCCCGAGGGCGAGCTCGCGATCGCGCAGGCGGTGATCTATCTCGGCACCGCGCCCAAATCGAACGCGGGCTACACGGCCTATGGCGCCGCCAAGCGCTCGGCCAAGCAGTACGGCTCGCTGACGCCGCCCATGCACATCCTGAACGCGCCGACCAAGATGATGAAGGAGATCGGCTACGGCAGCGGCTACGAGTACGACCACAACACCGCCGACGGCTTCTCCGGCCAGAACTATTTTCCCGACGGCATGGCGCGCGAGGAATACTACAAGCCCGTCGAACGCGGCTTCGAGCGCGAGATCGTGAAGCGCCTCGACTATTGGAAGAAGCTGCGGGAGAAGAAGCGCTGAGCGCGCGCAAGGCCGCCGCGACGGTTGCGCTCTCGGTGGTCGTCGGGCTCGGGCTGGCGGAAGGCCTGACCCGCGTCTTCCTCCCGATCTACGACCCCTCGGGGCAGTTCGAGTTCGGCTACGAGGTCGGCGATCTCAACCTGGCGCCCCCGAACACGGTCACCCGTCAGACCAAGAACACCGGTGACTTCGACGTTACGGTTCGCATCGATCGCAACGGCCTGCGCGACGGCAAGGACGTGGCGCGGGCGGCCCCGGACGACATCCTGGTCGTCGGCAATTCCTTCGCCTGGGGGTGGGGCGTGGAGGCGCGCGAACGTTTCTCGAATCTCGTCCAGGCCGACTTGGGCGTGCCTGTCTACAACGTCTCCACCGCGACCGATATCAAGGGTGACGAGGAACTCCTTGCCTACGCGCGCAAGCTGGGCGCCCGCGCCCACAACCTCATCCTGGCGATCGGGCTGGAAAACGATCTCGGCATTTACGACGGGGACGGCGGCTTTCCGCATTTCTCGGCCGATGCGCCGCGCCGCGGCTGGCTGGCCGAGACGACGGCCGAGGGCGGGCGCTGGTTGCAGCGGCACTCGGCAGCCTTCGTCCTGATGGTCACGGCCGTGCACGGTACGCCCTGGCTGGAAGACCTCGCTGTGCGTCTCGGCCTGATCATCCCGAACTTCGAGGGCTTCCCGCAGAACGTCTATTCACCCGAGATGATCCGTTCGTCGGCGGATCTCGTGCAGTCGATCGCCAAGGGCAGCCGGACCCTCGTGCTGCTCATTCCGTCGCGCGGCCTCTGGGTCGGCGCCAACCGCGAGGTCGAGGATCGCATCCATGGGGCGATGGTCGCGGCGCTGGCCGAGCGCGGCCTCGACGTGCTCGACATGCGGCCGCTGATGGAAGCGGGCGGCCAGCCGCTCGCCTACCACTTCGCCCATGACGGGCACTGGAACCGGGCAGGGCATCGGCTGGCGGCAAAGGCCATCGCCGCGCGCATCGCGAACTGGAAGACGGAAAGGGCGCCGCGCTAGCTGCGCGGGCGGCCCATCGCGGCGACGACCTTGCGATCGCGGCCATAGACGTCGTCACGGAAGGTCGGCGTGCCGTCGCTGGCCGCCGTCACCGTGCGATAGGTCACGTAGAGCTTCACGGACTCCGGGAAGCTGTAGTGGACCTGGTCGCCGTCATCGATCGCCTTCTGGACGCGGCCCTTGTCGAAGTTGCCGCGGCCGCCGAACACCTTCTCGACGAAGTCGAGCGGGTTTTGCAGGCGGATGCAGCCGTGACTGAAGTTGCGGCTGCCCTCGGTGAACAGCCACCGCGTCGCCGTATCGTGCATGTAGATCCCGTACTTGTTCTGGAACGGGAAGAAGATGTAGCCCAGCGCGTTGGTGGCGCCCGGCTCCTGGCGCACGCGATAGGGGAACGCCTTGGGATTGACCGTGCTCCAGTCGATGGCGCCAGGGTCGACCTCGGAGTCGTTGTCGCTCCAGCTCGCGAAGATCTTGAAGCCCTGGTTGGCCAGCGCATACGGGTCGCGGCGCAGCAGCGGCAGATATTCGTCGCCTGCGATCGACTGCGGCACCGTCCAGTAGGGATTGGTCTGGAAGCCGTACATCGTCGACTGGATTTCCGGCGTCGGATGCTTGGGCGTGCCGACGATCACCTGGCCCTGGAACACCGGCTCGCCCGCGTTCACGAAGACCATCGAATAATCGCCGGTGTTGACGAAGACGTAGCGCTGGCCGAGATCCTGGGGCAGCCAGCGGCGGCGCTCGAGATTGGCGACGATCTGCTGGATGCGGTCGTCGAGCGAGGTGTTGAGCGAGCGGATGGTGTTGGCGCCGATCACGCCGTCGACCGTCAGGCCCTTGGTCTGCTGGTAGGCCCTCACCACCATGACGAGGGCGTCGTCGTAATTCTCGGGCAGACCGGCCGGCGGCGGCACCGTCAGCTCGAGCTCGGCCAGGCGCGTGCGCAGCACCGGCACCCGCGGGTCGGTCATGCCGGGCTTCAGCGCGTCGCCGGTCGGCATCGGCGTGTAGCGGCTGGCGGCGCGCTTCTCGCGCCAGGTCGCGAGTGCCTTCTGAAGGGCCGGGTAGTCGCCCTTGGGCGGAAGGTTGGCGAGCCACGCGCCGAAGTCCGGCGTCTCGGCGGCGGCCTTGAAGAGGTCCTCGCGCTTGACCTTGCGCTGCTCGATGGAAATGTCGGGATCGATGCTGTTGGCGTTGATGCGCCCCGTCGAGACGTCGCTGGCATAGGCCGCGAAGGCCTCGCCGATCATCTGGTCGGTGCGCGCGGCATCGGCCGACGACTTCAGCGCCTGCTCGATCTGCTCGACGCCATACCAGGCCGGATCGAGTCCGTGATCGCCGGCGGCGCGCAGCGTCTTGAGCAGGGTCTGGGTGCGGGCTTCCGCGACGCGCGAGCCGGTCCAGAGCGGCTCGTCGGCACGCGACGGGGAGGCCCCCAGCAGTGGCGCGCAGAAGGCCAAAACGGCGATAAACAGGGGAACGCGCATCACGGTCGAAGTGTAGCGCCCGGGCGCATCTTACTCACGCGCCCACGGGGGCCGGATCGCGAATGGCACCGTCCTGTGGCGGTTTTGCCACGGCCGCGCCGGCAAAGCCGTGGGCCGCGAGAAAGGCCAGCAAATCGTCGGTCGCGCGCTGCTTCAGGGCCGCCGTGCCGCCGCCCGCGCGGGCGCCCCGGGTGACGCAATTGTGGCGCGCCCACGCCTGATACTCTGGTTCACTGAAGGTCTGGCCCGCGGCGACGACGAAATGCCGCCCGTCGTCCTCGATGAAGTTGGTGCAGCACGACCAGTTCTCGGCGTCCCTGATGTCGAACACCGGGCCCAGCGACTCCCAGCCATGATGGGCGCCGCTATAGACCTTGACCCTGATCCGCCGGTTTCCCGCACGCCGCATGCGCTCGGCATAGTCGATGGCCAGCGCCGCCGGCGTGTAGTCGTCGCGGCCGGCCAGCATGAAGAAGATCGGTCGGCCGTGGGTCGCGGGATCGCGATGCTGCGCGGTGGCGCCGGGGCAGATCGCGACATGGAGATCGAAGAGGTGCGGGAAGTCCGGCCGCCAGCGCTGGCGGACGGCGATGGCGGCGTTGAGTGCGGCACCGGCGCCCTTGGAGACTCCCATGACGCCGATCCGGCAGGAATCGATTCGCGGATCGGAACGAAGATGGGCGAGGGCGGCCAGGGCGTCGCCTTCCATCTGCGCGGCGGAGACAAGGGTCTGGTCGGCGACCGTGCGGCGCACGCCGCGGCCGGTGAAGCTGTCGACGATCAGCGCCGCGACGCCCGCCTCGTTGAGCGCCTGTGCATAATAGTGCTCGCGATGGCGCTGCACGCCCGCGCTGCTGGTCAGGATCACCATGCAGGCAGACGGGCCGGCCGAAGCCTGTGGCAGGTGCAGGCTGGCCGTCACCCGCGCCGGGCGGGAGGCGGCGGGATGCGCGAACGTCAGCGTGTCCAGCGACACCGATTCCATGGACGCTTTTTAGCTTGTCCCGTAGGTTGCGCGCCATGAGTGACACCGTGCGGGTCCAGACACGCGCCGTCTCCGAGGACGAGGCGGGGCTTCGGCTCGACCGTTGGTTCCAGCGGCACTATCCGGCGCTGGGCCACGGCGCGCTGCAAAAGCTGCTGCGCACCGGTCAGGTGCGAGTCGACGGCAAGCGGGCGGAGGCAAAAGACAGGGTCGAGCCCGGCCAGACCGTGCGCCTGCCGCCCGGCGTGACGGCGCCGCCGCCGACCGCGGCGCTGCCGAAGGAGCGTCCGGCCGTTTCCGACCGCGACGCCGCCGAGATCCAGAAGCTGGTGATCTTCCGCGACGACATGGTGATCGCGCTCAACAAGCCGTCGGGCCTCGCGGTCCAGGGCGGCAGCGGCACCGAGCGCCATGTCGACGGCATGCTCGATGCGCTGCGCTTCGGCTATGACGACCGGCCGCGCCTGGTCCATCGGCTCGACAAGGACACGTCGGGCCTGCTGCTGATCGCGCGCACCGGCCAGGCCGCCAAGCGCCTTGCCGAATCCTTTCGCGACCGCGAGACAGAGAAACTCTATTGGGCCGTCGTGGTCGGCGTGCCGCCGCGCAAGGACGGCACGATCGACCTGCCGCTCGCCAAGCGTCCGGGCGCGCGCGACCGCGAGACCATGCAGGTCGACCATGAGGAAGGGCAGAAGGCGCTGACGCACTTCCGCGAAATGGATCGTGCCGGCCGGCGCGCCGCACTGCTGGCGCTGTGGCCGCGCACCGGCCGCACGCATCAGCTGCGCGTGCATTGCGCGGAGATCGGCTGTCCCATCCTCGGCGACCGCAAGTATGGCGGCGAGGAAGCGCTGCTCACGTCGCTCGCCGAATCGCGCAAGCTGCATCTCCACGCGCGCCGCATCACGCTGCCGCATCCGTCGGGCAAGGGCGAGCTCAAGGTCCAGGCCGAGGAGCCGCCTCACTTTCGCCGCACCGTCGAGGCATTCGGCTTCTCGACAACCGGCGACAGCGAGCTCGAATAGGGAGAGACCGACGGCAATGCGCATCCGCTGGCGGCTCGTGCTCTGGACTTCGGTGGTGGTCGTGCCGGCGCTCGCGGCCGGCGTGCTCATCTGGAGCAAGACGCGCGACCTGTCGCGCTACCAGAACCGGCTGGAGGAGCAGGTCCGCAAGGTGACCGGCCGCCAGCTTACCGCGCGCGTGCCGCTCAAGGTCCATTTCGGTCGCCAGCCCGCCTTGGTCGCCGAGGGCGTGACCCTGTCGAACGCGCCGTGGGGCTCGCGCCCCGAACTGGCGCGCGTCCAGAAGATCACGATGTATCTCGATCCGTTCTCGCTGTTCCTGGGCGAGTCCAAGATCAGCCGGATCGTGCTCGAGGGCGCCGACATCCTGGTCGAGCGCAACGAGGCGGGCGACGCCAACCTCGAGATGCTGCCGCCGCCCGACGGTTCGGGTCCGCGCCCCAGCGAGAACCGCTCGCTGCGGGTCGTGTCCAATCCGGCCTTCCCGTGGATCTCCAACATCGAGGTGCGCAACTCGGTGCTGACCGTCGCCGAGGGCGGCGGCCGGCCGCCGACCGTGCTCAACATCTCGAGCGGCACGCTCAAGGCCTCAGCGCCCAACCAGACGCTGCAATTCGAAGGCCACTTCGCCGGACCGCAGGCCGCACCGTTCGATCTCACCGGCACGGCCGGTTCGTTCGACGGCTGGATGCGCGGCTTGCCGGGCAACATCGACCTGCAAGGCGCCTTCGGCGGCGGCAAGATCGCCATCAAGGGCGGGATCGGCGTCAAGGGCACCAACCTCGCGATCACCGGCGAGGGACCGGACATCTCGGTCTACGGGCCGTACATTCAGGTGCCGATTCCCAGCGGCGGCCCCTATGTGCTGAACGCCAAGGCCGCGACGTTGCGCGGCAACTTCAAGGTCGAGGTGCCGTCGCTCAAGGTCGGCAACAGCGAAATCGCGGGCGAGGCGCTGTTCCGCGTCGACCGCCAGGGCGTGCCCAACATCGCCGTCAACATCGACGCGGCCAGGATCGATGCCGCGGGACTGAAGGCGCCGCCGGCGCCCGCGAAGGATCCCGCCTCGCAGGAGCGCAAGCGCTTCCTGCCTTCGACGCCGTTCCAGGCGACCTGGCTCGGCCGCTCGCACGTCACGGTGTCGGCGCGCGTGGGCGAGGTCACGGGCTTCACCGGCAAGATCGCCAACGGCTCCGTCACGCTGGTGTCCGGCGCGACGCGCTATGCCTTTCGCGCTGCCGCCTCGATCGGGACGGGCTCGGCGGGCTTCGACCTCGTCTACGATCCCGCGGGCCGCAACGGCCAGGCCACGCTGACGGCGACGGGCAGTCACGTCTCGCTCGAGGACCTGTCGGGCCTGCTCGGCCTCGATCTCGGGCTGAAGGATTCGGTGGCCGACTTCGATCTGCGCCTGCGCGGCGGCGGCCGCTCGACCGAGGCGGCGCTCAATGCCGCGAGCGGCGCGATCGACTTCGCGATCGCCAAGGGCACGTGGCCGCGCGATGGACTCGCCGGCTGGCCGGTCGAGACGCTGCGCCTGCTGGGCGGCGGCGATGCCGGCGTGCCGTTCAACTGCATCGGCGGCCGCTTCGACGTGAGCGGCGGCGTGGGCTATCTGCGCCGGCTGGTGGTCGACACGCCGCGCGCCACCATCGTGGGCGGCGGCTACGTCCATCCGCGCAGCGAGAGCTGGGAAATGATGCTGGCGCCGGAGGCGCGCGATTCGCACGGCATCGCGCTCGCCTCGCCGCTGCGCCTCAAGGGTGGCGCCGGCCGGCAGACGACCGGCGCGCTCGACGCGGGTCTCGCCAAGCTGATCATCGGGGCGGGCACGGTGCCGAGCCTTGCCGGCACGCTGAACACGCTCGCCCGCCAGTCCAACGTGAACGCCTGTGCGGCCATGGCGCTCCGGGTCGACGGCATGCGGCCGGGCCTGCGGGCCCAGCTTCCGACGCCGGCGGTCGAAACCCGCGGCAACCGCCGCCCGGCAGTCCCGCCGGCCAAGCCGCGGAGCGGACGGTAAGGGGCATTTTGCGGCCCTTGTCGCGGGGGCGCTCCGGCGTGTAAGCCCTGCGGCACATGAAGCGCTTCTATAAAGAGACGGCCGCGGCGGCGGGCGAGGGCGGCTTTCGCGTGCTGCTCGACGGCAAGCCGATACGCACCCCGGCCAAGTCGATCCTGACCGTACCGACATTGCCGCTGGCCGAGGCGATCGCCGCCGAATGGGCGGGCGTGCCCGACACTGGCGAGGTCAACGCCGCGCATCTGCCGCTGACGCGCCTGGCCGCGACCGGCCTCGACCGGGTGGCGACGCGCCGCGAGGAAGTCATCGCCGACACCGCCAAGTACGCGGGCTCCGACCTGCTCTGCTATCGCGCCTCGACGCCGGACAGCCTGGTGAAGGCGCAGTACGACCGGTGGCAGCCGCTGCTCGACTGGGCGGCCGAGCGCCATGGCGCGCGCTTCGTGGTGGTCGAGGGCGTCACCTTCGTCGATCAGCCCGAGGAGGCCAGGCAGCGCCTCAAGGACGCCGTGGCGGCCTACAGCGATGCCGCGCTCTCGGCGCTCTACAATCTCACGCACACGTCGGGCTCTGTCGTGATCGCGCTCGCGGTCGCCGAAGGGCGGCTGACGGCCGAGGAGGCTTTCCTCGCCGCCCAGGTCGAGGAACTTTACCAGATCGAGCGCTGGGGCGACGATCCGCACGCGCAGAAGCAGCGCGAGGGCGTGCGCAAGGACCTCGAGTCCTGCGCGCGGTTCCTGGCGCTGCTCGGCGACAGCAAGAAGAGGGGATGAGCATGGGCGCCGGTACCAAGTTCCGCGAGATCCTGGCGAAGAACGGCCTCGTCGAGGCGATGGCTGCGCATTCGCCGCTGTCGGCGATGCTGGCGGCCGAGGCGGGCTTCGACGCGATCTGGGCGTCGGGCTTCGAGCTGTCGGCGATGTACGGCGTGCCCGACGTCAGCATCGTGTCGATGACGCAGCATCTCGACATGACGCGGGCGATGGCCGAGCGGTCGGGGCTGCCCGTCGTGGCCGACATCGATACCGGCTTCGGCAACTCGATCAACGTGCTCTACGCCGTCGAGCAGTACGAGCGCGCGGGCGTGGCGGCGATCGTGATGGAGGACAAGAGCTTCCCCAAAGTCTCCAGCCTGATCGCGGGCGGCCGCCAGGACATGGTCCGCATCGAGGAGTTCCAGGGCAAGATCGAGGCGGCGCGCTCGGTGCGCAAGGACAAGGACCTCGTGCTGGTCGCGCGCACCGAGGCGCTGATCGCGGGGCTCGGCCAGGACGAGGCGCTGAAGCGCGCGCGGGCCTACGAGGCCGCCGGCGCCGACATGATCCTGGTCCATTCCAAGCAGAAGACGCCGGACGAGATCGAGGCCTTCGTGAAGGCGTGGGACGGCAAGGCGCCGATCGCGCTGGTGCCGACCGCCTATCCGCAGATGACGGTCGCGCGGGTGAAGGAACTGAAGAAGATCGGCCTGCTGATCTGGGGCAACCATGCGATCCGGGCCAGCGTCGGCGCCATGCGAAAAACCTTTGCCAAGATCCGCAAGGACCGCGGCATCCACACGGTCGAGGGCGAGATCGCCACCGTGGACGAGGTGTTCGACCTCCAGGGCATGGCCAAAGTGAAGGCTGACGAGAAGAAGTTCCTGCGCTAACAAAATGGACGAGGACTGGCCCGAGCCGGAGTTTTCTATGCAGAACATGTTGAAAGAGCTCGAGAAGCGCCGCGCGGCGGCCCGGTTGGGCGGCGGCCAGCGGCGCATCGACGCCCAGCATGCCAAGGGCAAGCTGACGGCGCGCGAGCGCATCGACGCGCTGGTCGATCCGGGCTCGTTCGAGGAATACGACATGTTCGTCGAGCATCGCTCGGTGGACTTCGGCATGCAGGACCAGAAGATCCCGGGCGACGGCGTCGTGACGGGCCAGGGCCGCATCAGCGGCCGCCTGGTCTATGTCTTCAGCCAGGACTTCACCGTGTTCGGCGGCGCGCTCTCGGGCATGCACGCCGCCAAGATCTGCAAGATCATGGACATCGCCATGAAGGTCGGCGCGCCGGTACTGGGCCTCAACGACTCCGGCGGCGCGCGCATCCAGGAAGGCGTCGATTCGCTCGCGGGCTATGCCGACGTGTTCCAGAAGAACGTGCTGGCCTCGGGTGTGATCCCGCAGATCTCGATGGTCATGGGCCCGTGCGCGGGCGGCGCGGTCTATTCGCCCGCG
Source organism: Pseudomonadota bacterium (assembly GCA_018240695.1). Taxonomy (GTDB): domain Bacteria; phylum Pseudomonadota; class Alphaproteobacteria; order Reyranellales; family Reyranellaceae; genus Reyranella. The sequence continues at coordinate 1,179 of JAFEFH010000085.1, read as the reverse complement.
ATGACCGACTTCATCTTCATGGTGAAGGACAGTTCCTACATGTTCGTCACCGGTCCCGACGTCGTGAAGACCGTGACGCACGAGACGGTGACGCAGGAAGAGCTCGGCGGCGCGCTCACGCACACGCAGAAGTCGGGCGTCGCGGACTTGGCCTTCGAGAACGACATCGAGGCGCTGCTGCAACTGCGCCGCTTCGTCGACTTCCTGCCGAGCAACAACCGCGAGAAGCCGCCGGTGCGGCCGACCCACGACCCGGTCGACCGCGACGATCCCTCGCTCGACACGCTGGTGCCGGAAAACCCCAACAAGCCATACGACATCAAGGAACTGATCCTGAAGGTCGCGGACGAGGGCGACTTCTTCGAGCTGATGCCGGAATGGGCCGGCAACATCGTGATCGGCCTCGGCCGCATGGCCGGCAAGACGGTGGGCTTCGTGGCCAACCAGCCGATGGTGCTGGCGGGCTGCCTCGACATCGACTCGAGCCGCAAGGGCGCGCGCTTCGTGCGCTTCTGCGACGCCTTCAACATCCCGATCGTGACCTTCGTCGACGTGCCGGGCTTCCTGCCGGGCACCAACCAGGAATATGGCGGCATCATCAAGCACGGCGCCAAGCTGCTCTATGCTTATGCCGAGGCGACGGTGCCGAAGGTGACGGTGATCACGCGCAAGGCCTATGGCGGCGCCTACGACGTCATGGCGTCCAAGCATCTGCGCGGCGACATGAATTACGCGTGGCCGGGCGCGGAGATCGCGGTGATGGGGGCCAAGGGCGCGGTCGAGATCATCTTCCGCTCCGACATCGGCGACGCGAAGAAGATCGCCGCGCGCACCGAGGAGTATCGCGAGCGCTTCGCCAACCCGTTCGTCGCCGCCAACCGCGGCTTCATCGACGACGTGATCATGCCGCACGGCACGCGTCGCCGGATCTGCAAGGCGCTGGCCACGCTCGAGAACAAGAAGCTCGACAATCCGTGGCGCAAGCACGGGAACCTGCCGCTGTGAGTCTCTTGCCGGAGGAACGCCTGAAGCGCGCCCGGTCCGTGCGGCTGCACGTGATCGTCGCGCTTTTCAGCCTGCTGGTCATGATCGCGGTCAACGCGATCTTCACGAGCCGCTATCCGTGGTGGCTGTGGGTCCTGATGGCGTGGATGCCGCTGATCGCGGCGCACACCGCCT
>JAFEFH010000084.1 GCA_018240695.1 Pseudomonadota bacterium | reverse complement strand
TGCGCGATCTCGCGCGCGAGCTGGGCTTCCGCTGCCTGGTGGCCGGCACCGCCGAGGAAGCGATGGGCATGGCCAGGGAGTACATGCCCAACGCCATCGTCCTCGACGTCGGCCTGCCCGACCAGTCGGGCCTGTCGGTGCTCGACCGGCTGAAGCGCGACGTCCAGACCCGCCACATCCCGATCCACATCGCATCGGCGACCGATCACGCCGAAACGGCGTTCTCGCTGGGCGCGGTCGGCTACATGATGAAGCCGGTCAAGCGGCAGGAGCTGGTCGACGCGCTGAACAAGCTCGAGAACCGGCTGTCGCAGCGCATGCACCGCGTGCTCATCGTCGAGGACAACGACGTGCAGCGCGAGGCGGTGGCCAAGCTCCTGACCTCGCACGAGGTCGAGACGGTGACCGCCGGCACGGCGGCCGAATGCCTCGAGCTGCTGAAGGGCCAGACCTTCGACTGCATGGTGCTGGACCTGTCGCTGCCGGACGCGTCAGGCTACTCCCTGCTCGAGACGCTGAGCCAGGAAAGCGCCTACTCGTTCCCGCCGGTGATCGTCTATACCGGCCGCGAACTGTCCGCGGACGACGAGCAGAAGCTGCGGCGCTACTCCAAGTCGATCATCATCAAGGGCGCGAAGTCGCCCGAGCGCCTGCTCGACGAGGTCGCCCTCTTCCTCCATCAGGTCGTCTCGGAGCTGCCCGACGAGCAGCAGAAGATGATCCAGAAGGCGCGCAACAGGGACGCCTTGCTGGAAGGCCGCCGCATCCTCGTGGTCGAGGACGACGTGCGCAACGTCTACGCGCTGACCAACGTCCTCGAACCGCGCGGCGCCAAGGTCGAGATCGCCCGCAACGGCCAGGAGGCGCTGGACATCCTGAAGAAGGCGGCGGCGGCGCCGGACACACGCATCGACCTCGTCCTGATGGACGTGATGATGCCGGTGATGGACGGGCTCACCGCGACCCGCGAGATCCGCGCCAATCCCGACCTGAAGAAGCTGCCGATCATCACGCTGACCGCCAAGGCGATGCCCGACGACCAGCAGCGCTGCATCGACGCCGGCGCCAACGACTACATGGCCAAGCCGCTCGACGTCGAGAAGCTCCTGTCGCTCGTGCGCGTGTGGATGCCGCGGTGAACGATCCGCTCGAACACGAGAAGGTGGAAGACATCGAGATCAGGCTGCTGCTCGACGCCCTGTACGCGCGCTATCACTACGACTTCCGCCACTACGCCATGGCGTCGCTGAAGCGGCGGCTGCGCCAGGCCCGCGAGCAGATGGGCTTCGAGAGCCTGTCGGCGCTCCAGGAACGACTACTGCACGATCCGTCCATGCTGCCCCGCCTGTTGGGCTTCCTGACGGTGCAGGTCAGCGAGATGTTTCGCGATCCCTCCTATTTCCTGGCGATCCGCCAGAAGGTCGTGCCGCATCTCAGGACCTATCCGTCGCTCAAGGTCTGGGTGGCCGGTTGCAGCGCCGGCGAGGAACTCTATTCTCTCGTCATCCTGTTCCGCGAAGAGGGACTCGAACAGCGGACGATCTTCTACGCCACCGACATCAACCAGGACGCGCTCGCGCAGGCGGAAGCCGGTATCTTCCATCTCGACCGCATGCAGCTTTTCACCGAAAACCACCGCAAGTCCGGCGGGAAGTCGTCGCTCTCGGACTACTACAGCGCCGCCTACGGCCGGGCGTCGTTCGACAAGAGCCTGCGCCGCCAGGTCGTGTTCTCCGACCACAGCCTCGTCACCGACGCGGTGTTCGGCGAGATGCATCTCGTCTCCTGCCGCAACGTGCTGATCTATTTCGACCGTGGTTTGCAGGACCATGCGCTCGGCCTGTTCAAGGACTCGCTGATCCGCAAGGGGTTCCTCGGCATCGGCGCCAAGGAGAGCCTGCGCTTCTCCAGCCAGAGCGCGGCATTCAGCGACTTCGTGCGCGAGGAGAAGATCTACCAGAGGCGCGCCGAATGACCGCGACCGCCGCACGGGCCGTGGTGATCGGCGCCTCTGCCGGCGCCCTCGAGGCGCTGTCCGCGATCCTGCCGGCGCTGCCGGCGGACTTCGCGCTTCCCATCTTCATCGTGGTGCACATCCCGCCCGACAAGCAGAGCGTCCTGGCGACGCTCTTCCAGGCGAGCTCGCCGATCGTGGTGCGCGAAGCGGAGGACAAGGAGCCGATCCGCGGCGGCACCGCCTATTTCGCGCCGCCCGACTATCATCTGCTGGTCGAGGCGGACGGCCATCTGTCCCTGTCGAGCGACGAGCTGGTGCTCTATTCCCGGCCCTCGATCGACGTGTTGTTCGAAAGCGCCTCGGACGCCTATGGGCCGGGGCTGGTCGGGGTCATCCTGAGCGGCGCCAACGAAGATGGTGCGGCCGGGCTCAGGGCAGTCGTCGATGCCGGCGGCACCGCCGTCGTCCAGAACCCGGACAGAGCCTTCGCCCCGGCCATGCCGGAAGCCGCCAAAGCCGCTTGCCCTGAAGCCAACGTATTGTCGCTACAGGACATCGCGGCCTACTTGCAGAGAATCGCATGCCGTCCCTGACCCCCGTTTCCTTCCTTCTCGTCGACGATCTCGACGAGAACCTGCTGTCGCTCGAGGCGTTGCTGCGCCGTGACGGGCTCGTCCTCCTCAAGGCGCGCTCCGGCGACGAGGCACTGGAACTGCTGCTGCGGCACGAGGTGGCCCTGGCGCTGGTCGACGTGCAGATGCCCGGCCTCAATGGCTTCGAGCTGGCCGAGCTGATCCGCGGCAACGAGCGCACGCGGCGCATCCCGATCATCTTCGTGACCGCCGGCACGGCGGATAGCCAGCGCCGCTTCCGCGGCTACGAGGCCGGGGCCGTCGACTTCATCCAGAAGCCGATCGAGCCCGACGTGCTGCGGAGCAAGGCCGATGTCTTCTTCGAGCTGTACCGGCAGCGCCAGCAGCTCGCCGCGCAGCGCGATGAGCTGATGGCGCAGGCCCAGGAGCTGAAGCAGGTCGACCGCCGCAAGGACGAGTTCCTGGCCACGCTGGCGCACGAGCTGCGCAACCCGCTGGCGCCGCTGCGGCACGGCCTCGATCTCCTGCGGCTCGGGCCCAAGCAGGACGTCGCGGGCAAGATCCAGGAGACGATGGACCGCCAGCTCGGCCATCTGGTGCGGCTGATCGACGACCTGCTCGACGTCTCGCGCGTCAACCAGGGCAAGATCACGCTCCAGAAGAAAGTCGTGCCGATCGAGGGCATCGTCCGCACGGCCGTCGAGGCCAGCCAGCCCGTCATCGACGCGGCGGGCCACACGCTCACCGTCGAGCTGCCGAAGGAAGCCCTGTGGGTCGACGGCGACAGCGCGCGCCTCGCGCAGGTCTTCAGCAACTTGCTGAACAACGCCGCCAAGTACACGCCCAAGAGCGGCCGTATCGGCTTGCTGGTCCGGCCGGAGGCCGGCAACGCGGTGATCAAGATATCCGACAACGGCATCGGCATTCCCCCGCACAAGCAGTCCGAAGTGTTCCAGATGTTCGCCCAGATCGAGAACCATCTCGATCGTGCGCAGGGCGGGCTGGGCATCGGCCTGTCGCTCGTCAAGCAACTCGTCACCATGCATGGCGGCGTCGTCGCGGTGGAAAGCGCCGGCACAAACCAGGGCAGCACCTTCACGGTGCGCCTGCCGATGGTGGACCGGTCGCCCCTTCCCGCGTCGCCCGCAGCGGCGGCGCCCGGGCCGGCCGCGACGTCGGGGCTGAAAGTCCTGGTGGTCGACGACAACCTCGCCGTCACCGAGACGCTGGCGGCGATGCTCGAAGCGATCGGCCACGAGTCGCGGCTGGTGCATGACGGCCGACACGCCCTGGAGGCGGCGCGGGAATACCGGCCCGACGTCGTGCTGCTCGACATCGGGCTGCCCGGCATGGACGGCTACGCGGTCTGCCGCGCGTTCCGCCAGGACGAGCAGTTCCGCGACACGCCGATCATCGCGCAGTCGGGCTGGGGCCAGAACCACGACAAGGCATCGGCGTCGGATGCGGGCTTCACCCTGCACCTCACCAAGCCGGTCCCGCTCGCCAGGCTCGAGGACGTGCTCTCGCAGATCAAGCCGCGCTGAGGCCGTCCTACTCCGCCTCGGTGCCGGCGAACTTGATGACCTTGCCTGCCTTCTCAGTGGCGTTCGCTAGGCGAGCTTGTACTGGCGCTGGAAGAACGCCGAATGCAGCCCGCCCTCGGGCGGCGTCGCGGCGATATGCTGGGTGACCTGCGTGTTGTCCGAGGCGTTGCCGGCAACCATCAACATGACGTGATCGACCGGTATCGTCTTGATCACGCCGCGCTCCAGCAACTTCTCGAAGACCTCTTCCGGCGCACCCTCGGGCACGCCGGTCCAGTAGCGCAGGGCCTTGAGCATGCTCTGCGTCGCGGCATCCTGGGTCCTGTAGTTGCCCGCCACGTGATGCGTGCCCAGCGTCGCGATGCGCGCGATGCAGATCGGCTCGCCCGCCGCCTTCGGATCCTCCGCGCTGTGATCGGTGTGCAGCCCATGCGGCGTGGCCACCGTGAATTTGCCGTAGGCATAGTGGCCCTTGCGATAGCGCGCCGCCGGGACGAGCACGCCCATCATCGCATCGACGTCGTCGTTGTACGCTTGCGCAAAATGCGCCATCGGATCGGCCGCGCTCCGGCTGCTGTCGAGCGAGGCCGTCCGGACATCGTCGAACGTCCTGGCCTTCGCGTAGATCTCCTTCCGGGCCGCCGCGCTGAACCGGGCGATCGGCAGGGGCAGGTGCGCATGCGCTTCGCGGTCGTTGAAGGTCGCATGCAGGCGCTCGAGCAGCGCCCAGGCGGCGGCCGAGAACGGCACTTGCTCCACGATCTTGAGTTTGGGGCGAAGCTGCTCCCACGCCGCGGCGAGAGACATCGTCATCCCTTTTTCTTCAGCTTCGCCTGGTTGTAGGCGATGGCCGCGCGTACCAGCTTCTTGAGCGCCGCCGCATCGACCTTGTCCCCCTCGAGAAAGTCGATCGCACGCCGGAGATTGCCGTCCAGGGATGCGTTGAAGAGCTTGCCGGTGTCGGCGAACTTCGCCCCGTGCGCGAAGGTGAGCTTCACCTTGCCCTTGTGCGCATTGGCGACGGCGATCATGCCGTCGCGCGACCACACGGGACTGCCCATCCACTTCCATTCCTCGACGATCTCCGGATCGGCCGCGCGGATGGCCTTGCGGACCGCGGCGAAAGTCTTGCCGCGCCAGTCCGGAATGTCGGCGATCAGCCGGTCGATACGCTGCGATGGGGTCATGCACCCTCCTGCGCGTGAGTGTAGCGCACGATGGCTCTAGCCGGGCAACAGGTCTCGCAGCCGGTCGATCACATAGGTCGGCCGAATGGGCGACACGTCCGCCGCGGCGCGCGAGGTCGCACCGGTCAGGGCCAGCGCGCCGCGCATGCCCGCGTCCAGCGCCATCCGGATATCGGTTTCGAGACGGTCGCCGACCAGCAGGCAGCGCTCGGGCGCGGCGTCGACGCGCGCCAGCACATAGCGTCCGGTGAGCGGCGACGGCTTGCCCACGACTGCCTCGCAGCGCACGCCGGTGCAGGCTTCGATGGCGGCAATCAGCGCCGCGGCGTCGGGCTGGCCGCCCCCGGGCGTAGGCCGGTAGCGGTCGTTGTTGGTGGCGAAGAAGCGCGCGCCGGCGCGCACCGCATCGAAGGCGGCCTGCAGCTTGGCGTAGTCGAAGGTACGATCGAAGCTCACGACCAGCGCCTCGGTCCGTCGGGGGTCGGCCACCAGGGTGAAGCCCGCCGCCGCCAGCGCGCCGGCGAGAGGCGGCTCGCCCACCACCATCAGCCGGGCCGCCGGCATCTCGCGCTTCAGGTGATCGATCAGCACGAGCGTCGAATTCACCACGTCGGCCGGCGCGGTCGGCACGCCGAGCGCCGTCAGCGCCCGGGCATACTCGATGTGGCTGCTGGTCGAGTTGTTGGTGAGGAACAGTGTGCGACGGCCGAGGTCCCGCAGGCGCGCGATCGTCTCGGCGACGGTCGGCAGCAGGGCCTCGCCCAGCAGCACCGTGCCGTCGAGGTCGAAGACATAGGCATCGTAGAGCTGGCGCGGCGTGCCCGGCGACATGGGCTCAGGCCCCGGCGCGGGCGTTGCGCAGGCGCAAGGCGAGGTCGGGCTGGTCGGTGATGATGTAGGCCACCGGCATGCCGAGCCAGTAGTCGAGCCGCGCCGGCCCGTTCACCGTCCACAGGCCCGCACTCAGGCCGTGCGCGGCGACGCGGCCGAGGAACGCCTGCGTGGTCGGCGCGAACGACAGGCCGATATCGGCAATGCCCAGCGTCCTGAGCCGCGCCAGCAGCACGTCGAACTCCGCCATCGTCTCCGTGCCGTGCTTCATCCATGACAGGCTGGTGTCGATCCCGTCGCGCGCGAAAGCGGGCAACGCGTCGAACTCGAACGACATCAGAGTGATGCGCTCCTTCATGCCGTGCCGCGTCACCGCGGCCATCACCTTGTCGTGCATGCGCGCATAGGCGCCGCTGCGCTCGTCCTTCTTGATCTCGATGCGCACGTGGATCGACTGACCGGCCAAGAACGCCATCACCTCGTCGAACGCCGGCACGCCCTCCTCGACGCCGCGCAGGCGGATCGCGCCAAGCTCGGCCAGCGTGCGCTCGCGCACCGATCCCGTGCCGGTGGTCGTCTGATCGAGCATCGGGTCGTGGATGATCGCCAGCTCGCCATCGCGCGTGAGATGAATGTCGAACTCGAGCTGCTCGACGCCCAGGGTGCAGGCGTGCTTCAGCGCGGTGAAGCTGTTCTCCGGATGGAGGTTGCCGCCGCGATGCGCGACGATCTCGGGGGAAGGCATCGATGGCTCCGCTACTGCAGGCTGGGGTCGGTCCGGTCGCGCAGCCAGTCGCCGATGGTGCTGATGGACAAAGTGAGGATGAAGATGGCGACGCCCGGGATCGTGGCGATCCACCACGAGGTCACGATGTAGTCGCGACCGAGCCCGACCATGTTGCCGAGGCTGGCGAGCGGCGGCTGGATGCCGACGCCGAGGAAGCTCAGGCCCGACTCGAGCAGCATCAGCTCGGGCAGGCTGATCGTCCAGTTGACCAGGATCACCGCCATCACGTTGCGCAGCACGTGGCCGAAGGCGATGCGCGAGCGGCTGGCGCCCGCGCGACGCAGCGCCGCGACATAGCCCTTGCTGTATTCGACCAGCGCCAGCGCGCGCACCAGGCGGGCGTAACGCTCCCAACCGTAGGTGCCGAGCAGGCAGACGAACAGCGTGAGGTTGTTGCCGAAGAAGGCCAGCACCGCCAGCGCGAAGGTGAGGAACGGCACCGAGGCGTGGAAGTCGATGGCGACGCGGATGACGCTGTCGACCCAGCGCCGTCCCATCGCCGCCAGCAGGCCCAGCAGGATGCCGATGGTGGCGCTGATCAGGCTGGCGAGCACGCAGATCACGAGGCTGACCCGGACCGAGATCATCATGCGGCTGAGGATGTCGCGGCCCAGCTCGTCGGTGCCGAGGAAGTGCCGCGTCGTGCCGCCGAAGCCGACTGGCGGCACGTTGCGGGCGCGCAGATCGATCGAGGCGAAGCCGAACGGCGCCATCCAGTCGGCCAGCAGCGCCACGGCCACGAACAGGACCACGATCGCCGCGGCGGCGAACACGACATAGTCGCGCGGCGGACGCTCGTAGGGGGTGCGGACGAGGTCGGGCGTGCTCATGCGCTCCGCCTTTCCTCGCGCAGGCGCGGATCGAACAGCAGGTAGAGGAAGTCCGTCAGCAGGTTGGCGAAGGCCATCATGATGGCGACCAGGATGACGATGGTCTGCACCACGGCCACGTCGCGGCGTGCGACCGCCGACACCAGGAAGCGGCCGACGCCCGGCCAGGCGAAGATCGATTCGACGATGGCCGCACCGCCGATCATGGCGCCCAGCGAAAAGCCGATCAGCGTCAGCAGCGGCAGCGCCGTGCCCGGCAGCACGTGGGCCGCGATCATGTACCAGCGCGGCAGCGGCTTCAGGCTCGCCACCTTGATGTAGGGCTGCGCCAGGACCTCGAGCGTGCTGGAGCGCACGAAGCGCGCGACCACGCCGGCATGCGAGAGGCCGATCACCGAGGCCGGCAGGATCAGATGCGCGAGCGACGGCCCGCCGCCGCTCGGCAGCAGGCCGAGCCCCACGGCAAACAGCAGGATCAGCACGATACCGAGCAGGAAGCTCGGCACGCTGTGGACCAGCACCGCGTTGGTCATGATCAGCCGGTCGATCAGCGTGCCGCGATGGCTGGCCGCCAGCACGCCGAGCGTCGTGCCGAGCAGCAGCGACACGACGAGGCCCGTGCCCATCAGAAGAAGCGTCGCCGGCACCTTCTCCAGCACGATCGCCAGCGCCGAGCGGCTGTCGTTAAGCGAGCGGCCGAAATCGCCGTGCATCAGGTGGCCGACATAGGCGGCAAACTGCACGTGCAGCGGCTGGTCGAGCCCCCATTCGACGCGCGTCGCCTCGATCAGATCCTCGGGCGCGTCGAGCGGCAGCAGGGCGCGGATGGGATCGCCGCTGACCCGCAGGATGATGAAGACGAAGGCGACCGCGAGGAAGACGGTGACCAGCATGCGGATGATCGCGACGGCGACGGTCCTGGCCATGGTCAGCCCTCCCCCACGACGCCGGCGGCCTCGGCGGCGCCGCGCATCAGCCGGCCGGCGCCCGGCGCGGCGTCGAACAGCGCGCGCGAATAGGCGTTGCGCGGCTGCTTGATGACCTGTCGGGTCGGCCCCTGCTCGACCATGATGCCGGCGCTCATCACGCCGATTTCGTGCGACATGTGACCGACGACGCGGATGTCGTGGCTGATCAGGATGATGGTGAGGCCGAACTCGGCCTGAAGACGCAGCAGCAGGTTCAGCACCTGCGCCTGGATCGACACGTCGAGCGCCGAGGTCGGCTCGTCGCAAATGAGAACCTTGGGCTCGACCACCAGCGCCCGCGCGATCGCCACGCGCTGACGCTGCCCGCCGCTGATCTGGTGCGGCATCTTGGTGTAGACGCTCTCGGCCAGCCCGACCGAACGCAGCATGCGCACGGTGCGCTCGCGGCGCGCCGCGCGGCTCATCGGGAAATGGATGGCGATCGTCTCGTCGATCTGCGGCCCGACCTTCTGACGCGGGTCCATCGTGCCGAACGGATCCTGCGCCACCATCTGGATCGTGCGGGCATAGGCCTTGCGGCCCTGCGCGAGATGCTCCTCGACCGTGCGGCCGTCGATGCGGATGGAGCCTTGCTGAGTGAGGCGATCGCCGATCAGCAGGCTGGCCAACGTGCTCTTGCCGCAGCCGCTCTCGCCCACGATGCCGAACGTGCGGCCGGCCGGGATCGCGAAGCTCACGCCGTCGACGGCGCGCACGGTGCTGGCCGGCCGCCACAGGTTGCGCCGCGCGACGAAGTGGTAGCGCACGTCGCTCGCCTCGACCATCGGCGCCGCCGTCAGTGCGGGTTGAAGCATGCGAGCCTCCCTGCACCTTCGGCCATCAGCGGCGGGATCTCGCGCCGGCAGAGATCGGTGACGCGCGCGCAGCGCGGAGCGAAGCCGCAGGCGGTGGGCTCGGCACCCTGGATGGCGATCTCTCCGGGGATCTCCTCCAGGGTCGAGAAGGCCGGGCGGTGGCCCGGGATCGCGGCGAACAGCGCCCGCGTATAGGGATGGCGCGGCGCCTCTTTCAGCTGCCGGCTGGTGCCGACCTCGGCCACCGCCCCGGCATACATCACCGCGACGCGATCGCAGAACTCGGTCACCAGATCGAGGTCGTGCGAGATGAAGATCACCGACACACCGGTCTCGTCGACCAGCCGGCGCAGCAGCGCGCAGATCTGCGCCTGCACCGTGACGTCGAGCGCGGTCGTCGGCTCGTCGGCGATCAGCAGGCGCGGTTCGGCGGCCAGCGCCATCGCGATCGTCACGCGCTGGTTCATGCCGCCGGACAGCTGGTGCGGATAGGCCTTCACCCGCTGCTCGGGATCGCGGATGCCGACGGCGGCGAGGCCCGCCACCGTGCGGCGTCCGGCCTCGGCCGGCGACAGGCCGCGCCCGTAGCGGAACACCTCGGCGATCTGCGAGCCCACGGTGCGGATCGGATTGAGGCCCGCCACAGCGTCCTGGAAGATCATCGCTGCCGGGAAACCGCCGGCGCGGCGCAGTGCCACTATCTCGCCGATCTCCACGCTGCGGCCGTCGTAAGTGACGCGGCCCGAGGCGCGGGCGCGCGGTCCCAGCAGGCCCATCAGCGACTGGCAGGTCACGCTCTTGCCCGAGCCGCTCTCGCCCACGATGCCCAGGATCTCGCCCGGCTCGATCGACAGGCTGACGCCGTTCACCGCGAAGACGGTGCCCGCCGCCGACGGGAAGCGGACGCGCAGATTGTCGATCGACATCAGCGACATGGAAAGGAGGCCTCGCGCTCTTTACGTGAACTTCAGCCGCTGCGGCGCGAGGTCCATGTAGAGGAAGACGTAGGGCTTCCAGTTGACGTTGTTGCGGATGCCGTAGAACACCGCGTTCTGGTGCAGGGTGCTGACGCCGGGATCGGTCCACTCGTTGATGTCGAGCATGGCGCGGAAGGCCGCGCGCCGGTCCTCGAGCTTGGTCGAGCGCTCGAGCTTCTCGCCGAGCTTGTAGAACTCCTCGTTCTCCCAGATGCCGCGCGCCTTCTGCGCGCTGGCGGGCCCGTGCTGGCTCCACAGCGAGAACAGCGGATCGGGCAGCAGCGCGGAGTTCGACCAATCGCCGGCCGCACGGCCGTTGCCGTCGGCCATCAGCCCGCCGCCCGGCTCGACCATGACCAGGCGCACGTTGAGGCCGACCGACTGCCACATCGACACCATCGCCTGCGCCGTCGGCAGCTCGGCGGTGTAGTAGTTGTTCATGGCGCGGAAGGTGATCTCGCCGCCCTTGTAGCCCGCCTCCTTCAGGAGCTTCTTCGCACCCTCCGGGTCGTAGCGGTACGCCGGATAATCCGCGAGATACATCTTGCCGAAGAAGTCGTATTGCAGGCCGTTCGACAGCTTGGTGCGGCCGTTCCAGATCGCGTCGACGATGGCGGCGCGGTCGATCGACAGGATCATCGCCTGGCGCACCCTCGGGTCCTTGAGCACCGGATGGTTCTTGTCGAACCAGATCAGCCGGTGATTGTTGATCGGGCCGCCGACGATGCTGACGCCCTTGGCCTTGTTGCGCTCGACCACCTCGAGCTGGTCCGGCGGCAGATCCGTGGCGATGTCGTAGTCGCCCGACAGCAGTCCCGCGATGCGCGTCGCCACTTCCGGCACGACCTTGAAGATCACCGACTTGGCGTTGGGCTTGCCGCCCCAGTAGCCGTCATGCGCGGTCAGCACGACCGAATCGTTGGGCGTGATGCGCTCGACTTTGAACGGGCCGGCGCCGACTGGCTTCAGCCGCCACGCGTTGTAGTCGCCGGCCTTGAGGTAGGCCGCCTTGCTGATGATCTGCGCCGTCCACGCCGTGAGGCGCTGCTCGAAGATCGGGTCCTCGTAGGTCGTGGTGAAGCGCACGACGTAGCGGTCGACGGCCTCGACCTTGCCGAGGCTGACCCAGTAGCGCCGCACCATCGGCTTGCCCGGCGCCTGGTCGCCGGTCAGACGCTCGGGGCCGAAGGAGAAGGCCACGTCCTCGGCGGTGATCTCGCTGCCGTCGTGGAACTTCAGGCCGCGCTTCAGCGTGACCTCGAGCACGGTCGGCGACACCCAGCTCCACTTCTCGGCGAGATGGCCCTTGATCGAGAAGTCGCCGGCATAGTCGAATTGCAGCAGCGTGTCATGGATCGAGTAGTTGTTGCGGTAGCCGACGTTCGATTCGGCATCGAGCGGCTCGGCGGTCGGCGGATTGGCCTGCACCGCGACGCGCAGCGTCGGCCGCGTGTCGGCCTGGGCGAATGCCCCGCCGGAGGTTGAAACGGCGGCGACGGCGACGGCGGCCTTGGCGAGCCGCCTCCTGGAAACGAGCATGGTGTCCTCCCTTTGATCTGGCCTTCTTAGGCGTTCCGTTCTTCAGCTTGATGAAGCTCGACGCGCGCTTCCGCGACGGTCGCCGTGAAGGCGGCCGGCACGGGGCCGTCGGTGAAGAAGTGATCGATGTCGCGCAGGTGGCCGCCGCGCACGGTGGCGCCGCGTCCGAACTTGCTGGTGTCGGCGACCAGCACGGCGGTGCGGCAGCCGTCGACCATGGCGCGGCGGGCCTCGACCTCGCCCTCGTCGAAGTCGAGCAGCATGCCGCCTTCGTCGAGGCCGCCGATGCCGAAGATCGCGAAGTCGGCGCGGAAGCGGCCGAAGAAGGAGACGGCGGAGGCGCCGATGATGTCACGATCGCGCCGCCGCAGGGTGCCGCCCGCGATGGTGATGTCGACGTCGGGATGGCGCGCCAGCACCGAGGCGACGTTCAGGCTGTTGGTGAAGACGCGCAGGTCGCGATGGTTCGACAAAGCCGCGGCCACGCACTCGGGCGTCGTGCCGAGGCCCATGAACAGCGACGCGCCGTCGGGAATGAAGCGCGCCACGTCGCGCGCGATCCGCGTCTTGGCCTCGAGGTTCAGCACCTGCCGGCTCTCGTAGGCGAGGTTCTGTGTCGGCCCGATCGCCTTCACGCCACCATGGACCCGCCGCAGCAGTCCGTCTTCGCAGAGCTGGTTGACCACGCGCCGGATGGTCTGCGGCGTCACCGCAAACTCGTCGGCAAGGGCATCGATGGACAGTTCGCCCGAGCGGCGAACACGATCCAGGATCAGATGTGGGCGTTCAGTCGCTTGCATATTTCGACCTCAATAGCACTAAGAAGTCTAAAAGTTCATTTGAACATGTCAAATAGTTCATTTGAACGAAATGACCTAACCATCGGATGCAGTTAGATCAATTGGACGCGACCTTCAGTTGTATCTACGCTTCGGCGGCACCCCGGGGGGATCGTCATGCGACTTATCGCAATCGTGTTGGCGGCGTGCGTTCTTCTGCCTGTGACCCAACCCGCGTCCGCACAAGCCACGCTCGACGCCGTGCGCAAACGAGGATCGCTGTCCTGCGGCGTCAACGGCGCCGCACCGGGCTTCTCGATGCAGAACGCCGCCAAGCAGTGGGAAGGCCTCGACGTCGATCTCTGCCGCGCCATCGCCGCGGCGACGCTGGGTGACGCCACCAAGGTCACCTACACGCCCCTGACGGCGGAGCGCCGGTTCGCGGCGCTCGAAACCGGCAGCATCGACGTGCTTGCGCGCAACACCACCGTCAGCCTCCAGCGCTCCGCCGGCGTGCACGCCCGCTTCGCCGCGATCAACTACTATGACGGGCAAGCCTTCGTGGTCCCCAAGCAGCTCAAGCTCACGCGCGTCAGCGGACTGGCCGACAAGACGGTGTGCGTCACCAAGGGCACGACGCACGAATTCAACATGGCCGCCTGGTTCACCCTGCGCGGCTTCACCATCTACACGCTCAATTTCGACACGCAGGAGCAGATGTATGCGGCCTTTTTCGCCGGCCGCTGCCAGGCGGTGACGCAGGATTCGACGGCGCTCGCCGCGGCGATCGTGCAGAGCGGCAAGGTCGACGACTACATGATGCTGCCCGACATCATCTCGAAGGAGCCGCTCGGCCCCTATGTGCGCAACGGCGATTCGCCCTGGCTCGACGTCGTGCGCTGGACGCACTACGCGATGCTCGAGGCCGAGGAGCGCGAGATCACGAGAAACAACGTCGACGGCAAGCTCGAAGCCAAGGACGTCAACGTCCAGCTCCTGCTGGGCGTCCGGCCCGGCAACGGCAAGATCCTCGGTCTCGACGAGAAGTGGGCCTACAACATCGTCAAGCAGGTCGGGAACTACGGCGAGATCTTCGAGCGCAACGTGGGCGGAGGCTCGGCGCTGAAGTTCGGGCGCGGGGTGAACGCCCTGTGGACCAGGGGCGGCGCGATGTATGCGCCGCCGCTGCGTTGAGCCCGCACGCCGATGCGCGCCCCTCCACGGCTTCTCGCCTCCCTCGCCCTGGCGGCCGGCCTCCTCGCGCTGGGCGTCACCTCCGCGAGCGCCGACTCCACGCTCGACACGGTCAAGAAGCGCGGCCGCCTGGTGTGCGGCGTCAACGGCGCCCTGCCCGGTTTCTCGCTGCGCAACGCTGTGGGCGAATGGGAAGGCCTCGATGTCGACCTTTGCCGCGCGGTGGCGGCGGCGGTCCTCGGCGTCGCGACCAGGGTCGATTTCGTGCCGCTGCCGTCGGACAAGCGTTTCGACGCGTTGCGCGCCGGCACCGTCGACATGATGGCGCGCAACACGACCGTGACGCTCCAGCGCGACGCCGCCTCCGACATCCAGTTCGCCGCCGTCAACTACTATGACGGCCAGGCGATCGTGGTACCGAAGGACTCGGCGGCGCGGGAGCTCGCCGATCTGCGCAACGGGTCGATCTGCCTGACCCGTGGCTCGACGCACGAGCTCAATCTCCAGAACTGGTTCCGCGTGCGCAGACTGTCCGTCCGGCCGCTGGCCTTCGCCGACGAAGGAGCGATGTACGACGCATTCCTGAACGGCGAATGCGTAGCCGTCACGCAAGATGCGACGGCGCTGATTTCGACCTTCGTGCGCCGCAACAAGGCCGCGGGCGTGCGCATGCTGCCCGAGGTCATATCGCGCGAGCCCCTCGGCCCCTACGTGCGCGGTGGCGACAAGGCCTGGCTCGACGTCGTGCGCTGGACGCACAACGCGATGGTCGAAGCCGAGGCGCTCGAACTCACCCAATCCAACGTCGACCGCGAACGGCGCGAGTCGCACGACATTCTTGTGCGCAACCTCCTCGGCCGGGCGCCGGGCAACGGCCGCGCCCTCGGCCTCGACGAATCCTGGGCCTTCAACGTCATCGTCCAGGTCGGCAACTACGGCGAGAGCTTCGAGCGCAATCTTGGCAGCCGCTCGCCGCTCGGCCTGAGGCGCGGGGCCAACGCGCTGTGGCGCGACGGCGGGCAGATGTATCCGCTGCCCATGCGTTAGGGACAAGTCCGCACGCCGCCTGCACGGCCGACGCCACAAAGGACTTGGACCGTCGACACAAGGAGGGATAACAAGGCCGTCCATGAACGCCTTGCCCCGATCTCCTTTCCGATGCCCTTTCACCTGAGTTTCGAGCCCACGCATCGTGTGCTGAAGGCCAAGGCCGTCGGCGTGATCGCCACCCAGGACCTGCTCGATCTCGACCTCGAACTGGTCAGCTTCCTGTCGCGCGAGGAGAGGCCGGCCGGGCCACCGATCCGCGGACTCTACGATTTCAGCGAGGTCGCGGCCCTCGCCGTGCCGCAGAGCAGGGCGGCAGAGCGCGGCAATCGCCCGTCGATCCTGCGCGGGCAGCGCGTGATGGTGCAATCCCAGGCCAGCGGATGCAGTCTCGTGGATGCGTTCGCGCACAGCCAGCGCCAGGCGGGCATCGCCGGACTCTCCATCGTCAATTCGCTCGACGAAGCCCATGCCCTTCTCGGCATGGACGGCGCGCGATACGAAGACATCTAGCAACATTCGGGGGAAGCCATGGAACTCAAGGGCAAGGTCGCCGTCGTCACCGGCGGCAATGGCGGGCTCGGCCAGCGCATCTGTCACGCGCTCGCGGCGCAGGGCTGTCACATCGCCGTCGTCTACGCCAAGAGCAGGGACCAGGCCGAAGGCGTCGCCCGGGATCTGCAAAAGCACCAGGTCAGCGCCGCGACCTTCGCCTGCGACGTGACGCAGCGCGCGGATGTGCAGAAGCTGGTCGACGACGTCGTGAAGCGCTTCGGCCGCCTCGACATCCTGATCAACGACGCCGCCTACAACAAGGCGATCGCCTTCAAGGATCTCGACGGCCTGACCTACGAGGAATGGACCAAGATCATCGACATCAACCTCACCGGGCCGATGCTGCTCACCAAGGCGGTGGGACCGGTGATGAAGAAGGGCGGCGCGGGCCGCATCGTCAACATCTCGTCCGTGGCGGGCCTCGGTCCGACCGGCTCGTCGATCGCCTACGCCGTCTCCAAGGCGGGCCTCATCCACCTGACGAAGTGCATGGCCGTCGCGCTGGCGCCGGAAGTGCTGGTGAACTGCGTGGCGCCCGGCCTGCTGGAAGGCACGCGCGCCACCGCCAACCTGCGGCCCGAGGCGGTCGAGGTGAACAAGAAGGCCTCGCTGCTGGGCGTCGCGGCCGACAAGGACGACGTCGCCGACCAGGTCGTCACCATGTGCAGGACCAACACGACGACCGGCCAGACGCTGGTCATCGATTCGGGGCGCACGTTCCACTGAGAAAATTCCGTCCTCGCGAGGAATCGCCTTCGATACAGGCGCCACCGGCGTCCGAGCCGATTCCTCGCGAGGGCTCGCGAGCCCCTCGCGAGCCGGCACCGGGGCCAAGTCGGTCGAGGAAATGGATGCGGCGCATAGAATCGACTATGCGTTAATCGCATCGGTTTGTCAAGATATTATTGCGCAATGGGCAATATCCTTAACGCCGACGACGCTTGGTCGCCGGCTTCTTGGCCTTTGCCGCCTTTTTCGCCTTGGGCGCCTTCTTCGCCTTGGCTTTTGCCTTTGCCGCAACCTTGCCCGTCGCCGCCGCCGCGGGCGCCTGCTCCTTCAGCCTGGTCCCTGTCCGGTCCAGCTCATGGACCTTCTCCGCGATCGCGTCGGTCATCTTCTCCACCACGACCGCCGTCGCCGCCGCGGCCGCCGCGCGTAACGCGGTGGTCGCGACGGACTTGATCACCTTGCCGGTCCTCGCCATGCGATCCTGCCCTTCCGTCCCTGTTTCGTGCCGTCCTCGGATGCACTAGTAGCATGGGGCGCATCGATAACGGAGCCTTCTCAATGACAACGAACGATTGGCGCAGCCGCGCCGGCACCGTCTTCACCTGCGAGAAGCAGCCGGCCCACGGGCGGCGGGGCATGGCCTCCTCCAACCATCCGCTGGCCTCGGCCGCCGGCCTCGAGATGCTGGCGGGCGGCGGCAACGCCGTCGACGCCGCCGTCGCCATGCAGTTCGCGCTGACCGTCGTCGAGCCGATGATGGTCGGGCTGATCGGCGGCACGACCTGCCATATCCGGCTGGCCGACGGCAGCCACCGCATCGTCGACGGCATGAGCGCCGCGCCGCTGGCGGCCCGGCCCGACATGTACCGTCCGGTGGCCGGCGCTCCGCCGGAGAACTTCGCCGTCGAAGGCCGCGAGAACGAGGTCGGGCCGAAGGCCGTCGCCGCGCCGGGCTCACTGCTGGCCTGGTGCCATGCGCTGCGCACCTACGGCACGATGTCCTTGGCCGACGTGATGCAGCCCGCGATCCGCCACGCCGCGCGCGGCTTCATCGTCACGCCCTATCTCAGCGACTGCATCGAGAGCGCCGCGCCCGACCTCGCGAAGGACAAGCTCGCCGCCGCGCGGCTGCTGCCCAAGGGCACGCCGCTCAAGGCCGGCGAGCGGCTGGTGCAGGGCGACTATGCCGAGGCGCTGGAATTGATCGCAGCGACCGGCGAAGGCGCCCTCCACGGCGGGCCGCTCGGCGACCGGCTGGCCGAGTGCATGGAGAAGAACGGCGGGCTCGTCTCCCGCCGCGACCTCACCGAGTACCGCGTGACCGAGCGCGCGCCGATCCGCGGCACCTATCGCGGCTGGGAGCTGATCGGCCCGCCGCCGCCCGCCGCCTCGGGCGTGCACATCACGCAGATGCTGAACATCCTGGAGGGCTACGACGTGGCCGCGATGGGCTTCGGCACGGTCGACATGCTGCACCTGCTGGCCGAGGTGCTGAAGATCGCCTTCGCCGACCGCGCGGCGGCGAGCGGCGACCCGGCCTTCGTGACGGTGCCGGTCGAGCGGCTGACCTCGAAGGCCTATGCCGACGAGCGCCGCGCCGGCATCGACATGAAGAACGCGAAGCGCTGGACCAGCGGCATCACCGGCCGCGAGGGCGCCGACACCACGCATCTCACGGTGGCCGACGGCATGGGCAACGTCGTCTGCACCACGCAGACCATCAACAGCCTGTTCGGCGCGCGCTTCATCGTGCCGGGCACCGGCATGGTGCCCAACGACTACATGGGCACGTTCGACCCGCGGCCGGGCAAGGCGCTGTCGATCGCGCCGGGCAAGCGGGTCACCACGTCGATGTCGCCGTTCATGGCGCTGCGTGACGGCCGCATCCGCTACGCGCTCGGCCTGCCGGGCGGCCGCAAGATCTTCCCGTCGGTCTTCCAGGCGCTCGTGAACCTGATCGACCACGGCATGAGCCTCCAGGAAGCCGTCGAGGCGCCGCGCATCTGGACCGAAGGGCCGGTGCTCGAGGTCGAGCACGGCATCCCCGA
>JAFEFH010000083.1 GCA_018240695.1 Pseudomonadota bacterium | reverse complement strand
AGGATTGCCTGATCGGCGCGTTGCGCGGCGGCATGGACGCGCCGAAGACGGTGCGGCTCGCGGACTATGTCGCGGCCTGCGACCGCGCGACGGGCACGACGGTCGTGAGCGGGCTGGTCGAGCGCTACCATCAGAAGGGCGAGGCGGTCGATCTCGCGGCGTTCTGGCGCGAGCTCGGCGTGGCGGAAGTGGCCGGGCGGATCGTGCTCGACGACAACGCGCCGCAAGCCAAATGGCGGAAGATGATCGTGCCGGGAGTGGGCGACAAATGACGACGGGCGCATGGCTGGAGGATCTCACCTGGCCGGAGGCGAAGGCGCGCTTCGAGGCGGGCGCGGCGGTGATCGTGCCGATCGGCGCGGCGTCCAAGGCGCACGGTCCGCATCTGCCGCTCAAGACCGACGCGCTGACGGCGCGGGCGCTGGCGCAGGGCGTGATCGACCGGCTGCCGGTGGTGGCCGCGCCGGTCGTGGGGTTCGGCTATTACCCCGCGTTCACGGCGTTTGCCGGCAGCCAGCATCTCTCGGCCGACACCTTCAAGGCGGTGCTGCGGGAACTGGTCGGTAACTTCCGCGACCATGGCGTGAAGCACATCGTCCTCCTCAACACCGGCGTCTCGACCGAGAAGCCGGTCGATGAGGTGGCGCGCGATGCAGGTGCATTGCTCGTCCTGCACATGCGTTCCCTGGGCCGGGCGGCGGACGGCCTGATCGAGAACCCCGACGGCGGTCACGCCGACGAGCGCGAGACCTCGGTCGTGCTGGCCCTCGAGCCGAGGTCCGTCCGCATGGACCGGCTCAGGCTCGACGGGCCGTTCGAGACCACCGGCGCCACCGGCGATCCCACCCGCGCCACCGCCTTCAAGGGCGAGCGGCTGATGGCGGCGCGGGTCGACGATATCGTGGCCGCGATCCGCACCTACACAGCGGGGTAGCGCTAATTGCGCTAATTCCCCTGGGGCTAACCGCCTACCGCCGCTCGAAGTCGATCCGCTCGTCGACCGGCAAGCCCTTGAGATGGCGACGCAGGCCGTCGAGCGCAAGCTCGCAGGCGCCGTTGCGCACCCAGTCGCGGTTGCCGACCAGCCGCGCGGTGCGCGTGACCGACCCCTTGGCGCCGGCGATCGCGATGGTCACCGTGCCGCCGGAGTCGGGCTTGTCCATGCTGTCGTCGAGCTTCACGTCGACCGCCAGCGCGATCGACGCGCCGCTCTCCTTCAGCAACGCCTCGGTCGAGACCGCAGGCGCGATCGTGCCGCGCCTGAACACGCCCTCCGCGCCGGGCAGGGGTGCCACCCGCGCGGCCACGATGCCGCCGGTCACCGTCTCGCCGATCGCCAGGGTCTGGCCGCCGCTCTTAAGGGCGGCGAGCACGACGCTTTCCAAGGTGTCGTTATCCTCGGCGACTACGAAGTTGCCGAGACGCTTCCTCACCTCGGCCTCGACCGGCGCCAGCCGCCGCATCAGCTCGGCCTCGTCGGCGGCGCGGATCGCGAGCTTGGTCTCGAGCTCGGGGAAATGCGCCTGGAAGCCCAGCTTGATGTCGCCGTCGATGGCGAGGCCGGGAATCCCCGCCAGCATCTCGTCGGCGCGGCTCTCGCCGATGCCGAACGAATGGAAGCGCTTCAGCCGCGTCACGACGTTGACGCCCGCGATCTTGAGGAAGCGCGGGATCACCTGTTCGTCGAGCATGCGCCGCATCTCGCGCGGCACGCCGGGCGTGAAGATGAAGCGCGCCTTGCCGATGGTGACGGCGAAGCCGCAGGCCGTGCCGATCGGATTGTCGACGAACTCCGCGCCCTCCGGCAGCATCGCCTGCTTGCGGTTGTTGGCCGGCATCACGCGCCCGCGCCGCGCATAGGACTGCGTCATGCGCTCGAGCCACATCTCGTTCAGCACCAGCGGGACGCCGCACGCCTCGGCCGCCAGCTCCTGGCTGAGATCGTCGACCGTCGGGCCGAGGCCGCCGTTCACGATCACCGCGTCGGCGCGCTCGCCCGCCTGAAGGAACGCCTTCAGCAGGGTCGCGCGGTCGTCGCCCACGGTGGTGCCCCAGTGCACGTCGAGCCCCACTTCGGTGAAGCGCCGCGCGATGTGGCTGTAGTTGGTGTTGATCGTCTTGCCGGTGAGGATCTCGTCACCGGTGCACAGGATTTCGACGCGCATCAAAAGGTCTCCCCGCCGCCTGTATGGCAGGAGAGGGCCCCTTTTGTCAGCCTGCCGTGATCGCGTTGCGCAATCCGATCGGATCGGAGATGCCGCGCAGGCTCTCGATCCCCTGGCCGGTGCCGCGCACGCGGATCGTGCCGAAACCCAGCATCCGGCCCAGGATCGACTGGTCGACGTCGACCGTCTCGACCTTGTCCATGTTCATCTCGACCGTGTGGCGGCGGATGAAGCCGGTCTTGTAGATCACACGATGTGTGGTGACCGAAATCTCGGTGATCCAGCGGCGGAACCACGCACCCGCCAGCAGCGCCACGCCGATCAGCGTCAGAAGCGCGCCGACGATCACCAGCACGCTCGCCACGTCGCGCCGGCCCACCGCCTGGGCGTTGTAGCCGTAGAGCAGGAACGCCAGGCCGACGATCGCGAAGATCAGGCCGCGCAGGAATACGGTCCAGTGCAGCTTGCCGACCGCCTTGATGGTCTCGCCGGACTGAAGAACGGAATGGGCGTAGGACACGGCGTAATAATGACCGCGGCGGGTTTGGGTTCCGTCCCGAACGGCGGTAAAAGGAGCGCAGGAGGATTTGCCCATGATCGACGCCAAGATCCCGACCGGCCTGCCGCAGTGGATGTCCGATCACATCGACCGCTACCTGAAGAGCGGCGGCAAGGACGGCCACATGTACACGATCAAGCCGCCCGGCATGGACCGCGAGATCACCGTGCCCGCGTTGCTGCTCGTGACGAAGGGCCGCAAGACCGGCGAGAAGTATCTCTTCCCGCTGTTCTACGGCGAGAGCGGCGGCAACTACTTCATCGTGGCGTCCAAGGGCGGCGCGCCGGACCATCCCGGCTGGTACAAGAATCTCAAGGCCAACCCCGAGGTCGAGCTGCAGGTCGGCACCAGGACGGTGAAGGCCAAGGCGCGCGACGCGCATGGCGCCGAGCGGTCCAAGCTGTGGGACGAGGCCGTGAAGTTCTGGCCGCCCTACACCGATTACCAGAAGAAGGTGCCGGGCCGCGAGATTCCCGTCGTCGTCCTCGAACCGGTGCGCTGAGCCATGCAGACCGCGACCCGCAGTTACGACCGCGCCGGCGAGGATCTCGGCAACATCGTCGGCCTCGAGCACGCCAACCTCCAGGTCGCCGACCAGGGCACCGCGACGCAGTTCTATGTCAGCGCGCTCGGCCTCACGCGCGACCCGTACATGATGACCAGCACCGACAATATGTGGATCAATGTCGGCGCGCGCAGCCAGTTCCACCTGCCCACGGGGCCCGCACAAAAGCTGCGAGGCAAGGTCGGCCTGGTGATCCCCGACCGCGAGCATCTGCTGCGCCGGCTGGGCAATATGAAGAAGCCGCTCGAGGGCACGCAGTACGCCTTCGCCGAGCACAACGACCATGTCGAGACAACCTGCCCGTGGGGCAACAGGATCGTCGTGCACCAACCGGGCGAGCGCTTCGGCGACATGCAGATCGGCATGCCGTACATCGAGTTCGACGTGCCGGCCGGCACCGCCAAGGGCATCGCGGGTTTCTACGAGAAGGTGTTCGACACCCGGACGCGGGTCGAGAACAACGCCGCGCATGTCTCCGTCGGCAAGGGCCAGGAGCTGGTGTTCCGCGAGAGCGCGAACCCGCCCGCCGACTATGACGGCCATCACATCCAGGTCTACGTCGCCAACTTCTCGCGCCCGCACCAGGCGCTGGTCGAGCGCGGCGTGCTGTCGGAGGAGAGCAACCGCTACCAGTACCGCTTCGTCGACATCGTCGACGAAGCCGGCAAGAAGCTGTTCAAGATCGAGCACGAGGTGCGCTCGATCACGCACCCGATGTACCTGCGCCCGCTGGTCAACCGCAACCCGCGCCAGAACAACCGCAGCTACGTCCCCGGCCGCGACGTCTTCGTGCCCGAGGTCGAGGCGGAGGAGCTGCCGGGGCGGGTAAGGTACGGGTGAGTTCATGACCCCTCCGTCGGCGTAAGACGCCGACACCTCCCCATTTGAATGGGGAGGAAAGCTTTCTTCATCTTCCCCATTCAGATGGGGAAGTGCCCCGTCATACGGGGCGATGGGGTCATGCGCCAACGATGGCAGCCTGCGCCGTCTTCAGGCTCTTCCCCTGGATCTCCTTTGCCAGCGCGCGCAGGCGTTCCTTGTCTTCGTCCGTCTTCACCGCGATCGAGAACTCGCAATCGGTGATCAGCCCGCCGAACCGGTCGAGCAGCTTCGCCGCGATCGTGTCGTAGGTGCCGATGGTGACGAACTGGTGCAGCACCTCGTCGTCGATGTGCTGCGGCATCTCCTCCCACTTCTGCGCGCGCGACAGCAGCTTCAACCGGTCGGCGAGGTCGCCGAGGCCCAGGTGATCGAACGCCGCGCGATATTGCGGCGTCGAGGCATAGAAGGAGATGCGCGCGCGCACGTCGCGCACCTTCGGCACCAGCTCGGCCTCGGTGGCCGCGGTGGCGACCAGCGGCTTCATGCAGGTCTGGAACCGGTCGAGCGGGCGCCCGGCCTTGGCCGCGCCCTCGCGCACCGCGGGCAGCATCACCTGTTCGATGTAGGAGGGCGTGCACACCGGATGGAGCCTGATGCCCTCGGCCACTTCGCCCGCCATCTTGCACATCACCGAATTCACCGCCGCGACATGGATCGGGATGTCGGGATGCTCGATCGGCCCCGGATTGAACAGCGGCACCATGAGGTTGATGTTGTAGTGCGGCCCCCTGATGTCGAGCGGCGCGCCGGTCTGCCAGTGCGCCCACACCGCGCGCACCGCCTGGACGTACTCGCGCATCCACGGGCCGGCCGGCGACCACGGCAGCCCGTAGCGCCGCTCGATATGCGCCTTGACCTGCGTGCCGAGCCCCAGCACGAAACGGCCGCGCGACAGCTTGGCCAGGGTCCACGCGCTCATCGCCGTCACGGTGGGCGAGCGCGGAAAGGCGATGGCGACCGAGGTGCCGATGCGCAGCGTCGTCGTCGCCTGCGCCGCCAGCGCCATCAGCACGAACGGATCGTCCTTGGTCTCCTCGACCACCAGCCCGGTATAGCCGATCTCTTCCAGCAGCCGCGCCGACGCCCCGATCGAGTGCAGGTCGAGCGCGATCTCCGGCGCGCGCAACCCGGGATCGACCTTGCCGAGCGGGAGGAGGGTTTCGAGGTTCATGGCACGTCTCCTCTTTCTTTTGGGACCGCGGGCCTCCAGGCCCGCTCATGAGGCGGGCCTGGAGGCCCGCGGTCCCACATGATTACGCCGCCTTCTTCACCAGCGCCGCGATCTCGGGCAGCCGCGCGTCGACCTGGTCGGGTTTCTGGCCGCCGAGGTTCACGACCAGCCGGTGCACGCCCAGCGCCCGGTATTCGTCGAGCCACTCCGGCGCCATCTTCATCGGCGGCGTCACCACGATCTCGTATTTGCCGTCGCGCTTCTTCCCGGCCTTGGCGAACGCCGCGTCGAGCTTCTCCAGCATCGCCTTCGTGCGCGCGGGATCGAGGTTGAAGCCGTACCAGCCCGCGCCGAACTGCACGGCGCGCCGGAACGCGGCATCGGCATAGCCGCCGACGATGATCGGGATGTGCGGCTTCTGCACCGGCTTGGGGTCCATCCGCAGCGTCTCGAACGACACCCACTTGCCCTTGAAGTCGACGACCGGCTCGGTCCAGAGGCGGCGCATCACCTCGAGGAACTCGTCGCAGCGCGCGCCGCGATCCTCCCAGCGATAGCCGCAGGCCTCGACCTCCTCCTTGTTCCAGCCGACGCCGATGCCGAAATCCAGCCGGCCGTCCGACAGCCAGTCCAGCGTCACCATCTCCTTGGCGGTGTAGATCGGGTTGCGCTGGGGCACGAGCGCGACGCCGGTGCCGAAGCGCAGCCGCGTGGTCGCCGCCGCCAGGAAGCCGAAGGTCGCCGTGACGTCGAGCATGCCGCCGCCCGGCGGGACGGGGATGCGGCCGTCCTTCGAGCCGGGATAGCCGTAGGTGTTGCGGTCGAACAGCGCCACGTGCTCGCCCATCCAGATCGAGTCGAGCCCCATCTCCTCGGCGCGCCGCCCGAAGTCGCGGATCATGGCGGGCGTCGCGTGGGGCGACATGAACGTGGAAAAAATTCCGATCTTCATGCGGACGGCTCCTGTGCGGGCCCGCGCGGGTTTCCGTTATTTCCGTTTTTAAATCACGAAAATAAAACGGACGCCCTCGCGGGACGTAACATCGACCGTCCCATCATAGGGCCAGTCGCGCCAAACACCCATCTTGGTCACATAGGGCCGGATAGTGCCGGGCCCGCCTGCATTTGGCGCCGTCGAAGGATCCCTCGCTACGCTCGGGATGACAGGAGAATTGCCACGCCACACCCCGTCATCTCGAGCGAAGCCGAGGACCTCTCTTCTCGCCATCCAGCGCACGCCGTGCGCCGCTACCCAAGGGATTTATTGCGCCTTCGGCGCACCCAGGTCGCACCACCCCCCACTGTCATCCCGAGCGAAGCCGAGAGACCTTTCCTGCCCATCCACCCGCCCTATACTCACCACCGGGGAATAGGGGAGACACACATCATGGCCACCGCCGTCCTGATTCGTCACAGCCAATCCGGCCTGACCCGCAAAGGCTACTTCGGCTTCAGCTGGACCTATCTGTTCTTCGGCTGGCTTGTGCCGGTCTTCCGCGGTGAACTCGGCATCGCGGCGCTGCACCTTCTGTTCACCATCGTGACCGTCGGCTGGTGGCAGCTCATCGTCTGCTTCCTCTACAACAGGCAGTACATGACGCGCATGCTGACCAGCGGCTGGGTGCTGGCCGACAGCCCCGAGCGCAACGCGCAGGCGGCGATGCGGCTTGGTGTTGTGCAGCCGCGCGAATGGTTGGGGCCACTGTGAAGGCCAGTTCTCGTGTTGCAAATTTGAAGATGGGAGTGCGGCTCGAGCGCAGTGCAGTTACTTACCTGAGACAAACCGATAATCTGCGCGAGCTTGCCCCAGAAGTTGAGCCGCTTGGTCGACTTGCTCTCTCATTGAAAGTCGGATTCTCGACAATTCAATGTGCGCTTGAATTGTCCGCGTATGTGCGGCTCGGATCGATATTTCTATCTTCTGACGAGCCGCCAAAATGTCTTGTTCGACTTTGGCAACATCTCTTGGATCGTTACCTTTCGAAGGATCGAATACAAATTTCGATTCGACCGATCGACGCCACCGAAGAAGTTTGCCAACCATTTTGGGCCCAAAGCCGGGGACTGCGTTGAGGCGGCTAACTACAACGTCGTCAGCAGCCTCGATCCCATAGGACGCCAGCAAGCGTTTTCGTCCAGGGCCAATAGAATCAATTTGAGCGTCTTCGATTTCAAAGCCTGCGAGGAAGCGATCTAGCTGAAGACCCCGCTGCTGGTTCCGTAGAACATCCAATGCAGCTGCTCTCTTTTGTGGAATTGCATCGAATGCCCTTTTTAACTCCTCAAAATTGCTTCTGGCCTCATAGAACACTAAGCCGCTCGCGCGCCGATCCCAATCTGCGTTGATGTCTGCGTACGCTTTTTCCGCTTGTGCCATCCTCAGCCTAAACGTTTCGATCACGGCATGTTTGGATAAAATTCTCTCAAGCAAGACCCCTAGAACCCCAGCGCCGATAGCAAAGACAAGAAAGAAGCTTGGCTTGACGATCATTCCTATAACAAATGCACCCACTGCTATTGCTAGCGCGGTCGGCTTCGCTGCTTTGTTCGGCGCGCCCGCTGTTTCGGCCTCAGAAGAAGGCGGGGGTTCGGGTACTGTAGAAGCAGGAGCGGTGCCGGGGTCTGCCAGCTCTTTGAGCGTTCGCCAAAGCCCTTCAACGTTTATGCTACCCCCATAAGATCCAGTGGGGAGGATGAACGGAAACAGCGGATTGGCTCCTTGGCCTTCCATTTGGCACCAAGGACAGGCAGATGCGAAAATCGGATACCAGTGCGACTTACTCAGGGCACATTGCTTTGCGGTCTTTTCCAAATCTGAAAGTGCTGAAATCCATTTGCGCGCGGTTGGTCTGCTAGAGGAAGTCGCGCCTCTGCAAAAAGCCGCCTCAAATAGTTGAGAAACATCTCGCCCTAGAATTGAAAGAGGCGCTGTTCCGGGCGGTGGCAACATTTGCATCGCTTGATGTCGCTCGCCATATGGAAAACGATACTCTTTAATAGCTTTTGCAATCGGCATATCACCGGTTCCCAAGAACCGTCCCGCAAATGGATGTCTTCCCATAAACAAAAGATGGAAGACGATAACCGCTAGTCCAAAATTATCATGGTCCGGGGTTCTTACAGTGTCGCGGAGCGACTTCTCTTGAAGTTCTGGTGGCGTAAAGGTTTCAATCCCTACCTCACACGGAAAGATTTTGCCCGACGACCTAATTTGAAAGCTGTCACAATCAATCAACGTCACTGTGGCGTCCTCAGCCACCATTATCGAGCCGTGATTGACGTCGCCGATCACGCACTGCGCGTCATGCACTAGAGAAAAAGCGCGTGCAATATTTGCCGCCGTGCGGACCAAAAATCGCCAGTCAGCACGTGGAAAATCTTTGAGACGACTTTTCGGTCCATATACGTGATGAACATTTTTCTTGTTAACGATTCGCGGCATTAGAAGTCCGACGGGCTGCCGCGTAGTACGCGAGATAAGAAGATCACTTGGCCATGCCGCGATGGCACTCAAATGTGTGCTTTTGATTTCGAGCATTGCTCTTATCTTTGCGCTTCGATCTGCGCCAAGTGATGCATGGTAGATTTTCGCTGCGGTGGCAGGGCTGCGCGCAATCTCGTAGACTGTGCCTTCGCCGCCTTTGCCGAGCACGGCACCTAGTTGAATAGGCTGCCCTTTACTATCGATAAGGTCTGGCCGGATCATGGTCATGCTTCGACCGAGATCGCCGGTCTACGTGTGGCCAATATGAGCGTTTTGTCGTCATTGGTGCGCGCCACTACTGGCGCGGAAGCCAAATAGCGTTGAAGTCCAGCGGAAAGAGTTGAGTCCTCGCCATTCGTTGCAGATTGTCTAACTGGCACGAACATTTGGTTGAAGAATGCATCGTTTACTGACTTCGTTTCAGCATGGAGAACCAGACGCTCAATTCCGTCAGAGAACAATGCGATCTCATCTATCGGTCTGTGCGCGCTGCAAAATTCGAGAGCATCAAGAGCGTTTTCAGAAAGAATAAATACCGTTTGGTTGGCGTACTCGCCGTGCTGCGGCCAAAAAATCCACGACCATCCATCGGCCTCGCCGTGGCTAACAACCATCGCGCCGTCGCCGATCTGTGCGAAGATCGCGCAATCCTCACCCAAGATCGCAACTAGAAGAGTAGAAGAGTAATCTTTCGCACTGTTTCCATCCAATATTGCCCTGTCTGTAACAAGGTTGGCGGTGGCGACGACCCACTCAGTCACGATACTGCGGGTCACACCGCGGAGTTGACCGCCGAGTTCGAAGAAGGTTTTGATTTGATGGGCAATACCTTCGGCCGCCAGCTTAGAGCCAACGTGTGAATGCACGGCGCTGCCCGCTCCATCACACACCACCGCAACTAGTATTTCACCGTCGTGGGTATCCAAGAGAGTGTACAAAGCACTATCTTGGCAAGGAGTGCCCGATGCCAAGTGGCTCGTTCCTACATCTGATGCGATGGCAATTCGCCAAGGCACGCGGGTCAAACTAGACCTCCGTCCAACCTGATGGAGGAAGGATCATGACCTTTGTTCCAGGTTGAGACGAAGACACGCTAGATAGGGACGAAGAAAGCCAAGCAAACATATCTTTGAATTTTAGCCCCGCCATTTTGACCGGCGCGCGAACGCTTATCTGCTCAAGCACGCCCATGTCAGCGTTTTCTACTCCGATAGCAAAGAACGCAAAGCCCTTACCTTCTTCTCCTGCTCGAACCAGATCGGCTGCTTCTTGCCATGAGTCCGTTGGGCCGCCATCGGTCATGAGAAAAACCCAAGGCCGAAAGACGTCGATAGCATTCGCCCTATATTCGTCCTTTCGCCTTCTGAGCATTTCAAGGCCGCGAGTAATGGCCTCGCCCATAGGCGTCGCACCCGACGCGGTAAGATGGGGAGGCTCCCATATATCGACAGTTTGAAATTCGCTTTCGACTTTCACCGGGCCAAACGTAACAACCGCTATCTCGACTCTTTTCATCGCGAGGGTGTCCTGCAAAAGCTCTTCCTTAAAAGCACGCAGGCCAGCGTTTAGCTCTCGAATTGGCGCTCCACCCATCGATCCCGAGGTGTCCAGCAACAAGAGACAGGCGCAACGGGGTTCTGGATTCTCGGTAAATTCGTTGAAGGTGAAAGGCGATTGAGCAATGTCAGTCATGAGTGAAGCTCCCCCAAGTTAGTCAAATATCATGCGCGTTCGTAGATCGAGCAAGCTAGTTAGCGATATTCGTCGCGCGTTCTGTCCTATTTGGTAGTATTACATGCCATGTACGCTACTCACGCCAGTAGCGATAAGAAATGGGGGAGGCGGCATTGGGGTTGCTAGCGCTACTAATTGTGGTTGTGGTTGGCTACGTATTGATTAAGCAGCATAACACTCGAACTCGACGCAAACGTCTGGTTGCAAAGTATGGGGATGCTGAGCTTGTTGATCTCATCATGGCTAAGCGGATTAGACAGGGGATGACTGCGGAGCAGTTAACGGATTCGTGGGGACGGCCCGTCGATGTTGACGAGAAGGTCTACAAGACCAAAACAAAATATACTTTCAAATATGGAAAGACCGGCAGGAACCGATTTAGAGAACGAGTATTTGTCGAGAATAACGTCGTTGTAGGATGGCAGGAGCGAGGCTAGTTTCTGTTGGCTCGCATGTTAGTCAGTAGGCGTCGGTATGATTGCTCTCACGGATTTGCCGTCTAATACCCTCCGCCTCCTCCTCTCCGGCGACTCCATCCTCCAGCGTCGCCTGCAATCGCGCACCGATCCCGTGCTGTCGCCGCTGTTCGATCGCGTGCGGGCGGCGGATGTCGCGTTCACCAATCTCGAGGTCCTGGCCAACGACTATCGCGGCGATCCGGCGCTGGAGAGCGGCGGGTCGCATTTCGGCGCGCCGGCCTGGGTGCTCGACGAGCTGTCGGAGGCGGGCTTCGGCCTGTTCGCGGCGGCGACCAACCATGCGCTCGATTACGGCGTGGCGGGCCTCGTCCACACGATCGAGGCGCTGGAGGCGCGCGGCCTGTCGTTCGCCGGCATCGGGCGCAACCTCGAGGATGCGCGGCGGCCCGTCTATCACACGCACCCCAACGGCACGGTGGCGATGATCTCCGTCGCCTCGTCCTTCGCCAAGGGCCAGGAGGCCTCGGCGCAGCGGCCCGACCTGCCGGGGCGTCCCGGGCTGAACCCGCTGCACTTCGAGACGATGCACGAGGTGACGGAGAGCCAGCTCGCGTCCTTGCGCGAGATCGCGGGCCAGCTCGGCCTGGAGTCCGAGCGGCAGGCCAAGATCAAGATGGGCTTCGCCTTCGCGCCGTCCGATCCCGCGGTGTTCCCGGTGAACGGCATGAACTTCCGCGCGCTGCCGGCCGGCGCCAACGCGCCGCGCGTGCGCACCACGGCCAGCGGCAAGGATATCGACGCCATCGTGCGCTGGATCCGCGAGGCGCGCGGCCTGGCGGACGTGGTGCTGGTCTCGCTGCACGCCCACGAGCAGGACGGCGACAAGGAGATCCCGGCCGAGTTCATTCCCGTCTTCGCGCGCCGGATGATCGACGCCGGCGCCGACCTGGTGGTCGGGCACGGGCCGCATTTGCTGCGCGGCATGGAAGTGTACCAGGGCAAGCCGATCTTTTATTCGCTGGGCAACTTTTTGGGCCAGAACGAGCTGGTGCCCAAGATGCCGTCCGACGCCTACGAGCGCTTCCGCGCCGATCCCGATCTCACGCCGGGGCAGGTCTACCAGAAGCGCACCAACAACGACCAGGGCGGCTTCCCGGCCGACCAGCGGTTCTGGGAGGCGGTGTTGCCCGAGCTGACCTACGAAGACGGCCGGCTGACCGGCATCGAGCTGATCCCGATCACGCTCGGCTGGAAGGAGGCCCGGCACAAGCGTGGCCGGCCGCGGCTCGCGGGCGCGGAGGAGGGGCGGGCGATCCTCGACCGCTTCGCGGCCCTGTCGAAGCCGTTCGGTACGGTGGTCGAGATTGGCGAGACGACCGGGCGAGTGTCCCTCCCGCTCTAACTCATGTCCTTTAACTCATGTTCCTCTCCCCCGAAGGGGGAGAGGCTAGGTGAGGGGGCGTGACGGACGGGCTGTGCGCGCGCCCCTCACCCGACCTCTCCCCCTAGCGGGGGAGAGGAGAAAGACAGGAAAAAAGAGGAGAGGGGCGGGCGGGTCCGGTTGTAAGCCTGGCGTCAGCTTTCGGGACTTTGGTCGCAGTAGGTTTCCCTCCGGTCGCTTTGCTACACTGCGCGCCGCTGGAGGCGCGTGGAACCATGGCGGGCTTGCACTACCGGGGGCGTCCCGGCGCACCGTTGCTCAATCTCGATACCGACGAGCTGGCGCGCGCGTACGACCGCATCAGCAGCACGCGCCAGTTCGAGATGGGCAAGCAGCTCGTGGCCGATCTCGCGATCCGGCCGGGCGAGCGCGTGCTCGATGTCGGCACCGGCACCGGGCTGCTCGCGCATCACATCGCCGAACTGGTCGGGCCGACGGGCCGCGTGCACGGCGTGGATCCGCTGCCCTCGCGCATCCACATCGCGATGGACCGCGCGCGCAACCGCAGCAACCTCTCGTTCGAGGTGTCGGACGTCTATGACCTCGCGCACCTGCGCGACCAGAGCTTCGACGTGATCTGCCTCAACTCGGTGTTCCACTGGCTGCCCGAGAAGACCGGCCCGCTGCTCGCCTTCCGGCGCATGCTGCGGCCGGCCGGGCGCATCGGCATCAGCGCCGTCGCCAAGGGCCCGCTGATGCCGGTCCAGGAGGTGGTCGCCTCCGTGCTGGCCGAGCCGCCGTTCGACCGCTTCCCGCGCGAGCGCGCGAGCCTCACCTTCAAGATCGATCACGAGGAGATGCGCGCGCTGTTCGAGATGACGGGCTTCGCGCCGACCACGATCGAGGTGCGGCCGATGGAGCAGAACTATGCGTCGGCCGAGCAGGCGGTGCGCTTCCTCGAGGCCTCGTCGTTCGGGAACTTTTTGGGGCACCTGCCGCCCGAGATGGTCTATCGCGCGAGAGTCACCATCCTGCGCCGGCTGGCGGCGATCGCCACGGAAGAGGGCATCAAGCAGCAGCGCGGACGGCTGGTCGCGATCGCGCACCGTCGATGAATCAACCGGCGTTTCGGGCGGGATAACGTGCTTGCTCCGGCCGCCAAGCGGTCGCATCGTGCGGCATGCGTCCGCTCAGGCAGATCAATTTCGTCGTCGGCCTGCTGCTGCTGATCGGCGGCGGCGCCTTCCTGATGTACGGCCTGTCGAACATGACGGCGGGCCTGCGCAAGGGCGGCTTCGACGCAGCACTTCATGCGCCCAACGGCGCAGTCGATGCCGGGCTCGGGCTGGCCAGCGCCGTCGTGGGACTGGCGCTGCTGCGCTCGCCGCTGCGGCGGCGACTCCCGCGCATCTTCGTGGTGTCGCTGGCCGTGCTCGTCGTGCTGCTGGGCGTGCACGCGGGCTACGTGCGCTGAGGTTTCCTACTCGGCGGTGCCCGTCTCGAAGTCGGCCGGCATGGTGATCTCCAGCACCTCGAAATCGTCGGAGTGGGCGATCTCCTTGTGCTTGATTCCGGGCGGCTGGTAGACGGTCGAGCCCTCGACCAGCTTGTGCTGGCCGTGGCCCTCGTATTCGAAGATCGCCCAGCCCTTCAGCACGTAGACGAACTGGAAGTCGAGCGTATGCGTGTGGCGCGGCGCGTCGGCGTGCAGGCCGGGCTTGGCGCGGATGACGTGCGCGCCGACCTTGCCGCCGGTCAGCTTGTCGATGCCGAGCGGACGGTATTCGAAGAACGGCCTGAGGCCGTCCGCCTTGAAGGAGTCGGGGCCGAGGTGATTGACGATGCCGATCTCCCTGGCCTGGTCCTGGCTCGCTTCCTCGGTGGTCGGGAAAAGGTCGGGCATGGCAATCCTCCTTTTGGCTGGAAAATCAGGCCGTTGGGACCTGCCTTCCTTTCGTCATCCACAGGGCTTAGAATGCCTCGCTTTCCCGGCGTTTGGCATCTGGAAAGCACATGGCTCACATCAGACTGAATACCCATCCCTCCCAGGGCGGCCAGGCGGCTCCCCCGGTGATCTGGGGCGCGCGCGATCCCAAGCTTCGGGGACCGGTGGTCGGCACGGTGTCCGATCCGGCCAGGCGCAACGCGATCGGCGTGCATTCGGGCAGCTACGGCATCTACCGCGCGCTGGCGATCGCGGCGCAGGAGCTGAAGCCCGGCCATCGTCCCGACCTCACCAACACCTCGCCCGCCGAGAAGATCGGCCCGTTCGAGAGCTGGTTCGATCCGCACAAGATCGTCTCGCTCGATCCGTGGGGCCATCTCGTGGCCGACGTGTTCGCCGACAAGCTCGCGGCGGGATGGGACATCCGTCCGACCATCGCCGTCACCAAGGCGCATGTGAACATGCCCGAGATCATGGAGGCGATGGCGTCGGGGCGGCTGAAGCCCGACAACGACATCCTGAGCGGCTCGGGCGACGTGAAGGTGACCAAGGCCGCGATCGAGCCGGTATGGTGGCTGCCCGGCATCGCCGAGCGCTTCGGCGTCAAGGAAGTCGATCTGCGCCGCGTGCTCTTCGAGCAGACCGGCGGCATGTACACCGAACTCGTGACGCGGCCCGACCTCGAGCTGTTCCTGCCGCCGATCGGCGGCTCGACGATCTATTTCTTCGGCGACGTGTCGAAGCTCGGCAAGGTCGAGACGAAGATCGCCTGCCGCCTCCACGACGAGTGCAACGGCTCGGACGTGTTCGGCTCCGACATCTGCACCTGCCGGCCGTATCTCGCGCACGGCATCGAGATCTGCATCGAGATGGCGCAGAAGGGCGGCGTCGGCGTGGTGATCTACAATCGCAAGGAAGGCCGCGCGCTCGGCGAGGTCACCAAGTTCCTGGTCTACAACGCGCGCAAGCGCCAGCCCGGCGGCGATTCGGCGGCGCAGTACTTCAACCGCACGGAGTGCGTGGCCGGCGTACAGGACATGCGCCTGCAGGAGCTGATGCCCGACGTGTTCCATTGGCTCGGCATCGCGCGCATCGACCGCTTCGCCTCGATGAGCAACATGAAGT
This sequence comes from Pseudomonadota bacterium, assembly GCA_018240695.1. GTDB lineage: Bacteria > Pseudomonadota > Alphaproteobacteria > Reyranellales > Reyranellaceae > Reyranella. Next base: position 3,247 of record JAFEFH010000083.1, on the reverse strand, counting down.
CCGACGCGCTGCGCGAACAGGGCATCGACATCCGCGAGCAGGTGCCGATCCCCGACGAGCTGATCCCCGCCGACGCCCAGGTCGAGATGGATGCCAAGAAGGCCGCCGGCTACTTCACGCCGACCAAGCCCACCGCCGACCTCACCCAGCCGAAGGGCCGGGGCCTCGACGAGTGAAAGAGACGCTGGCCTGGCTGCGCGCGCCCGCGGCGATCCGCGTGCGCGCGGAGGAGATGCTGAAATACGCCGAGGACGGGCGTTCGCAATGGTTCGCGGTCGATCCCAACGGGCTCGAGCGCGCGGTGCAGGCGACGCTCGACGTGACGCGCAAACGCTTCGCCAGCCCGGCGGACATTCCGTTCCATTCGCGCTGGCGTCATTTCGAGGCGGGCGGCCGCGACCGCTGGGCGGCGCTGGCGCCGCGGCTCTCGGGGTTGCCGAAGGACGAGGTGGCGCGACGGCGGATCGATCTCGCCGTGGTGTCGGTGCTGCTCGATGCCGGCGCCGGTCCCGACTGGCGCTATCGCGAGCCCGGCACTGGTGAAGTCTACGCGCGTTCCGAAGGCCTGGGCGTGGCGAGCTTCCACATGTTCGCGAACGGGATGTTCAGCCGCGATCCCGAGGGCGATCCGCTCCGGGTCGATGCCGAGCGGTTGCGCGCGCTCGTGCCGATGGACGTCGCCATGGGCTTCCAGGTGAAGGCGCACAATCCCATGACCGGCCTCGACGGCCGCGCCGGCCTGCTGCGCAAGCTGGGCGAGGTCGGGCTCGAGCGGCCGGGCGCGCTGTTCGATCTCGTGGCCGGCGGGTCTGAGGTGAAAGCGGCGGCCATTCTTGCCGCGGTGCTCGATCGTCTGTCGCCGATCTGGCCGACGCCGATGGGCGACGTGTGGGAGCATCGGGCGCTCGGGCTGGTGCCGTTCCACAAGCTCTCGCAGTGGCTCTCCTATTCCCTGGTCGAGCCGATCGAGGGCGCGGGCCTGCCCGTCGTCGCGCTCGACGAGCTGACCGGGCTGCCGGAGTATCGCAACGGCGGGCTGCTGGTCGACGCGGGCGCGCTCAGGCCCAAGCAAACGTCGCTGCTGACCGACAGCTTCGCGCCGGGCGACGAGGCGATCGTCGAATGGCGCGCGCTCACGGTGGCGCTGCTCGACCGGATCGGCGAGCATGTGCGCGTGCATCTCGGCATGGACGCCACGCGCCTGCCGCTGGTGAAAGTGCTGGAGGCCGGCACCTGGTTCACCGGCAGGATGCTCGCCGCCGAGCGCCGGCCGGGCGGCGGTCCGCCGATCGCCGTCCGCAGCGACGGCACGGTGTTCTGAGATTTGAGGGGGGAGAGAAATGTCGCTACCGAAGTCGATCCACGTCGTGTCGCACCCGCTGGTGCAGCACAAGCTCACCAAGATGCGCGACAAGGAGACGTCGAGCGCCAACTTCCGCCGCCTGCTGCGCGAGATGGGCCTGCTGCTGGGCTACGACGCCACCAAGGACCTCGCGATGGGCACCACGAAGATCGAGACGCCGATCACCGCCATGGAGGCGCCGCTGCTCGACGGCAAGAAGCTGGTGATCGTGCCGATCCTGCGCGCCGGTCTCGGCCTCGCCGAGGGCGTGCTCGACCTCGTGCCGCTGGCGCGCATGGGCCATGTCGGCCTCTACCGCGATCCCAAGACGCTGCAGGCGGTCGAGTACTACTTCAAGATGCCGGGCGACGTGACCGACCGCGACGTGATCGTGTGCGACCCGATGCTGGCGACCGCGCATTCCGCCATCGCCGCCGTCGACCGGCTGAAGGAGAGCGGCGCCAAGCGCATCAAGTTCATCTGCATCCTGGGCGCCGAGCAGGGCGCGCGCGCCTTCGCCGAAGTGCATCCCGACGTGCCGGTATTCACAGCCGCCATCGATGCGAAACTCAACGATCACGGGTATATTGTCCCCGGCTTGGGCGATGCAGGCGACCGCCTGTTCGGAACCAAGTAGGGGAGACGAACCAATGACTCCGGATCTCAAGTATCTCTTGTTCTCGACCGTCCTCACTTTCGTGCAGGTGCTGGTCTCGGCCGCGCTCTGCAACCAGGCGGTCGGCCTGTCGACGCTCGCCGGCAACCGCGAGGGCATCGGCGAATATACCGGCGCCGCGGGCCGCGCCAAGCGCGCGCACCTCAACATGATCGAGAACATGGTGCTGTTCATCGCGCTGGTGCTGATCGCCGCGGTTGCCGGCAAGGCCAACGCGACGACGGCGATGGGCGCGATGATCTTCTTCTGGGCGCGGCTTGCCTACGCGATCATCTACGTCGCGGGCATTCCCTGGCTGCGCACCGTGGCGTGGGCCGTGTCGGTCGTCGGCATGGTGATGATCGCGCTCCAGCTCTTCTAGGAGCGCGCCTCGGGATTGTGGACGGTCAGATGGCGGTCCAGCCGCCGTCGACCACCAGCTCCGCGCCGGTGACATAAGAAGACTCGTCCGAGGCGAGGAACAGGATCGCGTAGGCGACCTCGTCGACCTCGCCGGCGCGGCCGAGCGGCACGCCTTTCAGCGTCTTGGCCCGCATCACCGGATCGGCGGTGCGGCCCGAGGTACGCATCGGCGGCATCAGGCCGGGATGCACCGAGTTCACGCGGATGCCGTCCTTGCCGTGTTGGGCCGCGCCCGCCTTGCTGATCAGGCGCACGGCGCCCTTCGACGCGTTGTAGCCGACATGGATGTAGCCCTGGCCGGTGATGCCGGAGATCGACGACAGGTTGATCACCGAGCCTCCCTTGCGGCCCTGCGCATGGCCCTTCTTCATCGCCGCGATGCCGTACTTCATGCCGAGGAAGACGCCGGTGGCGTTGATGCCCATCAGCCGGTTCCAGGCCGCGGTGTCGTAGAGGTCCTGCTCGCCCGAGCCCGAGATGCCGGCGTTGTTGACCAGCACGTCGAGGCCGCCATGCTGCGCCACCGTGCGGTCGACCGCGTCCTTCCACTGCGCCTCGTCGGTGACGTCGAGATGCATGTAGGTGGCGCGGCCGCCGGCCTTCTCGATGTCCGCCACGACGGCGGCGCCTTCCTTGTCGAGCAGGTCGGCCACGACCACCGCCTTGGCGCCTTCGCGCGCGAACAGCCGTGCGGTCGCCGCGCCCATGCCGCTCGCCCCGCCGGTGACCAGGGCCACCTTGTCCTTCATGCGCATCGGAAAACTCCCCCGGCTCTTACGCGAGCTTCATGCCGACGATGCCGGCCGCGATCAGGCAGATCGACACGA
>JAFEFH010000082.1 GCA_018240695.1 Pseudomonadota bacterium | reverse complement strand
GAACCATTGCGCGACTCCCTGGCCCTCGGCGTAGCCGTCCTTGCACGGGCCGCTCCAGGTGATGGTCTCGGCGGCCGACGGGAAGGCGTTGGCGACCTTGCACTTGGTCGTGGGATCGATGATCCATTCCGTCGGCGGGCGATCGGTCTGGGCGATCGCCGACCCTGCCAAGAGCACCAGGAGGAGAGGGGTCGCGCGCATCATGGGCGGAATTTAGCGGCCCCTTGTGGCTATTTGAAGCCGCAAAGCGGGGCGTTTGGCGCCCGGCGCCGCCCTTCCTTGACAGCCCGGCGCCTGCGCCCTTATTACCGCGCACCCATGGCTGGGTAGCTCAGCTGGTTAGAGCACGGCACTCATAATGCCGGGGTCGGCGGTTCAAGTCCGCCCCCAGCTACCAATTTCGCCCCCGGTCCTCACGGTCCGGGGGCTTTATTTTACGGTCTCTCTTAGCCACTTTAGGGCCATGGCCAACGGGCACACACATCACCAGACCGACGTCGTGATCGTCGGGGCAGGGCCGGTCGGCCTGTTCGCGATCTTCGAGTGCGGCATGGTCCGCCTGTCCTGCCACGTCGTCGACGTGCTGGACGATGCCGGCGGGCAGTGCACGGCGCTCTACCCGGAGAAGCCGATCTACGACATCCCGGGCTTCCCGCGCGTTGCGGCCGCCGAGCTGATCGTGCGGCTGAAAGCCCAGGCGGCGCCCTTCAAGCCGGTCTATCACCTGGGCGAGCAGGTCCAGGCGCTCGAAGCGCAGACCGGCGGCTACTGGCGGCTCTCCACCTCCCGGGGGACGACCATCCAGGCGCGGGCGGTGATCGTCGCCGCGGGCGTCGGCGCCTTCGGCCCGAACCGGCCGCCGTTGCCCGGCATCGAGGCCTTCGAGGGCAAGAGCGTCTTCTACTACGTCACCAAGCGCGAGCTCTTCCGCGGCAAGCGCGTGGTGATCGCGGGCGGCGGCGACACCGCCGTCGACTGGGCGTTGTCGCTGGCCGAGATCGCCGACCGCGTGTCGGTGGTCCATCGCCGCGACAAGTTCCGAGCCGCGCCCGAGAGCGAGGCACGGCTGAAGGCGCTGGCGCAGGCCGGCAGGATCGACCTCGTCGTGCCCTACCAGTTGCACGGGCTTGAGGGCGCCGACGGCCAGCTCACCTCCGTCGTCGTGTCGAGCCTCGACGGCGCGGTGAAGAAGATCGACGCCGACGTGCTGCTGCCGTTCTTCGGCCTGTCGATGTCGCTCGGGCCCATCGCCGACTGGGGCCTGGGCCTGGAGCGCAACCAGATCGCCGTCGATCCCGCGACGATGGCGACCGACAAGCCCGGCATCTTCGGCGTCGGCGATGTCGTGACCTATCCCGGCAAGCTGAAGCTCATCCTGACCGGCTTCGCCGAGGCCGCGGTGGCGGCGCGCTCGGCCTATGCGCTGATCCATCCCGAGACGCCGCTGCACTTCGAATACTCCACGACCGCGGGCGTGCCCGACGCATGAAGAAGGCGGCCTTCTACGTCGTCTGCAGCCTGGCGATCACGGCGACCTTCTTCTTCGGCTGGTCGAGCGTGGCGCGTGACACCGGCTTCTTCTGGGCGGTCCTGCTGGGCTTCAATCTCGCGATCTGGAGCAGCTATCCGCGCTATCGCTCGCTCGCGTTGAAGCAGCTCACCATCACCCTGACCCTGCTGGTGATGGCCAATCCCTTCATCTCGATCGGCCTGATGCTGGCCAAGGGCGACGAGCCCCAGGCGCCGACCGGCATGCCGGGGCTGGTGAGCCGGGTTCGGCCGGTGGGCGAGCGCATGGTCGGCTTCGCCGACAAGGTACGCCGCTTCAGCAACGATTGGCACGGTCATCGCACCAACGGACCGATCGACTACGACAAGAAGAACGCGGACGTGGTGCGCGTCGTGGCGATCGGCGCCAGTACAACGGAGGAAGCCTTCGTCGACGATCGCGAGACATGGTCGAGCCGGGCCGCCGCGGCACTCGAGAAATCGCTCGGCCGGAAGGTCGAGCTCATTAATACCGGCGTCTCGGGGCTGCGCGCTGAGCACGACTACCGGATCTTGGTCGCGAGCGCGGCCTACAAGCCCGACATCGCGATCTTCCTGCTGGGCATCAACGACTGGAACCAGGCGATCATCGAGGCGCACCGTGAGGTCAATCCGCCGAAGCCGCCGGGCTTTCGCGGGCTGATCGGCAAGTTCCTGTCGGTCGACCACACGATCCTGCTGAAGGCGGTGCAGTTCGCCGTGCGTTTCGCGACCTGGCAGCTCGATCAATGGGGATGGCCGCCGCCCGTCGACGACGACAGCAACCTCGAGCTCAAGGACAAGCAGCGCTCGCTCGACCACGCGCGCAAGATCGACTACGAGCCTGCGGCCGTTTCCGCCGACTATGCGAACTGGATCGGTAAGATCATGGACGAGTGCCGGGCGCGCAAGATCGAGTGCCTGTTCGTCGACCAGCCGACGGCATACCACCCGGATATCGAGCCCGACCTGCGCTGGCGGCTCTGGATGACGCCGCTCAATGCCAACTACACGCTGAGCTTCCAGAACATGGTCGCCACCGCGAAGCTCTACAACGACTGGCTGGGCAACACGGCGCGCGAAAAGGGCTTCCCGTTCTGCCAGGTGTCGCCGCATGTGCCGGCGACCACCGCGAACTTCTTCGACGACTGCCACTTCAACGATGGCGGTGCGGCGCTGATGGGCAAGCTGGTCGGCGACTGCCTGATCGAGCAGAAGATCGGCGCCACCCTCAAGTGACGGGCCGCTGCTGCGGCAGGCGCTCGCGGGTGGCGTAGACCGGCGGGGCGAGGCCGTCGGCGTCGCGGCCGGCCCAGTCGCGCTGGCGCACGGTCGAGAGGCGGCGGCGCTGGCCGTCCACGAGGCCAGCGGTTTCGCGGTCGACGTCGATCGTCAGGACCTTGCCGTCGCGCACGACCTGCGTGCCGTCGACATAGACGTCGCGGATGGCGCGCTCGCTCGCCGAATAGATCAGGCTGCGCACCGGCTCGTGTGCGGGCTGCATGTAGGGATGACTGAGATCGACCAGCGAGAAGTCGGCCTTGCAGCCGACCTGGAGGCGGCCGAGGTCGGGTCGCCGCAGGATCGCCGCACCGCCGACGGTCGCGGCTTCGAACGCGTGGCGCGTCGTGCCCATCTTGTAGTTGCCCGCCATCACGCGCGCGACGTAGCAGGCCAGCCGCATCTCATCGACCATGTTGTGCGGGAAGGTGTCGGTGCCCATGCCGACGGGAATCCCTGCGTCCATGTAGCGGCCGAGCGTGTTCAGCGCCATGCCGCGGCGCGCGAACACGGTGGGGCAGTGCGCGACGGCCGCGCCCGAGGCGCGCAGCCGCGCGAAATCGTCGGCATGCGGGTAGCGCACCTGCGGATGGTCGTTGAGGAAGATGCCGTGGCCGATGATCAGGTCGGGCCCCAGCACGCCGATCTGCTCCAGCCACTCGATCGGCGTCCTGCCGTGGCGGCGGATCATCTCGTTGAACTCGACGACCCCCTGGCAGGCGTGGGTCTGCAAGGGGATGCCGCGCTTGCGCGCCTCCTGGAGCGCTTCGCGGAAGAAGCCCTCCTTGCACGTGTCGATCTGCGAGGGGCAGGCCATCGCCGACAGTCTTCCGCTGGGATGCGCAAGCGCCGCGTCGATCGTCTTCATCGCGGCGTCGAAGGCCTTCTCGCCGGCTTTCTCGTCCCACGCATACTCGACCGTGTGGCCGTTCTTCGTGAACCAGTATCCCTGGCGCATCATCGGCGCCACGACCGCGCGGATGCCGGTGGCGGCGAGGTCGTCGAGCCAGCCCTCGCGCGCGATCGAGAGATCGGTGATCGTCGTGACGCCGCTCCTCAGCAGCTCGGCCATCGCCACCTTGGTCGAGGGGCCGGCATCGGCCGGATCGAGGCCGAACACCGGCAGGTACTCGTAGAGCGAGCTCTGGCCGAGCTTGTCGCTGCCGAATTCCTCGGTCAGGCCCTTGTTCGCGGGCTCCGAGAAGGGATGCGAGTGGATGTTGACGAAGCCGGGGAGCGCCATCGATCCTTTGCCGTCGATCGTGGTGTCGGCGGTGCCTGCATAGGCCGCGCCGATATGCACGATCTCGTTGCCGGCGAACACCAGGTCGGCGTTCTCGAGATAGACGTGCCGGAGGTCGGCCTCGTCCCACGCGACAGCGATATCCAGGTTCGCGATGCGGGTGATTTTGGCGGTCATCGGTCCTTACCCTTCGCGGTCGAGACTGGCATGATCGGCCCATGACTTCAAAACTGACCGAGAACGCCAAGGGCGTTTACATCATCGCCGCCACGCCGTTCACCGACGAGGGCGCGCTCGACCTCCAGAGCGTCGACACGCTGACCGAATTCTACCTGCGTGCCGGCGTCCACGGCTTCACCTTGCTCGGCATGATGGGCGAGGCGCACAAGCTCACCGCCGACGAGTCGATCTCGGTGGTGAAGCGTGTCGCGGCCCGCGCCGGCGACCGCCAGATCATCGTGGGCGTGAGCCACGCCGGCCTCGAGAACGTCCGCCGCCTCAGCCACGAGGCGATGATCGCGGGCGCCTCGGGCGTGATGGTGGCGCCGCCGAACGGCCTCAAGGGCGACGACGGCATCTACAATTACTATGCCCAGGTCTGCCAGGCGCTGGGGCCGGACATTCCCGTCGTCTACCAGGACTATCCGCAGACGACCGGCGTCTACCTGCCGCCGCCGGTGTTCGAGCGCATGGTCGACGACTTCAAGCAGATCGTGATGCTGAAGCACGAGGACGCGCCCGGCCTCGCCAAGCTGACGCGGGTGCGCGAGGGCGAGAAGAAGCCCGGCCGCCGCCGCGTCTCGATCCTGATCGGCAATGGCGGCCTCTATTATCCGCAGGAGATGCGGCGCGGCGCCGACGGCGCCATGACCGGCTTCGCGTGGCCGGAGATGCTGGTCCAGGTCTACGACCTGTTCGCGGCGGGCAAGGCGGACGAGGCCGAGGACCTGTTCGACATCTACCTGCCGCTGGTGCGGCACGAGGTGCAGCCGGCGATCGGCCTGGCGCTGCGCAAGGAAGTCCTGTTCCGCCGCGGCGCGATCAAGAGCCCGAAGCAGCGCCTGCCGGGCTCGTCGCTCACGCCGACCGATCGAGCGGAGCTCGAGGGCATGATCAAGCGGCTGGAGCGGCGCCTCGCCGCCGCCGGCCGTTCCGACAAGATGGCGGCGGAGTAAAGAGAGATGAGTGAGTACGACCTGATCGTTCGCAACGCGAAGATCGTCAACGAGGACCGCCAGATCGAGGGCGACATCGCGATCAAGGACGGCACGATCGCCGCCATCGAGCCCGCGATCAAGGGCAAGGCAAAGCGCGAGATCGACGCCGGTGGAAAGTTCGTGCTGCCGGGCGGCATCGACAGCCATGCCCATATCGAGCAGAAGTCGGGCTTCGGCATCATGTGCGCCGACGATTTCTACTCAGGCACGGTTTCGGCCGTGTTCGGCGGCACCACGACGGTGATCCCGTTCGCCGCCCAGCATCGCGGCATGTCGCTGCGCCAGGTGATGAAGGACTATCACGAGGCCGCGACGCCCAAGGCCGTGATCGATTACGCGTTCCACCTGATCGTCACCGATCCGACGCCGCAGGCGCTGGGCCAGGAGCTGCCGGCGCTGATCCGCGACGGCTACACCTCGTTCAAGATCTACATGACCTACGACGCCATGAAGGTCAGCGACTATCAGATGCTCGACATCCTGGCGCTCGCCCGGAAAGAGGGCGCGCTGGTCATGGTGCATGCCGAGAACCACGACATGATCCAGTGGCTGGCGCATCACCTGGTCGAGCAGGGCCATGGCGCGCCGAAGTTCCACGCCATCGCGCACGCCCGCGTCGCCGAGGCCGAGGCCACCAACCGCGCGATCTCGCTGGCCCGGCTGGTCGATGCGCCGATGTTGATCGTGCACGTGTCGGAGATCGAGGCGATCGAGACCATCCGGCAGGCCCAGAAGAAGGGCCTCAAGATTTTCGGCGAGACCTGCCCGCAATATATCGCGCTTACCGCCGACGACATGGACAAGCCGGGCGTCGAGGGCGCCATGTGGTGCTGCTCGCCGCCGCCGCGCGACAGCGCCGCGCAGGAGGCGGTGTGGGAGGGGCTGAAGGACGGCACGTTCCAGACCTTCTCGTCCGACCACGCGCCCTACCAGTTCAACGAAGGTGGCAAGATCCCCAAGGGCGACAAGACCACCTTCAAGGAGATGGCCAACGGCGTGCCGGGCATCGAGATCCGCCTGCCCATGCTGTTCAGCGAGGGCGTGCAGAAGGGCCGCATCACGATGCAGCAGTTCGTGGCGCTCACGTCGGCCAACCACGCGCGCCTCTACGGCCTCTATCCGCGCAAGGGCGTGATCGCCGTCGGCTCCGACGCCGACTTCGCGATCTGGGACGCCGACAAGCAGGTCACCATCCGCTGGAAGGACCTGCACGACAATGTCGGCTACACGCCCTACGAGGGCCGCGAGATCACCGGCTGGCCGACCACGGTGGTGAGCCGCGGCCGGGTCGTCGTCGAGAACGGCAAGCTCAACGCCGAGCGCGGCTCGGGCAAGTTCCTGCCCTGCGCCTCGCCCGACAGCTCCCGCCCGCTCGGCAACGCCGCGCCGGAAATGAAAGCCATGTCCAGGTTCGGCCTCAAGCCGCTGTTCTAAGGAGACAGACCGTGTCCCGTCGTCTGAAAGTGTCGTCTGCCCAGCTGGGGCCCATCAATCTCGCCGACAGCCGCGCCAGCGTGGTGAAGCGCATGGTCGAGATGCTGAAGGAGGCCGATTCGCGCGGCTCGAAGTTCGTGGTGTTCCCGGAACTCGCGCTCACGACTTTCTTCCCGCGCTACTGGTACGACGACGCCAACGAGGTCGAGAAGTACTTCGAGAACCAGATGCCGAGCCCCGAGACGCAGCCGCTGTTCGAGCTGGCGCGCTCCAGGGGCATCGGCTTCTACCTGGGCTACGCCGAGCGCACCGAGGAGAAGGGCAAGGCGCACCACTTCAACACCTCGATCCTGGTCGGGCCGGACGGCCGCCTCGTCGGCAAGTACCGCAAGGTCCACCTGCCGGGCCATGACGACCATCGCCCGAACGTGCCGTACCAGCATCTCGAGAAGAAGTATTTCGAGGTCGGCGATCTCGGCTTCAACGTCTGGAAGATGTTCAAGGACGAGGTCCGCATCGGCCAGTGCATCTGCAACGACCGCCGCTGGCCCGAGACCTTCCGCGTGATGTCGCTGAAGGGCGCCGAGATGGTCGTGCTGGGCTACAACACGCCGTCCGACAACGTCTACGCGCCGCACGAGCCGCCGTACCTGCGCGTGTTCCATCACATGCTGTCGCTGCAGGCCGCGGCCTACCAGAACGGCATCTGGGTGATCGCCACGGCCAAGGCCGGCAAGGAAGACGGCTTCTGGCTGCACGGCGGCTCTGTGATCATCGCCCCGACCGGCGAGATCGTGGCCAAGGGCACGACCGAGCAGGACGAGGTGATCTCCTACGACTGCGACCTGGCGCTGGGCGAGTATATCCGCAACACCACGTTCAACTTCGCCAAGCACCGCCGTCCCGAGCACTACAAGCTGATCTCCGAGCGCACCGGCGTCGAGATCGACACCGCGAACTAGGAGACCCATCGATGCAATACGCCGCCTCGGAACTGGCGCCGCGCGACCGCTACAAGATCCTGACGGCCTTCGTGCTGCCGCGCCCGATCGCCTGGGTGACGTCGCTGGGGCCGACCGGCGTGGTGAACGCCGCGCCGTTCAGCTTCTTTAACGTGTTCGGCGAGGACCCGCCGCTGGTCATGATCGCGATCAACAAGCGCCCCGACGGGCGCCTGAAGGACAGCTGGGTCAACATCGACCGCACCAAGGAGTTCGTCGTCCATATCGCCGACGAGGGCCTGGCCGAGCAGATGCACAATTCGAGCGGCGACTTCCCGCCCGACATGGGCGAGCCCGACCGGCTCGGCCTCAGGCTCGCGCCGTCGGTCGACGTGAAGGTGCCGCGCCTCGCCGACGCCGCCTGGGCGATGGAGTGCAGGACCTGGCAGGTCATCAACGTCAAGGACGACCGCCAGCTCATCATCGGCGAGGGCGTGCGCTTCCATATCCGCGACGGGCTGTGGGACCCCAAGGCGATGAGGGTCGAGATGGACAAGTACCATCCCGTCGGCCGCATGTTCGCCGACCGCTACTGCCGCACCAACGACCGCCTGGATTTCCCCGCGGCGCCCGTGGTCAAGGCCGCGGCGGAGTAGGGCTGGAAGCTTGTGATGGAGAGGTGAGGTCCTTCGCTACGCTCAGGACCACAAGCTAGTCAGTCGTCCTGAGCGTAGCGAAGGACCTCACGCCCGACCCACGCTCGGCATCAATTCCTGGAATTGTGGATTTAGCGTCCGCACCAACTCGTTCTTGCGCTCCCGACGCCACCCCTTGAGTTGTTTTTCGCGGGCAATCGCCTCAGTGGGATTGTCGTATTCCTCTACATGGACGAGGCGCGTCACCCGATACTGCTTGGCGAAGATGCTGCCTTTGCCGGCGCGGTGCTCGAAAACGCGGTTCTCAAGGTTGTTGGTGACGCCAATGTACATGGCGTTACCCGAGGCACTGGTCAGGATGTAGACCCAGTATTGGCGAGCGCTCATCGTCTCGCAGATGGACCGAGTCTGTGGCGAATGCGAGGTCCTTCGCTGCGCTCAGGACGACAGGTTTCTCGGCCCGATCAGGTCCAGCCGAGCCTCGAGCGGCCGATGGCCATCGAGACGGCGGCCTGGCTGGGTTCGACGACGGGCAGGCCGACATGGCGTTGCAGGCGGTCGCGGTAGCGCGCCATGCCGGCGCAGCCCATGACCAGCACGTCGGCGCCGTCCTCGTCGCGCAGCTCGGCGGCGACCTCGGCCATGCGGCTGAAGGTGCGCGCCTCGTCCGACAGCTCGACGACGCCGAGGCCGATGGCGCGGTCGCCGGCCATGCGGTCCGAGACGCCCATCTGGCCGACATAGCGCAGGTGGCGCGGGATCGACTTCTTCAGGATCGAGATCACGCCGAAGCGCTGGCCCATGGTCATCGCTGTCATGATCCCGCACTCGGCGATGCCCAGCACCGGCTTGGTCGTGACCTCGCGCGCGACGTGCAGGCCGGGATCGGAGTAGCAGGCGATCACGAAGGCCGAGCAGTCGTTGTCGCGGCTCTTCACCATCTGGCTGAGCGGCCCGATCACGCTGTCGGCATGCGCCTGGCTCTCGATGCCCGGCGGGCCTTCCTTCAGGGTGACGCACTCGATGGCCGGGCCGCCGGCGATGCGCAGCGGCTCCATGGCGCGGTCGATGCCGTCGGTGACGGCTTGCGTGGAATTGGGATTGATGACGAGGATGCGGTCCATCACGGCATCATGCGCCCGAAATTCTCCTCCAACAACGGCGGCGAGCCGGCGGCGCCGGTGGATTTCGCGAGCCGGGTCGCGCGCCACAGCAGCCACAGGACGAAGGCGAATGCCGCCAGCGCCAGCGCCGCGATCGTGCCCGTCAGCAGGGCGAAGAACCCGTCGCGCGGCAGCGGCGAGGTGCCGGTGAGGCCGTAGAACAGCAGCAGGTTGATGTTGAACAGCGCCGCCGTGGCGACGACGGCCGGCGCCAGCCGGGGCAGGCGGGTCCATAGCACGAAACCCAGCACGACCGGCACGAACAGGTGGTTCTCGTGCACGCTCGGTCCCAGCAGGAAGTAGGCCGCGAAGCCCGCCATGCCGAACACCAGCATGCGCGCGGGATCGTGGCGCTGTGTGCGGATCGCGGCGAGCAGGATCGGCAGGTAGATCGCCGCGAACAGGAGGCGCAGCAGCCACTTGGAGTGGTTGGTCACCAGGAACAGCGGCTCCGGCGGATAGCCGAACACGAGCTGCGCCAGCCAGGCGAGGTTGAGCGCGTCGCCGCTCCACGGCGCACTGTCCATCGCCGCGGCAAACGCCAGCCAGATCGCGGGCCAGAACGCCGCGAGGATGAACAGCGCCGCGATCGACAGCAGCCCGAGGCCCGCCGCGGCGCGCCGCCGAGGCAGCGCCTGCACCTGGTCGAGCCAGATCACCACCATGAACGGCAGCAGGATCAGCGGCTGCCACTTGATGAGGCAGGCGACGGCGTAACAGGCAGCGGAGGCAAGCGGATGACGGTCGAGCGCGGCGAACAGCGCCAGCAGCAGCGGCAGGGCATACAGCACGTCGAGATAGGCCAGCCCCGCGCCCGAGACGGCGATCGCGGCGACGAAGCCCAGCGCCTTGCCCGTGGTGGTGCGGCGGGCAAAGGCGATGCCGGCGCCGAGCTGGGCCAGCCCGATCAGCAAATCGATGACGGTGAGGTCAGGAAGCGTGGGCAGCACCCTGTCGGCCAGCATCAGCAGCGCCGCGGTGCCGGGCGGATACATGTCGCCGATCTGTGCGTAGCCCGCGCGCAAACCTTCCTGCTTCAGGATCAGCATCCACGGCAGCCAGTTCTCGGTGACGTCGTAGGTGCCCGGCGCGCGCAACAGGATCGCGGAGAGCAGGAGCGAGAACGCCGCGACGGCAATATACTTTTTCATGGCCCCCGATATTTGCGCTGCATGTCGGCGCCGTTTCGCAAACATGGCCTCCAAATTGCTATTCGACAACGACTGTTCTACCGTCGCGCCTTGGGGATTTGAATGAGGGAGGGACTTCGATGATCAACCGTTTCGCCGCCGTCGCCGCGGCCGTTCTGTTGTGTGCCGCGCCCGCGCTGGCGCAGGAAGGCAAGCCGCTGCGCACCGGCGTCGACGGCACCTATCCGCCGCACGCCTTTCCGAAGCCGGGCGGCGGCACGCAGGGCTTCAACATCGATCTCTTCACCGAGGTCGCCAAGCGCCTGAAGCGCCCGATCACCATCGACTCGGTGAGCTTCTCGACGCTGATCCCGGGCATGGAGTCCGGCCGCTACGACTTCGTCGCCGCGCCGGTCACCGCGACCAAGGAGCGCGCGGAGAAGATGCTCTTCACCGCCGGCTACATCTGGACCTACTACCAGTTCGGCATCAAGAAGGGCAGCAAGCCGCTGACCGGCTGGGCCGATCTCAAGGGCAAGGTCGTCGCCGTGAACAAGGGCACGCCGTACGAGACGATCAGCAAGGAGAAGGGCAAGGAGATCGGCTTCGAGGTCCAGGCCTATGACAGCCAGGCCGACGTCGTGCAGGCCGTGCTCTCGGGCCGCGCCTATGCCACCTTCGTGGGCAACACCTCGGCGCAGTACATCGCCAAGCAGACGCCGCAGTTCGTGGCCGACCTCGCGCTCAAGGACAACAAGCTGCACTGGAGCGCGGCGGTTCCCAAGGACAATCCCAAGCTGCGCGCCGAGATCCAGGACGCGCTGGACTGCATGAAGAAGGACGGCACGCTCGTGAAGCTCTACGAGAAGTGGATCGGACCGTCCGAGCCGGACGGCCTCGAGCGCACCGTGACGCCGGGCTACGGCGTGCCGGGCCTGCCGGGCTACGACCCGACCCCGCACGAGCTGAAGTGCGGCTGATGCCATCGTCGTCCTGAGCGGAGCGAAGGACCTGGCGCCAATCCCACAGGCATCCTGTGACGCTGGCGTGAGGTCTTTCGCTTCGCTCAAGACGACAGGGAATGACATGACCAAGATCGTCAAAGCGCACGCCATCCACAAGCACTTCGGCGCGTTGCACGTCCTGAAGGGCGTCGACCTCGAAGTGGCCGAGAAGGAGCTGGTGTTCGTCATCGGCCCGTCCGGCTCGGGCAAGTCGACCTTGCTGCGCTGCCTCAACCGGCTGGAGCAGCCGACCTCGGGCAGCATCGAGGTCGCGGGCATCGACATGCTGAGCCCCAAGACCGACATCAACCATGCGCGCCAGCACATCGGCATGGTGTTCCAGTCGTTCAACCTCTACCCGCACATGACCGCGCTCGCCAACGTGATGCTGGCGCTGCGCAAGGTGGCGGGGAAGGGCAAGGCGGAGGCCGAGACGCTGGCCCGCGCCGCGCTGGAGCGCGTGGGCCTCGCCGACCGCGGCCACCACCGGCCGGCCGAGCTGTCGGGCGGCCAGCAGCAGCGCGTGGCGATCGCGCGCGCGATCGCGCTGGAGCCGAAGGTGATGCTGTTCGACGAGCCGACCAGCGCGCTCGATCCCGAGCTCGTGGGCTCGGTGCTCGAGGTCATGCGCGGCCTGCGCGAAAGCGGCATGACCATGATCGTGGTCAGCCACGAGATGAGCTTCGCCCGCGCCGCCGCCGACCGCGTGATCTTCATGGACCAGGGCCTGATCGTGGAGCAGGGGCCGCCCGCTGCGATCTTCGAGCAGCCGACGCACGAGCGCACGCGGTCGTTCATCGGCCAGATCCGGCAGCATTGATGCACAGCGGGGCGGTCCTCGCCGTGGCCGGCTGGAACAAGTTCGTCGAGACCTTCTTCAACGCGCAGGTCATGGCGAAGTACCTGCCGGACATCCTCTACGGCACGCTGGTGACGGTCGAGCTCGCGGTGCTGATCGTGATCGCGGGCATCGGCTTCGGCCTCGTGCTGGCGCTGGTCCGGGCGCTCGCCATCCGGCCGCTCAACTGGCTGATCGTCTTCGTGGTCGACCTGCTGCGCGCGCTGCCGCCGCTGGTGATCATCGTGCTGCTCTATTTCGGCCTGCCGTCGGCCGGCTGGTCGCCCTCGGGATTCATGTCGACGTGGCTGTCGCTCACCCTGGTGCTCATGGCTTTCTCGGAGGAGATCTTCTGGGCGGGCATCACCTCGGTGCACAAAGGCCAGTGGGAGGCGGCGCGCTCGACGGGGCTCAGCTTCGGCCAGACGCTGATCCATGTCGTGCTGCCGCAGGCGCTGCGCCTCACCATCGCGCCGCTCACCAACCGCACCATCGCCATCACCAAGGGCACCGCGCTCGGCACCGTCGTGGCGCTGCATGAGATCCTCGGCATGGCCTCGTCGGCGGTGTCGAACTCGTACAATCCCTCGCCGCTGATCCTGGGCGCGGCGGCCTATCTCGTGCTCTTCATTCCGGTCGTGGTCGTGGCCCGTCGGATCGAAACGAAGTTCGCATGGAAGAAATAGTCGCCAATTTCTTCAATGCCGAGATCGCGACGGCCGCGCTGCCGCTGGTCGCGTCCGGCATCCTGAACACCATCCTGCTGTCGCTGATGGTGATCCCGCTCGGCCTCGCCGCCGGGCTGGTGCTGGCCGTCCTGGCGCAGAGCAAGAACCCGCTGGTCCGCTGGCCGCTGATGGCCTGGGTCGATTTCTTCCGCGCCTTCCCGCCGCTGGTGCTGCTGGTCCTGCTGTTCGCCGGCCTGCCATTCATGGGGCTGGAACTGGGCGGTTTCGCCTGCGTGGCGGTCGCGTTCATGCTGAACAACAGCGCCTATTACGGCGAGGTGCTGCGCGCCGGCATCGACTCGGTGCCCAACGGCCAGATCGAGGCCGCGCGCTCGACCGGCCTCAGCAGCACCCAGGCGATGACCTACGTCGTGCTGCCGCAGGCGGTCCGTAACGTGCTGCCCGACCTGCTCAGCAACACGCTGGAAGTCGTGAAGCTCACCAGCCTCGGCAGCGTCGTCGCCGTCCCCGAACTCCTGTTCGCCGCCCGCCAGGCCCAGAGCACGACCTTCAACGCCACCCCGATCGTGATGGCCGCAGTGATCTACTACGCGATGCTCTGGCCGCTGGTGCGGTTGCTCAGCCGCCTCGAGAACCGGGCTCTGGCGGGCAGGCACTAGTAGAGTTCGGTTTAGCCGATATAATCCCGTCGGTTGCAATGGGCGCCACTATCTCTTGAGATGTGGTGCGGTTTGTTGCGGACAAGGGGGCACGTGGAGACGGTACACAATCCGGATCGCTTCATGGCGGATCTGCGCCAAATTTTGTCCCAAGGCCGAAAGCGAATTGGCCTGCTGGTCGGAGCAGGGGCTCCACTTTCAATTAGATTGAATGCAGCGGGCCAACTCGATGATGAAGGGAAGCCTCTTATTCCCGGTGTCGAGGAGTTGACCAATACCGTGCTTTCAGAGCTGGAGGGGCTCGAAGCGCAAGTCGCGACAAATATCAGGGCGGGCTTGGGCGAAGCTGCAAACATCGAGACTATCTTGTCGAAGGTTCGACTTCGTGAAACGGCTCTTGGTGCCGAAACGGTCGACGGTCTCGATGGTGATGGTTACAAAAAATTGGGACAGGCGATTTGTAAGAGAATTGGCTCCAAAGTCGGAGCTGAATTGCCTCCAGCGAGAAACGCATACAACGACTTGGTATCATGGGTGAGTAGCACTACTCGGGCACACGCCGTCGAGATATTCACTACAAACTACGACCTTTTGTTTGAGGAGTCCTTCGAGCGTGCCCGTGTGCCCTATTTCGATGGCTTTTCAGGCGGTAGCGCACCTTTTTTTGACCCAGTAACAGTGGCAGGCGACGACCTGCCATCCCGATGGTCAAGGCTGTGGAAGCTTCATGGATCAATTGGCTGGGCTCTAGAAGGCGGAGCGGTAGTCCGGGGTAGAGGGAGGAGTGCTACGCACCTGATCTATCCAGACCATCTGAAATATGACCTTACGCAAAAGCAACCCTACGCAGCACTTTTTGAACGACTCAAACAGTTCTTGCTAACTCCCGATACCTTGCTGCTGACGGTGGGATTTTCATTTCGAGACGCGCACGTGAGTGCTGTCTTGGACGAAGCGCTGGCCATGAATGCCAATTCCGCCGTTTTCGCCTTTCAATACCAGTCACTTGAGAAGGAACAGCCAGCACGAAAGATGGCCGAAGGTCATCCCAACTTGAGTGTCTATGCTTCTAACGGTGCCGTTGTTAGTGGAGTAGCGGGAGCGTGGCGTCCAGGCGATCTGCCTAAGAACTGGCAAGAGATACGTGCGAGCTTTTGGGGGAGTCGCAAAGGAGACAAAGGGCCAGTCTTTTTGTTGGGAGACTTCCGAAGTTTCACGCGCTTTTGCGCATTGGCGCAGGCAGTAGAATTGACCCGTCAAGAAGCCGCTGCGAACGAGAGTGAGGTTGCCAATACTGCGCTCACGCGAACCGGAAGTGGATCATGAACGAGTCAGACCCCACTTTTTTAGGGGCCGTAACGATGGTTGCCGGTGCTTCCATTACAGTGGGATTGACTGAGTCACTTGCATCAGGCTTGGCCATCATTGCCGGGCGCACCTATCGAGTGGGCCAAGTTGGAAGTTTTGTGCGTATACCTCAAGGATATCAAGATCTATACGGCGTCGTGAGTGAGGTGGGAGCCACAGCGGAATCTCGCGAAGGTGGCAAGTCCAAAGCAGGACGGTGGATGCGAGTTGAGCTTGCGGGCGAGGCAATCGGAACTCGATTTGAGCGCGGCTTGAGTCAGCACCCAAACATTAATGACGCAGTGCACATAGTCACTGAACTCGATCTCAAGCGGATATACGGCTACGGCGGTGATGATCAGGTAGCGATAGGCTCTTTGTCGAGTGCTGAGAACATCGCCGTTCGCTTATCGTTAGATAGCTTGGTTACGCGCCATTCGGCCATTTTGGGGTCAACTGGGGCAGGCAAATCGACGGCTGTCGCCAGCCTATTGCGTTCAATAGTGTGTCCCGAAGATGGAAGTCGGGGATCGCCTGCGGCTCGTATAATCCTTCTCGACCTGCACGGCGAATACACGTCGGCATTTTCTGATATTGCAAAGGTCTTCAGCGCAACGCCTGCTATAGGGCAAGAACCCCTCTTTGTCCCCTACTGGGCGCTTGAAGCTGGAGAGCTGTTGGACCTGGTCGCAGGCGACCTTAATGAAAATCAAGAGATCGCGTTTACTGATAAATTGCAGGAAGCAAAGTCCAATCGACTTCGCCTATCCCCGATTGCGGGTTTGGATCCGCAATCTCTGACGGTCGACAGCCCAGTACCATTCAGCCTCAAGAAACTTTGGTATGATCTAATCGACTTTGAGGTCGCAACTTTCATTGGCCCGCAAAGAAATGAAAGGGCTATCGAGGACGAAGGTGATCCGCATACACTCGCTCCGCCACGCTACCGTCCTCATGCAATGGGGAATGCTGGACCCTACTTAAATCAGTCGGCTAAGGGGATTCGCCGTCAACTAAATCTACTGAGGTCGCGACTCCTTGATCGCCGATACGACTTTATACTTCACCCGGGTCGATGGGAGCCTGATCTAGACGGAAACGCAGAAGCTGACTTGGATGAACTTTTGCGCGGGTGGCTGGGCCACGATAAGCAATTGACAATATTGGACCTATCGGGAGTGCCTAGTGCGGTATTGGTCCGGCTGATTGGATCGATCTTGAGAATCGTCTACGAAGCGCTGTTTTGGAGTAGAGAAAAGACGGAGGGTGGGGTCTTGCGGCCGTTGTTGGTCGTGATGGAAGAAGCCCATCGCTATTTGGGACCGGACAGTGGACATGTTGCGGCCGATGTAGTGAAGCGCATTGCAAAGGAAGGGAGAAAATACGGAATTGGTGCGATGCTCGTGTCGCAACGGCCCGCCGAAGTAGACGAGACTGTTTTGTCTCAATGCGGAACAATTATGGCGTTACGCCTTTCAAACCCCGCTGATCGGGCACGAGTCAAAGGAGCGCTTCCAGACAATCTATCCGGCTTAGTCGACTTGCTTCCAGTGTTGAGAACGGGCGAGGCAATTATCGTCGGCGAAGCTGCTCGGCTGCCAGTTCGGTGCCGAATCCGCATGCCCGCCGAACCCCATCAGCCAAAAAGCGCAGATCCGCTGGTTACAAAGGCTTGGGGAATGCGACGAGTGTCTGAAGGCTATGATCGTGTAGTCGCTTCATGGAGAGCTCAACGGACTACGGCTGTAGCTCAAGACGTAAATATCACCCGCGAAGCGGTCAAAGATGAGACAGGAGAGCCAGATGACCGAGCGTGAGTCCGTAGCATCTTCCAACATCGCATCCATTGGTTACGATGAGCCGGCTCAGACATTGGAAGTAGAATTTATAAATGGCGCCATCTATCAATATTACAACGTCAGTTCGGATATTTTTGCCGCCTTTAAGGAATCTCCTTCAAAAGGGAGTTTTCTAAATTTGTATCTACGAAATGCCTACCCTTATTCGAGAGTTGGATGACGACAGGCATCTAGAAAAGCTGCTGATTCTTTTGCTAGCGTGGCTTCCTTGCGAAAGCCCATTTTCCTTCTAGAAGCGCAAGCACGCAAAAAAACACTCTGCTCAATCGGTGAGGGTGACTTTCCTAGATTGGGCAGTGCCGCTAATTGCGTCAGCATCGTAGATTTTGGACGGGTTTGAGCAATCGGCCGTGTCAGCCCCCTCGGAAATCCGCCGCGGTCACGCCGAGATGGGCGCAGGCGTCGGCGAAGGAGCCGACGATGACCGGCGCTCGCCAGCCCTTGGCGGCCTGGCTGTCGGCATAGCGTTGCACGAGGTCGCGGACCTCGGGGCTCTGGACGACATAGACGCGTGCGCGATCCTTGAAGGCCTGGGGAATCTCGCCGCGTTCGGCGGCGAAGTTGGTCGGCAGGTCCATGCGGCGGACGCGGCTCACGTCGAAGATGCAATCGTAGAGCGCGATCTCCTTGCGGCTGCGGCCGATCTCGTCGAGGGCGGCGAAGTCGTCGGCGGTCATCTCCTCGTCGAAGCGGCAGAGGATGACGCGGCGGATCTCGTTGATCGACAGGTCGAACATCAGTCCAGCCGGTAGCCCTGCTTGCCGAGCCAGGTCCGCGCCTCGGCCTCGGTCTTGAACAGGGCGACAGGGCGGCGGGAGGGGGAGAGGCCGACGAAGCGCTCATAGGCCCAGCGCACGAACTCGCTCTCGCCGAACACGGCCAGCGGGCCTGCGTCGAAAGTCTCCGTGTAGGCGGCCAGCCGGGCGGCCAGCATCATCGCTTCCTGGTCGTTGTAGTGCGGCTCGGCCTGGGTGGCGTCGAACAGCTTGGCGTAGAGCATGGCATCGTCGACCACCAGCGCGTCGAAGTGGTCCTCCATTTCCTTCACCGTACAGACGCCCTCGGCCACGACGCGGACGAGGCGCTGCGGGTGAGAAATCTCCCAACGCATCGGCATTCCCAACACTCCCGGGCGGAAAGTAGCACGAGGAAGAGCCCGCAAAACAAGGCTTTTGTCGACGGACGTGACCAAGATGAGGGATTCGCAGACAGGCGCCTATGATCGATGGATGAAGACCATCGAAAGACCGTGCCGATTTTTTTTCCTGTTATTAAAACGGAAAAAACGGCCCTCAGTCCGCGGCGCGGGCGGGCTGGAAGGCGGGCATGACCTCGCGGGCGAAGGCGCGCAGGTTGGCGACCGAGGCGTTGGGATCGACCAGCAGGATGTTGCTCGCGCCGACGGCCTCGAGCTCGCGCAGGCGCGCGATCACCTCGGCGGGCGTGCCGAGCAGCGGCGCGGTGTCGTCCTCGACCCGGTCGGCCAGCTTGTCGCGCGCGAGGTCGCCGATCGTGCCGATCACGCGCTGGCGCGTAGCGTAGGCCTCGGCGCGCTCGGCCTCGCTATGGATCATCTGCAGGGGGCGGGCGGTCGCGACCATGTTGGCGTCGTAGGGGCGGCCGGCGGCGGCGCACTCGGCCTTGAACAGCGCGATGCGCTGGCCGATCTGGTCGGTCTGCGCCAGCTGGTCGAGCAGCAGGTTGAAGCC
>JAFEFH010000081.1 GCA_018240695.1 Pseudomonadota bacterium | reverse complement strand
CTTCCTCGCGCCGTTCCATCGGCTGGGCGAGAACCCGACGCTCGCGATGGCGCGCGACATGGAGCTGATCGAGTGGATCGACGAGCTGGGCTACGACGAGGCCTGGATCGGCGAGCATCATTCCGCCGGCTGGGAGACGATCGCCTCGCCGGAAGTGTTCATCGCCGCCGCCGTGGAGCGCACGCGCTACATCCGTCTCGGCTCGGGCGTGAGCAGCCTGCCGTATCATCATCCGCTGATGGTCGCGAACCGCTTCGTGCAGCTCGACCACATGTCGCGCGGCCGCACGATGCTGGGCTGCGGGCCCGGCGCGCTGCCGTCGGACGCCTACATGATGGGCATCGAACCGTCGACGCAGCGCCGCCGCATGGAGGAGGCGCTCGAGGCGATCATGCGCCTGCTCGAATGCAAGGAGCCGGTCACGATGAAGACCGACTGGTTCGAGCTGAAGGAAGCGCGCCTGCATCTCGCGCCTTACTCCTATCCGCATTTCCCGATCGCCTGCGCCAGCACGATCACGCCGTCGGGCATGATCGCGGCGGGCAAGCATGGCGTCGGCGTGCTGTCGATCGGCGCGGGCCTGCCGGGCGGGCCCGAGGCGATGGCCAAGCAGTGGGCGATCTACGAGGAGACCGCGGCCAAGCACGGCAAGACCGCCGACCGCGGCAAGTGGCGGATCGTGGTCAACGCGCACGTGGCCGAGGACGACGAGCGCGCGCTGCGCGAAGTGAACGCCGGCGAGCGCCTCGAGACCGTCACCTATTTCGAGGACACGCTCGGCCGCCCGCCGGGCCGCTCCGACGATCCGTTGCGCGAGGGCGTGAAGATGGGCACGACTTTGGTCGGCTCGCCCGACACCGTCGCCAAGGGCATCGAGCGGCTGCTGGGCTATTCCAAGGGCGGCTTCGGCGGCATCCTGTTCCGCGCCCACGAATGGGCCGACCGCGAACAGACGCGGCGCTCCTACGAGCTGTTCGCGCGCTACGTGATGCCACGCTTCCAGGGCTCGCTCGACACGATCGTGGGTTCGAACAACTGGGCGCGGGAGAACCGCAAGGCCGTGTTCGGCCCGACGGTGGCCGCCGTGAAGAAGGCCTTCACCGACGTCGGCCGCGACGTGCCCGACGAGTTCCGCCAGCGCACGGTGGGCGCGCGCGACGTGACGGAGTAGCAGAGTCTTTTGGGACCGCGGGCCTCCAGGCCCGCTCAGAATCATGAGCGGGCCTGGAGGCCCGTGGTCCCAGCAAAAAAGAGCGCGCCGTGCGGCGACTAGAAAGTCTTCTCGTCGCCCGGCTGCATGTCCGGTGCCGCCCTTGTTCAGGCGCGACGTTCCGCTGACCGCAGCATGGTTTTTCAGGGCGAAAGATGTCGCTTTTCCGTGAGCGGCTTATCGCCCACGATGCAGTGCAACATGGAACAGGAGAAAGGCGGCCGATGAGCATCAGGGGCAAGGCCTATATCGCCGGCATCTACGAGCATCCGACACGGCTCGCCAAGGACATCTCGCTGGCCCAGCTCCACGCGCAGAGCGCCAAGGGCGCGCTCGAGGATGCGGGCCTCTCGCTGAAGGATGTCGACGGCTATTTCTGCGCCGGTGACGCGCCCGGCCTCGGCCCGATGTCGATGGTCGAGTATATGGGCATCCGCCCGCGCCACGTCGATTCGACAGACACCGGCGGCTCCTCATACGTGCTGCATGTCGGCCACGCCGCCGAGGCGATCGCGGCGGGCAAGTGCAAGGTGGCGCTGATCACGCTGGCCGGCCGGCCGCGCGCCGAGGGCATGGCGACCGGCACCGTGCCGCGCAGCCGCGGCGGCACGCCGACGCCCGACGAGCCGTTCGAGTTCCCCTACGGCCCGACGGTCGTGAACATGTACGCCAACTGCGCCATGCGCCACATGTACGAGTTCGGCACGACCTCCGAGCAGCTCGCCTGGATCAAGGTCGCGGCCTCGCACCATGCGCAATACAACCCGCATGCGCTGCTGAAGGACGTGGTCACGGTCGAAGAGGTCGTGAACTCGCCGATGATCTCCGATCCGCTGCACCGGCTCGACTGCTGCGTCATCACCGACGGCGGCGGCGCCATCGTCGTCGTCGCGCCCGAGATCGCCGCCAAGCTGAAGCGCCCCAAGGTCAAGCTGCTGGGCGCGTCGGAGTTCATCAAGACGCAGATGGGCGGCAAGGTCGATCTCACCTACTCCGGCGCGCGCTTCACCGGCGCGGCGGCCTTCGCCGAGGCCGGCGTGAAGCCCGCCGACATCAAGTACGCCTCGATCTACGACAGCTTCACCATCACGGTGCTGATGCAGCTCGAGGATCTCGGCTTCTGCGAGAAAGGAAAAGGGGGCGCGTTCGTATCAGACGGCAACCTGATCGCGGGGCAGGGCAAGCTGCCGTTCAACACCGACGGCGGCGGGCTGTGCAACAACCATCCGGCCAATCGCGGCGGCCTCACCAAGGTGCTCGAAGCCGTGCGCCAGTTGCGCGGCGAGGCGCATCCCAAGGTCCAGGTGCAGAACTGCAATCTCGCGATCGCGCACGGCACCGGCGGATCGCTCGGCCTGCGTCACGGCAGCGCCACCGTCATTCTGGAAAGGGAGTAGGGCCATGCCCCAGGAAACTCAGGGCACCAGGGAACGCAAGCTGCCGCCGCCGGCCATCGCTCCGGAAACCCAGGCCTATTGGGATGCCGCCGCCAAGGGCAAGCTGCTGGTGCGCAAGTGCACCGCCTGCGGCGAGGCGCACCACTATCCGCGCACGATCTGTCCGTTCTGCTTCAGCGACAAGACCGAGTGGATCGAGTCGAAGGGCACGGGCACGCTCTATTCCTACAGCGTGATGCGCCGCGCCCC
The DNA here is from genome assembly GCA_018240695.1 of Pseudomonadota bacterium. GTDB lineage: Bacteria > Pseudomonadota > Alphaproteobacteria > Reyranellales > Reyranellaceae > Reyranella. The sequence continues at coordinate 15,858 of JAFEFH010000081.1, read as the reverse complement.
GGTGCCCTACGCGATCGGCTACGTCACCTTGGCCGAGGGCCCGCGCATGCTGACCAACATCGTCGACTGCGACCTCGACACGCTGAAGTGCGAGCAGCCGGTGAAGCTGGTCTTCAAGCCGACCGACGGCGGCCCGCCGCTGCCGATGTTCACGCCGGCCTAGGCTGGGACCGCGCCACTCCAGTGGCGCTCTTTCTTCGGTAAGGCATGAGCGCCACTGGAGTGGCGCGGTCCCAGCGGACCTAGCCGTTCAGCGCTTCCCACACGCGCTCGGGCGTGCAGGGCATGTTGATGTGCTTGCCGCCCAGCGCGTCGACGATGGCGTTCATCACCGACGGCAGCGAGCCCGCGCAGCCGGCCTCGCCGCAGCCCTTGGCGCCCAGCAGGTTGGTCTTGGCCGGTACCGAGTGGAAGCCGACGTCGAACGACGGCACGTTGTCGGCGCGCGGCAGCGCGTAGTCGGTGAAGCTGCCGGTGATCAGCTGGCCGTCCTCGCTGTAGACGGTCTGCTCCATGATCGCCTGGCCGATGCCCTGCACGACGCCGCCATGGCTCTGGCCTGCGACCAGCAGCGGATTGATGACCGTGCCGAAGTCGTTGACCATCGTGTACTTCACGACCTCGACCACGCCGGTGTCGGGATCGATCTCGACCTCGCAGACATGCGCGCCGTTGGGATAGGCCGAGGGGGCGGCTTCGTGCACGTGCGTGACGTCGAGCGTGGCCGGCACGTCGGGCGGCAGCTTGAGGCCGGTCCGCAGTTTCTCGGCGAGGTCGAGGATGCCGATGCCGCGATCGGTGCCGACGATGTTGAAGCGGCCCGCCTTGAACTCGATGTCGGCGGCCGCCGCCTCGAGCGCGACGCCCGCGATCTGCTTGCCCTTGTCGATCACCTTGTCGGAGGCTTCGACGATCGCCGCGCCCGACGCCATGATCGACTTCGAGCCGCCGGTGCCGCCGCCCGCGACCAGCAGGTCGCTGTCGCCCTGGATCAGCTTGATCCTGTCGAACGGGATGCCGAGCTTGGTCGTCAGCACCTGCGCGAACGCCGACCAGTGGCCCTGGCCGTAGTCGAGCGTGCCGGTGATGATCGTGACGTCGCCGTTCGGCTCGAAGCGCAGGCCGCCCTGTTCCTTCATCGGCGGCGCGGTCACCTCGAGATAGTTGCCGATGCCGCGGCCGCGGATCCTGCCGCGCGCCTTGCTCTCGGCCTTGCGCCTGTCGTAGCCGGCCCAATCCGACGCCGCGAGCGCCTTGTCGAGCAGCGCGGTGAACTCGCCCGAATCGTAGAGCGTGTCGCCGCCGGTCTTGTGCGGCATCGCGTCGGGCGGCACGTGGTTGCGCTTGCGCAGCTCGATCTGGTCGATGCCCATCTCGCGCGCGGCCTGGTCGACCAGGCGCTCCATGAAGTAGTTGCCCTCGGGGCGCCCGGCGCCGCGATAGGCCGAGACCGGCGTGGTGTTGGTCAGCACGCTCTTGGTGTTCACCTCGACCAGCGGCGTCCTGTAGACGCCGGTCGAGTTCTTGGCGACGTTCAGCGTGCCCATCATCGGCGCCACCGTGCCGAGATAGGCGCCCATGTTGCCGTAGCCCGTGAGGCGCAGCGCGAGGAAATGCCCGTCCTTGTCGAGCGCCAGCTCGGCGTCGAACTCGTGGTCGCGGCCGTGCTGGTCGCTGAGGAAGCTGCCCGAGCGGTCGTCGGTCCACTTCACCGGGCGGCCGAGCAGCCTGGCGGCATGGAACAGGCCGGCATGCTCGGGATACGCCGAGGCCTTCATGCCGAACGAGCCGCCGACATTGCCGGTCAGGATGCGCACCTTCTCCGGCGGCACCTTCAGGATGTCGTTGGCGATCTGGTTCTTGAGGCCGAACACGCCCTGGCTGCACGTATGCAGCGTCCAGCGCTCGTCCTTGGGATCGTACTCGGCGATCGCCGAGCGCGGCTCCATCGACGCCACGACGACGCGGTTGTTGAGGATGTGCAGCTTGGTGACGTGCGCGGCCTTGCCGAACGCCTCGGTCACCTTGGCCGAATCGCCGAAGGTCCAGTCGAGGCAGACATTGTTCGGCACGTCGTCATAGAGCTGCGGCGCCCCGGCCTGCGCGCCCGCGCGCGCGTCCGTCACCGACGGCAGGCTCTCGATGTCGACCATCACCGCCTCGGCCGCGTCCTTGGCCTGCGCCAGCGTCTCGGCGACGACGAACGCCACCGGGTCGCCCACGAAGCGGACCTTGTCGGTCGGCAGCGACGGGCGGTCCGGCTTCTTCATCGGCGTGCCGTCGCGGTTGGGGAAGGGGATGATGCACTTCAGCAGGCCAAAGCCCGCTTCTACGAGATCGGCGCCGGTCCACACGCCCAGAACGCCCGGCATGCCCTTGGCTTCCGCCGTGTCGATGCCCTTGATGACGCCATGCGCCACCTGGCTGCGCACCATCACTGCATAGACCTGGTTGTCGAGGTTCACGTCGTCGGTGTAGCGGCCCTGACCCTTCAGCAGGGTCGGGTCTTCCTGGCGCGGCACTGGCTGGCCGACGCCGAATTTCATCAAATTGAGGTTGTCCGCATCAAGAGGCGCGTTCATGGGCCGTCCATCGAAAAGAGGGGGAATTTCCCGCCGATCATAGCGCAGGACGGCAGAGCCTGTGCTAGATTTTCTGCATGTCCAATCTCGATCCTGTCACATTGACGGTCCTGCAAAACGGCCTGATCCAGGTCTGCAACGAAATGGATCTCGCCTTCGTCCGCTCGGCGTTCTCGCCGGTGATCTCCGAAGGCATGGACCGCTCCGATGGGATCTACGACGCAACCGACGGCGCGCTGATTGCGCAGGGCGAACTCGGCCTTCCGGTGTTCGTGGGCACCATGCAGTTCTCGACGCGCGCGGTGATCGATCGCGTGAAGTCGCACTATGCCGGCACGGTCGATCCGGGCGACGTGTTCATCGTCAACGATCCCTATCTCGGCGGCACGCATCTGATGGACGTGCGCTTCGTGAAGCCGTTCTTCTACAAGGGCGAGCTGTTCGCGTGGCTGGCCAACACCGGCCACTGGCCCGACATCGGCGGCATGGTGCCGGGCGGCTTCTCCGCCAGCGCCACCGAGGTCGAGCAGGAAGGCCTGCGCCTGCCGCCGGTGAAGCTCTGGAAGAAGGGCGTCATGGACCAGGAGATCCTGGCCATCCTGATGAGCAACATGCGCATCGCCGACCAGCGCATCGGCGACATCAAGGCGCAGGGCGCCGCGCTCACCACCGGCGAGGTGCGGCTGACCGCGCTGATCGACCGCTACGGCGCCACTGTGGTGAAGCAAGCGATCGCCGAGATGCGCCACCGCGCCGAGCGCCAGATGCGCGCCAAGATCGCCGACATTCCCGACGGCGTGTACGAGGGCACGAGCCAGGTCGACAGCGACGGCGTCGTCGACCAGCCGCTCACCATCCGGATGAAGGTCACGAAGAAGGGCAGCGACCTCACCTTCGACATGACGGGCTCGAGCCCGCCCTGCCGCGGGCCGATGAACAGCGTCATCGCCACCACGCGCTCGGCGATCTATCTCGCGATCAAGCACATCTTCCCCGACGTGCCGATCAATGCCGGCACCTTCGAGCCGCTGAAGATCGTCGATCCGGAGGGTACGTTCCTGTACGCGCGCTATCCGCGGCCGGTGTCGGGCTGCGCGGCCGAAGTCAGCCAGCGCATCGCCGAGGCGGTGTTCGCCGCGCTCACGCACGCCATTCCCGACCTGCTGTTCGCCGCGCCCGCCGGCACCTCGGGCAATCTCGGCGTCGGCGGCTACGATCCCGAGCGCAAGCGCAGTTACATCATGTACCTCTTCACCGGCGGCGGATACGGCGGCTTCCAGGGCGGCGACGGCCTCAGCAACGGCTGCTCGACCATCGGCATCTCCAAGATGCCGCCGGTCGAGGTGCTGGAGCAGTTCTATCCCGTGCTGTTCGAGGAGTTCTCGCTGCGCGAGGGCTCGGGCGGCGCCGGCGAATATCGCGGCGGCTTCGGCATCAACTACGCCATCAGGCTGCGCCGCGGCGAAGCGCGCGTGTCGATGGTGATGGACCATGGCCGCACCGGCCCGCAGGGCGCGCGCGGCGGCGAGGCGGGCGGCGTCAACACCGTGGCCGTCAGCCAGAACGGCAAGACCTATCATCCGCCGCACCTGTCGAAGGACCAGGATATCGAGATCGGCGTCGGCGACGTCGTGCGTGTCTCGACGCCCGGCGGCGGCGGCTTCGGCGATCCCGCCAGGCGCAAGCCCGAGTCCATCGCCCGCGACGTCGCGCGCGGCTACTACACGGCGGAGCAGGCCAAGGCCCGGTTCGGCGCAGGCCGCGCCGCGCCATGAGCCTGTCGCGCCGGACGGCGCTTGCGCTTCCCGGAGCGCTGCCGCTCGCGCTGTTGGCCGGCCGCGCCGCGGCGCAGAAGCGCCTCGAGATTCCGCCCAGCTGGTACGCGGTGCGCATCGACGAGAATGCCTTCATCGTCGAGATGCCGGGCGTGCCCGACCATCGCATCGTCGACGACAGGTCGGCGCGCGGCACCGCCTTCCAGCTCCATTCCTACAGCATCGAGAGCGGCGGCTCCTCCTACGTGGCGCAGACCGCGCTCTATCCCGCCGACGTCGACGTGACCCAGCCGCGCGCCATCCTGCAAGCGGCGCTCGACGGCCGCGCGCAGCAGTTGAGCGGCGGCAAATGGAGCAGGGTCCAGTGGCGCGAGATCGCGGGCGCCGCCGCGGTCGAATCGACCGGCGTCGTACCCGGCGGCAACGGCCTGCGCCAGCTCGTGCTGCTGAAGCAGCGCCGCTTCATGTCGCTCGCCTTTCTCGGCAATGCGTCCAGCCTCGCCGGGGCGGACGCCAATCGCTTCTTCAACTCGCTGAAACTGGTGTGATGAGCAAACCCCGTATCCATATCCTGGCCCTCGGCGGCACTATCGCCACCCGGCCCGACGCCACAGGCGCCATGCAGATGGGCCTCGGCGCCGACGATCTCGTCGCCGCCGTTCCGGGCCTCGCCGAACTGGCCGAGATCGAGGCCGAGACCGTGAGCCGGGTCGGCAGCCATTCGCTGTCGTTCGACCAGATCCATGCGCTCGCCGCCAAGATCCGCGGCCTCGAGGCCGACGGCTTCGTCGTCACGCAGGGCACCGACACGACGGAGGAGACGAGCTTCCTGCTCGACCTGTTGCTCGACCTCGACAAGCCCGTCATCGTGACCGCGGCGATGCGCAACCCCTCGCTCACCTCGCCGGACGGGCCGGGCAACCTGCTGGCCGCCGTGCGCGTGGCCTGCGATCCCTGGGTCAAGGCGCACGCGCGCGCGCTCGGCGTCATGGTCGTGATGCTCGACGAGGTCTATGCCGCGGCCGACGTGCTCAAGGTCCATCCGACGCGTCTCAACGCCTTCGCCTCGACGCAGACCGGCCCGCTCGCGGCGCTGGTCGAGGACCGCGTCGTGCCGATGAGCCTGCCGGTGCGCGAGGCGATCGTGGCGGCGCGCCGCCACTTCGGTGCGGCCGCCGGCGGCAAGGCCGCGCCCGTGGTGCTGCTCTGGATGGCGCTCGACGAGCCGGGCGCCCTGATCGACGCGGTCAGCGGCGCTCGCGACCATCTCGGCTATCGCGGCGCGGTGATCGGCGCGATGGGCGGCGGCCACACGCCCGAGCGCGCGACCGACAGCGTGCTGAAGCTCGCGGCCGCGCTGCCGACCGTGGTGGCGGGACGCGCCGGCGGCGGCGGTCCGCTGCTGCGCAAGACCTATGGCGGTCCCAGCTCGGAGATCGCCCTGCGCGCGGGCGGCGTGCTGTGGGCCGGGCGGCTCCAGCCGCTGAAGGCGCGGATGCTGCTCGAGACCTGCCTGCGCGCGGGCCTGTCGCGTCCGATCATGGGCGAAATCTTCGACGCTTTCGGGTAGGATGGCGGGAGAATGAGCACCTTGCGATCGAGCACGCGACAGTTTCTCTGGGTCCTGGCGCTGTGGGCCGCCGGCCTCGGCGCGACCACGGCGATCGGCCTCTTGGCGCGCCTGCCGCTCTGACAAAAGCCCGTAACGACGGGCTTATATCGCCTTACGTGACCAAGATGGGTGATTCGCGCCCGCGCGCCTAGAATGGCGCGATGATGTTCAATCGCTCAGTCCGGCTCGTTTTATTTTTCTGTTATTTAAACGGAAATAACGGCCTCCCCCTTCAGAGGGGGAGGTGCCCGAAGGGCGGAGGGGTCATGACCCCATCGCCCGCGCGGAAAGCGCCCTCAGGTCGTCCGGCGCACCGGGCGGCAGTTGTAGGCCAGCGGCCGTTGTGCGCCCGCGGACTCGCGCAGGGTCGCGAGATCGTCGCGGCCCGACCATTGCGCGGCGGTGTCGGCGTAGCGGAAGCCGCCGTCCTGCGGCTGGTACTCCATGCGCCAGGTCTTCTTGTCGAGCGTCACCGAGGCGCGGTTCTTGGCGTAGACCACCTGCACTTCCTTGCGGCCCTCGCAGGCATAGGCGATGCCGGTCGGCGTCGCCTCGTCCGGCGCCGGTCGCGGGATCGGCGTCCACCCAGTCTTCGCCCCCTGGCCTTGCTGCACGCAGGCGGAAACGGACGCGGCGATGAGCGCGATCACGGCAATCGACAAGGGGCGCATCCTGCTGTTTCCTCCGGCTTGCGGGACGGGCGAGTCTATCCGGCCCGGCCTAGGGAGTAATCGGACAAATGCCACACTTCAAGCTGCGCGACGGGGCCGACATTCACTATGAACGTCAGGGCAACGGACCGCCGCTGTTCCTGGTTCCGGGCCTCGGCGGCGACGGCCGCTGGTGGACGCCCAACGTGGCCGAGCTCGCGAAGACCTTTACCGTCGTCGTGCACGATCATCGCGGCACCGGCCGCAGCAGCCTGTCGAAGATCAAATACTCGGTCGAGCAGATGGCCGACGACGCTTTGCAGCTGATCGAAGGGCTGGGTTTCGAGAAGGTGCACTGGTGCGGCCATTCGACCGGCGGCGCGATGGGCCAGGTGCTGGCGATCGACCATCCCGCGCGCATCGACCGGCTCGTGCTGAGCGCCACCTGGGCCAAGACCGACGCCTTCTTCCGCCGCCTGTTCGAGGTCCGTGCGCTGATGCTGAAGGAGCTGGGACCGGCGGCGTACCAGAAGTCGAGCGCGCTGGCGCTGAACTCGCCGTGGTGGATCCGCGACCACGACGCCGATCTCGCGGCGGCCGAGAGCAAGGCCGGCGAGACGATCCCCGATCCCGAGATCGTGCTGTCGCGCATCGCCGCCATCGTGGCGCACGACCGGCGCGCCGAGATGCAGAAGATCAAGGCGCGCACGCTTGCCATCGTGGCGCGCGACGACATGGTGACGCCGCTCTACTTCACCGAGGAGCTGGTGCGCCTCATCCCCGACGCCCGCGCCTACGTCCTGGCCGACGGCGGACATTTCTGTCCCAACGTGCATGCCGGGGAGTTCCGGCGTGTGATCACCAACTTCCTGCTGGAGTCCTGAGCCATGGCCATGAACATCGAACCCAAGATCGCCGCGCGCGCCGCCGAGCTGACCGCCATCCGGCGCGACATCCACGCCCATCCCGAGCTCGGCTTCGAGGAGGCGCGCACCTCGGAGATCGTGGCGAAGAAGCTGAAGGAGTGGGGCTGCGAGGTCACGACCGGCATCGGCAAGACCGGCGTCGTCGGCACGATCCGCGTCGGCAACAATCCCAAGGCGATCGGGCTGCGCGCCGACATGGATGCGCTGCCGATGGACGAATACAACACGTTCGACCACCGCAGCACGCACAAGGGCCGCATGCACGCCTGCGGCCATGACGGCCACACCACGATGCTGCTGGGCGCCGCGCAGTATCTCGCCGAGACGCGCAACTTCGACGGCACGGTGCACTTCATCTTCCAGCCGGCGGAAGAGGGCCTCGGCGGCGCGGCGGCGATGGTCAAGGACGGCCTGTTCCAGAAGTTCCCGTGCGAGCAGATCTTCGGCATGCACAATCGGCCGAAGCTCGACGTCGGCAAGTTCGCGATCCGCTCGGGCCCGCAGATGGCGGGCGGCGGCCTGTTCGACATCTACATCACCGGCAAGGGCGCGCACGGCGCGCGGCCCGAGAGCGGCGTCGATCCGGTGATCATCGCCACGCAGATCATCTCGGCGTTGCAGACCGTGGTGTCGCGCAGCATCGCGGCGCTGGATTCGGCGGTGATCTCGGTGACGCAGATGCATGCCGGCGACGCCTACAACGTGATCCCCAACGAGGCGGTGCTGCGCGGCACGATCCGCGCCTTCAGGAAGGAGACGATGGCGCTGGTCAAGGAGCGCATCGAGACGATCTCGGCGGGCATCGCCAGGACCTTGGGCGGCACGGCCAAGGCCGACGTGCGCGTGGTCTTCCCGCCGCTGGTCAACGACAAGGATTCGATGAACTTCATCGCCGACGTCGCGGCCGACATCGTGGGACCCGAGAACATGAACCGCGAGGGACCGTTCGTGATGGCCTCGGAGGACTTTTCGTACATGCTGGAGCAGGTGCCGGGTGCCTTCATCTACATCGGCAACGGCGGCGGCGAGGGCGGCTGCGAGGTCCACAATCCGAGCTACGACTTCAACGACGAGGCGATCACGCTCGGCGCCACCCTGTGGTCGCGCGTCGTCGAGAAGAAGCTCGCCAAGGACGCGCGGTAAAGATGACCGCGACGGTCCTGCTCTGGACCGACTATGTCAGTCCCTACGCCTACGTGGCGAAGGCCTGGGCCTACGACCTCGAGCGCGACTACGACATCGTGCTCGAATGGCGGCCGTACACGCTGGACATCGCCTCGTTCCAGCAGTCGGTCGAGGCGCGCGACCCGCATCACTGGCGGCGGGTGCGCTACGCCTACATGGACGCGCGCCGCTTCGCCAACAAGCAGGGCCTCACCCTGATGGGGCCGAAGAAGATCTTCTACGCGCGTCCCGTGAACACCGGGATGCTCTATGCGCGGCGGCACGACGTGCTGCGGCGCTACAACGATCTCGCCTTCGACCGCTTCTGGCGGCGCGAGCTCGATGCCGAGAGCGTCGCGGCGGTCGAGGCGTTGCTGATCGAGGCGGGCGCACCGGCGGGCTTTTCCGCCTTTCTCGCAGGCGACGGCGGCGCGGAGCACGACCGGCTGCGCGCCGAGGCCGAGGCCTCGGGCGTGTTCGGCGTGCCGACCTTCGTGTTCGACGGCGAGCTGTTCTGGGGCGGCGACCGGATCGGGCTGCTGCGCGAACGGCTCGACGAGAAGGGCGTGAAGAAGCTTTAGGACCCGGGACTAGGGTTCGGGCCTGTCGAGCGTGCGTTCGACGCGCTCGTGCAGGGTCTTCACGTCGCCGCGCTGCTTCTGGGCGCGGTCCTTCAGCAGGCGCTTGGCGCGGCGGAAGGCGTCGTGCACGGCGGCCGGCGCATCGGCGAAGCCGTTGTCGCCCTGCGGTGCGTGATCGACGTTGATGTCGATGTTGCCCGGCATGGCGATGTGGATGCCGACATTGAATTGCTGGGTGCGGTGATGGCGATCGGGAATGTGGACGGAGACCTGGCAGGCGGTCATGCGGCCGTAGAGCTTTTCGAGGGCTTCGACGTGTTCGCCGATGGTCCGGCTGAGCGCCTCGCTGGCGTCTCCGCCGTGGAAACTGATCTTGAGCGGCGTTTCCATTCATGCCCTCCCGTTTGTTTCACTGTCCCTTTGAACGTGGGACGTGACAAGGGGGTTGCAAGGGCGGGCGGCGCGATTTCGACAGGGCCGAAAGGAACAACGGCTGGAGGAAATGTCTATTCGGCGGCAACGATGTCCGCGGATGGCGCGGCCGGTGCGGGGCGTGTCACGCGATGACTGACCATGCGGTGATGCAGGGTGCGAATCGTGTCGCTGCCGCGGGTCAGGCACATCCAGGGAAAGAGACCGTGCACGAAGCAGGCGAGGCTGCCCAGCAACATGCGGCCGCCGAAGCCGAAGGCCATGCCCATGTGCTGGAGATAGGTCTCGTCGACGGAGGCGGGGTGGTCGGTGAAGCGGCGGAACATGGGAGAGAGTCTACCGGCGCCGCCGGGAAACGGCTTGCGAGTTTTGCGCGATTCCGGCCAATATGCGGAAATTTATTCTTACCGGTGCGGCATGGCGGAAAAAATATCGCTCGATTCCTTCGACCGGCAGATACTGGATTGCCTCCAGGCCGACGCCGACACGCCGCTGGCCGAACTCTCGCGCAAGGTCGGTCTCTCGACCACGCCGTGCTGGCGCCGGGTCAACCGGTTGCAGGAGGCCGGGATCATCCGCGCCCGCGTGGCGCTGCTCGACCGCAAGAAGGTCAATGCCGGCGTCACGGTGTTCGTGGCGGTGCGCACCGCGCAGCACAACGCGCAGTGGCTCGGCCGCTTCGCCAAGGCGGTGGCGTCGTTCCCCGAGGTGATGGATTGCTACCGCATGAGCGGCGAGATCGATTACCTGATCCGCCTCGCGCTGCCCGACATCGAGGCCTACGACGCGTTCTACAAGCGGCTGATCGCCAAGATCGAGCTGTCGGATGTCACCTCTATGTTCGCCATGGAGGAGATCAAGTCCACCACGCGGCTGCCGCTCAACTACCTGCCTTAACGGGCCGGAAAGAAGCGTCTAGGATCGCGCCATTCGCATTGGAGAAGCAGGGGAAACAATGACCACGGCCACCGGCAAGAACCGCAAGAAAGTCCTGATCGTCGGCCGCATGCCGCAAGCCGGCATCGACGTGCTGAAGAAGCGCGACGATGTCGACTTCGAGATCCTGACCGACGATTCGGTCGGCTCGCTGCATCCCAAGCTCAAGGATGCGCACGCCGTCACGCTGGGCGCCACGCCGTTCCGCCAGGCCGAGCTCGACGCCGCGCCGGGCATGATGGTGGTGGCCCGTCTCGGCGTCGGCTTCGACGCCGTCGAGGTGCCGGCGCTCAGCAAGCGCAAGATCCCGCTGATGACCACCGGCACCGCCAACTCGGTGTCGGTCGCCGAGCACGCCATGTACATGATGCTGGCGGCCTCGCGCCTCACCAAGAAGTCCGACCGCTGGGTGCGCGAGGGCGGCTGGAAGGATCGCCTGTCCGACCTGCCGTCCGATGTCGCGGGCAAGAAGGTGCTGGTGATCGGCATGGGCCGCATCGGCTCGCGCACCGTGAAGCGCACCGTGGCGTTCGAGATGGAGACCTTCGTGCTCGATCCGAACGTGTCGAAGGCCGACATCGAGAAGGCCGGCGCCACCAAGGTCACCGACCTCAAGGCGATCCTGCCGCAGGTCGACTACGTGTCGATCCACTGCCCGAAATCGCCGGAGACGGTGAACTTGTTCAACAAGGAGACGCTGGCGCTGATGAAGCCCACGGCGTTCCTGGTGAACACCGCGCGCGGCGGCATCGTGAACGAGGACGCGCTTTACGACGCGCTGAAGGGCGGCAAGCTGCGCGGCGCCGGTCTCGACGTGCTCGACCGCGAGCCGCCGGATCCGTCGAACAAGCTGTTCACCCTGGAGAACGTGATCTTCAGCCCGCACATGGCCGGCGTCACGGAAGAGGCGAGCAACCGCATGGCCGCCACGGCCTGCGAGAGCATCCTGTCGGTGTTCGACGGCCGTCCGAACGTCCAGTTCTGCGTGAACAAGGAAATCTACGGCTGAAGCGGGCGTAGGGAGAGCATTGCGATGAAGTACGGACCTCTCGGCCGCTCGGGCCTGATCGTCAGCCGCATCTGCCTCGGCGGCAATTCGTGGGGCGCCAAGGGCCGCCGCGGCTGGGGCAAGTTCGACGAGCGCGAGGCGCCCGAATACTTCAAGCGGGCGCTCGACGTGGGCATCACCTTCTTCGACACGGCCGACACCTACAATTTCGGCCGGTCCGAGGAAATCATGGGCGCGACCCTGCTCAAGATGGCCAAGCGCGAGGACCTCGTGATCTCGACCAAGGTCGGCATCCGCATGAGCCCCGGCCACAACGATGTCGGCACCGGCCGCAAGCACCTGATGGCCTCGGTCGACGAGCAGCTGAAGCGCCTCCAGACCGACTATATCGACGTCTACCAGGTGCATCGCCTCGATCCGCACACGCCGGTCGAGGAGACGATGTACACGCTCGACCAGATCGTGAAGTCGGGCAAGGTGCGCTACATCGGCGGCTCGACGATGCCGGCCTACAAGTTCGCGCAGATGATCATGATCGCCGACTGGAAGGGCTACGCCCGGCCGATTGCGATGCAGAACCTCTACAACCTGATCGCGCGCGAGGAGGAGAAGGAGATGAACCGGCTCTGCCAGGAGCAGGGCGTCGGCCTGATCCCGTACTCGCCGCTGGCGCGCGGCTTCCTCGCGGCCAACCGCACCAGGGGCGGCGGCGGCGCCACCGAGCGCTCGAAGAACGACGCCAACGTGACGGCCGACAGCTATCGCGACTGCGACTGGGAGATCGCCGAGCGGCTGAAGAAGGTGGCGGCCGGCAAGAACTGCTCACCCGCGCAGGCGGCGCTGGCGTGGATGCTGGGCAAGCCGTACATGGCCGCGCCGATCATCGGCGCCACCGGTCTCGACCAGCTCACGTCGGCGGCGCAGGCGACCGAGGTCGTGCTGACGGCGGACGAGACCAAGCTGCTGGAAGAGCCCTACGAGTTTCGGGTCCCGCCGGCCAACTAGGCCAGTCCGCGGTGGCGCCGCAGCGCCATCGCGAAGTACCACGAGAGCAGCGGCAGGAACGCCGCGGAGAACCAGAAGATCGGCACCGCGCCGTGGGCATCGACCACCGGCGCCGCGATCGGCACGCCGATCGCCTGGCCGACGAACAGGCAGAGCGCGAACAGCGCCAGCGACGAGCCCCGCGCCTCGGGCGCCATCTGCGTGGCGCTGGTCTGCAAGGTATTGTGCAGCATGTAGAAGGTGATGCCGCTCAGCACGATGGCGCCGAAGGCGAAGATGGCATTGGGCGCGACCGCGAGCAGCGCGAAGGACAGGCCGAGTCCCGTGCCGCCCCACAGCACGAGGCCGCGCTCTCCGAGCAGGCGCACGAGGTGATGGGCGATCGTGACATAGATGAAGCCGCCGCCGCCGAACGCCGCGACCGCGAGGCCGACGGCCGCGAAGCCGAGACCGAAGCGCAGGTGCAAGTCGGTGCCGACGAAGGTGAAGCAGCCCCAGAACACGCCGCCTTCCAGTGCCACGACGATGATCACGGTGCGCGCCCAGGGCCGGCGCAGCACGCCCAGCATCTGGCCGACCATCGAGCCCGGCGCGCGCTCGCCCGGCCGCGCCACCTCGGGCCGCGCGCGCATCACGGCGAACAGCGCCGCGCCCGCCACGAGGTAGATCGCGCACAGCACCCAGAAGACCGAGCGCCAGCCCATCCAGTCGCCGAGCGCGCCGCCCATCGCCGCGCCGGTCATCAGGCCGAGCGTCTGGCCGGTGAGGAAGCGCGCCAGGGTCGCCTGGCGCTTGTCGTAGCTCACATTGTCGCCGAGCCATGCGATCGCGAGCGGGATGATCGCCGAGCCGGTGACTCCGGTCAGGAAGCGCGCGCCGGCCAGCATGCCGAGCGAGAACGACACCGCGCTCATCAGCGAGCACAGGGCGGCGGCGATGCAGGCGACGGCGACCACCGGCATCTTGCCGTAGCGGTCGCCGAACGGGCCGTGCACCAGCACGAATACACCGTTGGCGAACAGGAACACGGTCGATGCGATCGACGCGGCGCCGGGCGTGACGTGGAATTCCTGCCCGAGCTGGACCAGCAGCGGGTCGAGCACGCGCATGTTGGCGGCCGAGGCGAAAGCCGCCACGGACAGCAGCACGATAGCGAGGGCGGGAGCGGACCGCGTGTCGGCGGCAGGAGAAGACATCGGGCGGAGGACTTAGCCCACCCCGTCCAAGGGCGCTACTGCTGCGCGTGCCGCGCGACCAGTTTCGCCAGCATATCGGCCTTGCGCTGGCTGGAGCGCGGCAGCTTGCGCAGGCGGGCCAGCGTGCCGTCCTCGAAGGCGTCGACGATCGCCTCGTGCACGTAGCTCTTGCGGCAGATGGTGGGCGTGTTGGCGAGCTCCTCGGCCACCGCCGTCATCGCGGTCTTGAGCTGCGAGCGGCGCGCGCGTTCGCTGGTCGCGGGCGCCAGGCTCGCCAGCGCCTCGAGCGCCTCCGACGAGGCGACGAGGGTGCGGAAATCCTTGAGCGTGATGCGCCGGCCCACGACGTTGCGCAGGAAAGCGTTGACGTCACCGGCATGGACCTGGCGCACATTTCCCTCCGTGTCGCGATACTGGAACAGGCGGCGGCCGGGCAGGGCGGACAGCCGCTCGAGAACTTTCAGAAGGCGAGGATCGCGCACTTCCTTGGACACGGCCTTGCCGCCCTTGGCCTTGAAGGACAGCGTCACCGTGCGGCCGTCGATCTTCACGTTCGACTTCAGCAGGGTCGTGGCGCCACGCGTGCCGTGCTCACGCGCGTAGGTCTCGTGGCCGGCGCGGATCGCCGTGAGGCTGACCAGATGCACGACCGCCGCGATCGCGAGCGCGGCATCCTCGGTCTCGCCGGCGAGCGCGCGGCCGACCGCGCGCTTGATGGTGGGCAGGGAGCGCGCGAGGCGGGCCAGACGGCGCGCTTTCAGGGCCTCGCGCACCTGCGTCCAGTCGGCGTGATAACGGTATTGCAGGCGGCCGGCGGCGTCGGTGCCGACGGCCTGGAGATGCGCGGCGGGATTTTCCGCATAGCGCACGTCGACATAGGCCGGCGGCATGGCGAGCGACCGCACGCGCGCGATGTCCGCGGCGCGACGCAATGGCGCGCCCGACGCGGTGCGGTAGGCGAAGCCCTTGCCGCAGCGCACACGCTTGATCGTCAGGGCTTCCGGGCCCACGACGACGAGGCCGTGCTCGGCGGTGAGGCTGGCGATGAGTTTGGAACGTCGCATGGCGGAAACCTCAACGCCCGGCGAGCGACGACGTTCCCGCAGGTGCGCTAAGGTTCGCGCGTCCGGAGGTAGACCATGCACACGATCAGGCTGCCGTATCACGACCGTTACCCCTATTCGGCGATCACCGAGCGCAAGGACTATTCCTGGCCGGGCGGCAAGCGGCTGGCCGTCTATATCGGCCTCAACATCGAGCATTTCGCCTTCGGCGCCGGTGAGGGCCACTTGCTGACCGTGGCCAACCCGCCTCCCGATCCCCGGACCTTCGCGTGGCGCGACTACGGCAACCGGGTGGGCGTGTGGCGCTGCCTCGAACTGTTCGACCAGCTCAACCTGCCGGCCTCGCACCTGATCAACACCACGGTGTTCGACTACGCCCCGCAGATCGTCGACGCGCTGAAGGCGCGCGGCGACGAGTTCGTGGGCCACGGCCGCACCAATGCCGAGCGTCATGGCAACATGTGGGAAGCCGACGAGAAGCGCTTCCTCGAGGAGGTGCGCGACGCCATCGAGAAGGCTTCGGGCAAGCGTCCGCGCGGCTGGATGGCGCCATGGATGGCCTCGACGCGCGTCACGCCCGACCTGTTGAAGGAGACGGGCTACGACTTCCTGATGGATTGGCCGAACGACGACCAGCCGATCTGGATGAAGACGCGCTCAGGCCCGCTGATGAGCGTGCCCTATCCGATCGAGGTCAACGACAGCCCGCAGATCCTGGTGCGCCACCATACCGGCGACGACTTCCGCGACATGATCATCAAGCAGTTCGACGAGCTGCTGCGCCAGTCGGCCAAGCAGCCGCTGGTCTGCGGCATCGCGCTGCACACGATGATCGTGGGGCAGCCCTATCGCCTGGGGGCGTTGCGCGAGGCGTTGCAGCACGTCGCCAACCATCCGGAGAAGGACAAGGTCTGGTTCACCCGGCC
>JAFEFH010000080.1 GCA_018240695.1 Pseudomonadota bacterium | reverse complement strand
ATCACGCCGCCGGGATTGGCGAGGCTCTCGATGAAGAACGCCTTGGTGTTGTCCGTCACCGCCCGCTTGAAGTTGTCCGGCGTGTCGGCGTCGACGATCGACGCCTTCCAGCCGAACTTCGGATAGGTGTTCTTCATCTGTTGCAGCGAGCCGCCGTAGAGCCGCGACGAGGCCACGACGTCGGCGCCTGGGGCCATCAGCGGGAACAGCGCGAGCACCTGCGCCGAGTGGCCCGACGAGGTCACCGTGCAGCCGCGGCCGCCTTCGATGGTGGCCAGCCGCGCCTCGAGGGCCGCGTTCGTGGGATTGGTGAGACGCGAGTAGATGAAACCCACGGTCTGGAGGTTGAACAGCGCCGCAGCATGGTCGGCGTCGTCGAAGACATAGGCCGTCGTCTGGTAGATCGGCTGGGCGCGCGCGCCGGTCGCCGGATCGGGCGCGGCGCCGGCATGGACCGACAGGGTCTCGAAGCCGTACTGCCTGTTGCTGCTCATGTGCGGTCTCCCCGGAAGACGATGCAGGCGGGACTGCCGACCTTCACCTTGATCGACGTCGGCGACAGGCGGCCATCGGCACTCTTGCGATAGCCGAAGATCGTGTCGCTGCCCTGGTTGGCGACATAGAGGAAGCGCTCCTTCGGATCGAAGGCGAAGAAGCGCGGCACCGTGCCCCTGGTCGGTACCCACTGCTTGGGCGAGAGCGTCCCCTTGGCCTTGTCGATGGCGAACACGCCCACGCTGTCATGGCCGCGGTTGGTCACGTAGACGTGGCGGCCGGCGCGATCGACGGCGATCTCCGCGCCGGTGCTGTAGCCGGTGAACGACTCGGGGCAGGACGGCACGGTCTGCAACGGCGTGAGCCTCGGCCCGTCCTTGGCGTAGGTCGTGATCGTGGAGTCGAGCTCGTTGATCACATAGGCGAGCTTGCGCGTCGGATGGAAGTCGATGTGCCGCGGGCCGGCGCCGGCACGCGACACGACGCGGCCGGCCTCGACCGCCACGCCGCGTTTGGCATCGAGGCGGTAGGATACGACCACGTCGCCGCCCTTGCACGGCAGGAAGAAGTGCTTGCCCTCGCGGTCGAGCGGATTGTGATGCGGCCGGATGTTGTTCTGCTCCTGCCGGTGCGGGCCGATCTTGCCGGCGACCGTCGTGAGCGTCGAGTAGGGACGCAGCGAGCCGTCCCTGGCGATCGGCAGCACCGCGATCGAATCGGTGCCGTAGTTGCTCGCGAACAGGAAGCGGCCGGTCTTGTCGAAGTCGAGATGGATGACGTTGTAGCCGCCGGTCGACTGCCGGTTGATGATGCGCAGGTGTCCCGTGCGCGGGTCGATGGCGTAGGCCGTGGCCTCGCTGCGATCGCCATGCACCGAGTAGAGGAAGCGCTGCGTGCGGTCGATGGCGAGGAACGACGGGTTCTCGAGCCCGCCCAGGTGCTGGACGTGCCGGAACGCGCCGGTGCGCGCATCGACCTTGTAGACGTTGATGCCGTTGCCATGGCCGTTGCGGCCCGGCGTGGTGTAGCTGCCGACGTAAGCGAATGTTGTCATGTTCCTATCCTGACCTCAGCCCGACGTGGCGACAATCGCGCCGACGCCCAAAACAACCAGTGCAATTCCGGCCAGCTCGCGCCGGCTGATCGCTTCGCGAAAGACCCGCATCGAGACGATGTAAGTGAACACCACCTCGATCAGGATCAGCGTGCGCACATGCGACGCCGGTTCCAGCGCCAGCGCCGTCACGTTGGCGAGCGAGGCCGTCGCGCCCGCGCCGCCGGCGAACATCGACAGCCGCCACTGCCGCAGCGCGCCCAGCACGACCGACGGCGTGCGCCACAGCAGCCAGGCGCCGAGCAGCAGCGTCTGAAGCAGTTGGCTCCAGAACAGCGTCTCGGCCGCGGCGAGGAATGCCTCGGTCCCGAGCGCAAGGTTGGCGCCGCGATAGCCCACGACCGAGATCGCGAAGCCCGTGCCGGCCGCGAAGCCGAACAGCGCCGCCGGATCGAGCCAGTTGCGCGGGGCTTCCTTGCCGCGCGGCGACAGCAGCACGACGCCCAGCGTCGCCACGACGATGGCGATCCCCGTCACCAGCGACAGCCGCTCGCCCAGGAACACGACCGAGAACAGCGCGACCTGGATGACCTCGCTCTTGGAGTAGACGAGGCCGATGGCGAAGCTGCGCGCGGTCATGGCGCGCAGCAGGCACGCCGTCGCCGCCATCTGGCTCGCCGCCGCGATCAGCACCCAGCCGACGAACGGCCAGGTGAACGTGGGCGCACTGAAGCCCGGCAGCGACAGCAGCAGCGCGAGCCACAGCGCCAGCAGCGGCATGCCGTAGAGGAAGCGCACCAGGGTCGCGCCGAGAGTGCCGAGATCGTCGGTCAGCCGCCGCTGCGCGGTGTTGCGCACGGTCTGGGCGGCGGCGGCGAAGATCGTGAGCGGGATCCAGAGCCAGGCGGGAACGATCATCGGCCCAGGATAAGCCGCAGGCCGGGCGCGTTGTCCTCGATGCGCACGCCGAGGCCGTGCAACGTGGCGATCGCCTTCACAAGTGCGAGGCCAAGGCCGCTGCCGGCCGTCGTTCGGCTGCGGTCGAGGCGATAGAAGCGGTCGAACACCCGTTCGCGCTCCGCCTCGGGAATGCCCGGGCCGTTGTCGGCGACGACGATCCGCGGTCCGGCGCCGAGGGTCAGCGACACGGTCGAACCCGCCGGCGTGTGGGTGAGGGCGTTCTCCACCAGGTTCGACAGCATCTGCGCCAGCAGTTGGCGGTCGCCCTGGATCGTCACGCCGGGCTCGATGGCGAGCCGGAGCGTGTGCTGCGAGTCCTCGGCGGAGGGCAGGTAGGCCTCGCCGACGCTGCGCGCCACGTCCGAGAGATCGACGTCCGCGAAGCCGCTCTTCTGCGCGCCGGCCTCCATCTGCGCGATCCGCAGCAGCGCCGAGAACGTCTCGAGCAGCAGGTCGGCCTCGGCGATCGCGGCATCGGCCGCGGCGGCGTACTCCGCGGTGGTCGTCGCATGCTCGCGCGCGTCTTCCAGCCGTTGCCGCAGGCGTCCCAGCGGCGTGCGCAGGTCGTGCGCGATGTCGTTCGAGACCTGCCGCAACCCCTCCATCAGGTGCTGGATGCGGTCGAACATCGCGTTGAGGCCGACCACCAGCTGGTCGAGTTCGTCGTTGGTGCCGCGCACCGGTACGCGGGCCGACAGGTCGCCCTCCATGATGGCGCGGCTGGTGCGGCCGATCGTGTCGATGCGGCGCAGGAAGTTGCCGGCCAGCAGCATGCCGCCGGCGACAGCGAGGAACAGCATGACTCCGGCGGCCCAGGCGAAGGCGCTCTCGATGGCGTGCTGCATGTCGATCAGGCGGCTCGCATCCTGCGCCACCAGGATGAACGAGCCGTCGGCCAGCGTGAGGCCGAAGCCGGTGAGCTTGCTGCGCGCGTTGGCCGGTTCCTCGGCGTCGTTGTCGCGCACGAAGTCGACGACGCCGTTGACCGGCGGCATGCCGGGCAGGTTGCCGACCAGCACCTGCCGCGTCGGCGCCTGGAGAAGATAGTAGATCGGCCCGCGCGTGCGGAAGTTCATGCGCCGCGTGATCTGCTCGGCCAGCCCCAGCAGGCCGAAGCGGCGATGGATCTCGGCCAGCTGATAGGCCTCGGTGCGCAGCACGGCCTGCATGTCGCTCTGCATCGCGGCCGTCGCGGTGAGGTAGACCGTGCCGAACAGCACGACCGCCGACACCACGAACAGCGCGGCATAGCCCAGGGTCAGCCGGAAGCTGGCCGAGCGCAGGATGCGTGTGAGGATGCTAGTCCGTGGCGCGGATGACATAGCCAGCCCCCCGGATCGTGTGGAGCAGCGGCTTGTCGAAGCCCTTGTCGATCTTGCCGCGCAGGCGGCTGATATGCGTCTCGACGATGTTGGTCTTGGGATCGAAGTGGAAGTCCCAGACCTTCTCCAGCAGCATCGTGCGCGTCACGATCTCGCCGGCATGGCGCATCATGTATTCGAGGATCTTGAACTCCTGCGCCAGCAGCTCGAGCCGCTTGCCCGCGCGGGAGACCGTACGCGACAGCAGGTCGATCTCGAGGTCGCCGACGCGCAGGTGCGTCGTCTCGACGATCGGCGGCCGGCGGGCCAGCGCGCTCACCCGCGCAAGCAGCTCGGCGAAGACGAACGGCTTCACCAGATAGTCGTCGGCACCGGCCTCCAGGCCTGCGACACGGTCGTCGACGCCGCCCATCGTGGTGAGGAACAGCGCCGGTGTCTTCACGTTCGCCGCGCGCGCCGCCTTTACCAGCGACAGCCCGTCCATGTGCGGCAGCATGCGATCCACGATCATCACGTCGTAGCGCTCGCCGGTCGCGAGATAGAGCCCGTCGCGCCCGTTGTCCGCGCGGTCGACCACATGGCCTTTCTCGCGCAGGCCCTTGGCGACGTACTCCGCGATCTGCTTGTCGTCCTCGACGATCAGGATTTTCACGCGGCCACCCGTCGTCCCGACCGGAGCGAAGCGGAGTGGAGGGACCTTTCTTCTCCGGCGCTAAGCAAGATCATGGATCTCGCCGCTGAGGTCGCGCCATTCGGGATTCGCTCGGTTGATGAGGGCAATCTTTTTCTCTCTTCGCCAATTCTTCAGTTGCTTCTCACGGGCGATGGCATCCGGCGCGGTATCGTGAGGTTCGACATAGATCAATCGGTCGATCTTGTATTTTGCCGTATGGATAGATTTGCCGTCACGATGTTCATCGAGCCTGCGCGGTAGGTCTGTCGTGACGCCGATGTAGAGCGCCCGGCCGGTTCTGCTTGCAAGAATGTAGACCACCGCTTGTCCCATGGCGTTCCAATGACCCAATAAAGCGGCGTTTTAAGGCCGAAGACAGGTCCCTCCACTTCGCTTCGCTCCGGTCGGGACGACGTTAGGGCAACTATACAAACATTCAATGTTCCGGCCATGGGGGTGCCATGGGGCGGGGCCCATATGTCTCCTGCGAGTTGAACAGGAGGCTTTCAAAATGACCAAGACCAAGTCCCGGATTTTCGCGGCCCTGGCGCTGACCACCGCGCTGACCGCCCCGGCGCTCGTCGCCCCGATGCTGATGGCGCCCCCCGCCCTGGCCGGCGAGGCGACCCACGACTTCGCCGATCTCGCCGCCAAGGTGACGCCGGCCGTCGTGAACGTCGCCGTCACCATGAAGTCCGGCGCGGGCGACGACGACATGAAGATGTCGGGCGACGACCGGTCGGACTCGGCCCAGTCGCAGATGGAAGAGTTCATGCGCCAGTTCGCCGAGCGCTTCGGCCAGCAGGGCCAGGTGCAGAAGCGTCCGCAGCCCAAGGCGCAGGCCGTGGGCACGGGCTTCATCATCGATCCCTCGGGCATCATCGTCACGAACAACCACGTGGCGGGCAACGCCGAGAAGATCACCGTCACCCTGGCGGACGGCCGCAAGTTCCCGGCCAAGCTGCTGGGCGCGGACAAGAAGACCGACCTCGCCGTGCTCCAGGTGAAGGCCGACAAGCCGCTGCCGTTCGTCGAGTTCGGCGACGCGACCAAGATCCGCGTCGGCCAGTCGGTGATGGCGGTCGGCAATCCGTTCGGCCTCGGCGGCACCGTGACGACCGGCATCGTGTCGGCGCGCGGCCGCGACATCCAGTCGGGCCCGTTCGACGATTACATCCAGACCGACGCGGCGATCAACCGCGGCAACTCGGGCGGTCCGCTGTTCGACCTCGACGGCAAGGTGATCGGCATCAACACCGCCATCTTCTCGCCGACCGGCGGCAGCATCGGCCTCGGCTTCGCCATCCCGGCGAGCCTCGCCCAGCCGGTGGTCGCGCAGTTGAGGGAGCATGGGCGGGTCGAGCGCGGGCTGCTCGGTGTGCAGATCCAGCCGGTGACGGATGAGATCGCCAGCAGCCTGTCGCTCGGCTCGGCCAAGGGCGCGCTCGTCGCCCAGGTCGAACCGGACAGCGCGGCCCTCAAGGCCGGCATCGAGTCGGGCGACATCATCCGCGGCGTCGACGGCAAGCCGATCGACACGGTGCGCGACCTGACCCGCGTGATCGGCGCCCAGGAGCCGGGCTCGACGGTGAAGGTGAGCCTGCTGCGCGACGGCAAGGAGATGAGCCTCCAGGCCAAGCTCGGCGACTCCGACGCCAAGCCGCAGAAGCAGGCCAAGGCCGACACCCAGCAGGACAAGGCCAAGGAGCCGATGTCCTTCGGTGTCTCCCTGGCGCCGCTGTCGCCGGAGGCCCGTCAGCAGCTCGGGCTGAAGGACAGCATCAAGGGCGCGCTGATCGCCGGCGTCGAGACCGGCAGCCCCGCCGAGGAGCAGGGCCTGCGTGCGGGCGACGTGCTCCAGCAGGTCGGGCAGACCAAGGTGACCACGCCGCAGGAGGCTTCTTCGCAGCTCAAGGAGGCGAAGAAGACCAACAAGCCGGTGCTGATGAAAGTGTTTCGGGAAGGACTCACGAGGTTCGTCGCTGTTTCTCCCCGGGCGACCTGAACCTCGCCTTCCTGAAGAGCCGGCGGTGGCCCCACCATCGCCGGCTTTTTCTTGCCTGAAGAGAAGCGGTGGCAGCGCTTTGCTTCACTGGTTGTGAGTCTCTCGCCTACTACAATTTACTGTGCTACTCGTGGAAGATGATCGATAGGCTTCTGACGAACGTCCGCCCTGCCATGGTGTTGGCTCTTTCACTCGCTGCCCTTGTCGCGGGCTGCGTTCAGGACGCTGCGCCGCTGCCGACCTATGATCGCCGGGTAGAGCTTGCCAAGAGCGGGATCGGAACGGTCGTCAAAGTCGTCTCGAGCGGTGTGGCGAGCACCGTTTACTTCAAGATGTCGTTGAATCCGGACTGCACATCGCGCGGCGATTATACGTTGCAGATTACGACCGCCCCGAAGCACGGCGCCGTGTCGATGGTCCGGAGCTCCGAATATCCCGATTTCAGGCCGGACAACACCCGGTCTGCCTGCAACAAGAACAAGGCACCGAGCAACAGCATCCTGTACACGTCGCAACCTGGTTACACGGGCGAAGATCGATTCCAGGTCGATTTTATCAGCCCCGACGGAAATCTTTACCGGACCGCATTCTTCATAACTGTTCGGTAGGATTATTCCTTCCAGCAGACGAGGATGTCGCTTCTGCGCGGCGCCACGACGGAAAAGGGCGATTCCCGTTTTAATAAGCAAAAAGAAAACCCGGAGAGCCTCCCGATCCTTGCGCGGTGCGGCTTCAGACGAGGCTGCCTCTCCGGAAAACGCGAATATAAAGGCAAGTCCCTCGCGCCACGCTCGATCCAGCCCATCGTCTGGCGTCTCCCGTGGCCCCCGCGCTTTCCATCGATGACGGCGGGTCCGGGTCCCCGCAATCTATCATTGCGTATTACGCAATGAATGTCAAGGCTTAACGGAACGGGAAAGCGATATCGAGGTCGGTCTCGGCGCCGTAATTGCCGATGCGGTCGACGACGCTGGCGGGCAGGCGCGTGTTGCTCTCGTTGCCCTGGCCGGGGCTCAGCTCCGGCATGACCTCGCGCGCGAACAGGCGGACCGAGCGGGCGGACTCCTCGAACGACAGGTCGCCATAGGCGAAGCGGCAGAGCGCGTAGTTGATGCCGGTGCGGCCGATGTCGGCGCGCATCTGCTCGAGCACGCGCGGCACCGAGCCCGCGATGACATAGCCCTCGGCCACCGCCTCCTCGAACTCGGAGGGGAAGATCTGCTTCGGGAGCGTGAGATCGTGGATGCGCCAGAGATGGACCAGCGAGTCGTACCAGACCTTGAAGGCGCGCTTGGCCATGGCGACCGTCTCGCGGTCGTTGTCGCCGACCACGACGTTGCGCGTGTTGCCGAGGAACGGCATGTCCTGCGGCGAGCGCTCGAGCGCCACCCAGGCCTTGCGATAGGCGTCGCAGAAGGCGGCGGCTTCGGCGGTCGGCAGGCTGAGCGCCACGTTGCAGCCCTCGCCGGCGAGGCGCGGCGCGCTCTCGAGCGAGCGCGAGACGTGCCAGAGCGGCGGGTGCGGCCGCTGCACGGTCGTGACTTCGAGCGGCACGTTGTCGAAGGAGAAGTGCTTGCCGCGCCCGTCGAGCCGGCCGGTGACGAGGCCCTTCAGCACGAGTCCCAGCGCCTCGTCGAAGCGCTCGGCGGTGGTCTTGGGATCGACGCCGAAGAACGCAGCCTCGTAGGGCGAGGCGCCGCGGCCGACGCCCAGCTCGAGGCGGCCGCCGCTCATCTGGTCGAGCATGCAGATCTCCTCGGCCAGGCGCAGCGGCTGGTAGAGGCCGAGCGGATAGACCAGCGGCCCGAAGCGCAAGGTGGTGGTGCGCTGGGCGACGGCGGAGAGGAAGAGGCCGGGCGAGGGCGCCATGCCGAGCGGCGTGCCGTGATGCTCGGCCACGTGATAGGCGTGGAAGCCGGCCCACTCGTAGAGCTCGATCAGGCGCAGGCGTTCTTCGTACTGGCGCTCGGCGTCAGGCCCCGAGCGATCGAGGTGGTCGAAGATGCCGAATTTCATTTTTTCTTTGGTGCAAGAGGGGGTTGCCGCCCGATTTTACACGCAACTCTGTTTCAAGTCGCTTACGCATTGCTGCATAGCTCACGCGCGATAGGCGTCGCGTCGAGAGGAGAAGGCGAACGCGGCCAGCACGATCAGCATCGGCACCATCGGCAGGCCGTAGCGCTCCAGGGTCAGGACGGGAATGTGCGCCGCGAGAATGAACAGCGGGAACGCCATGACATGATAGGTCTCGCGCCAGCGGCGCAGCGCGAGGACCGTTCCGAAGGCGGCGAGGCCGAGGAACGCCACGGTGCCGAGGAGATAGAGTGCGCGCTCGATCGACGAGTTCAGCGGCGTCAGCGGATAGATCATGTTGGGCGATTCGAAGAACAGGCGCGGATACTGCCGCAGCCGCACGCCCAGCCAGTGCAGCGGATCGGCCGCGATGCGCTCGACGGCGGCGTCGAACATGCGCTTCTCGGCCTCGCGGGCATAGATCGGCGCTTCCTTGATCGCGAGATAGGTCGGATCGCGGTTCACCGCCGACCAGACCGTGTCCTTGCCGTAAGCCGTGTCGACCGTGCCGAGGAACAGGTTGGCGCCCCAGCCCAGGGTCGCGACCGGCACGAAGCGATGGAAGGTCTCGATATTGCGGATCGTCCAGGGCGCGATGACGAGGACGGCGCACAGCACGATCTTGAAATGCAGCGCGCGATTGAAGCGCCAGACCAGCGCAAGGACGGCCAGGATCGCGATGAAGGGCAGCACGACGGCGCGCGTCAGCGTCGCGGCGCCCAGCGCCATGCCGGCCAGCACGCCCTGGCCGCGCCCCCACAGCCAGACCGACAGGGTCATGAGGAAGATGAAAAGGTTCTCCGAGAAGATCGCGGCGCTGAGGAACAGGCTGGCGGGCGCCAGCGCCATGGCGAAGCCCGCGACGACCGCCGGGCGCAGGCCGAACAGGGGCAGGGCCGTCAGGAAGACGAGGGCGGCGACGCCCGCGCCCAGCAGCGCCTGCACGACGCGCATCTCGACGACCTCGTCGGCACCGATCATCGAGAACAGCGCGAGGACCGCGGGATAGAGCGGCGCCCGCACCGCCGTCGGCCGATACGGACCAGGCGCATCGAGCTTGCCGGGATCGCCCCAGCGATAGAACCGGCCGTAGGACAGCACGCCGTGATCCTCGATGTTCTGCGCCAGCGCCAGGTATTCGCTCTGGTCGATGTCGAGCATCGGGTCGTCGGTCGTGTTCAGCACGACCAGCAGCCGCAGCACCGCGGCGACGGCGAAGATGAGCAGGGCGAAGGCGATCGTCGAGCGTCTCATTGGCGCGCTCCGCCGAAGGTCACAACGCTCGCTTCTTGCTCGTGATCACGCCGCTGGCGATGCCGTGCCATTCGATGGTGCCGGCGAGGCGGCTGTGTTCGATCTTGGGGCAGCGGTTCATCACGACCTTGAGCCCGGCCTCCTCGGCGCGCTGGGCGGCGGCCTCGTTGACGACGCCGAGCTGCATCCACACCACCTTGGCGCCGTGCCTGATCGCCTCGTCGGTGATCGGGCCGGCCGCTTCGGAGTTGCGGAAGATGTCGACCATGTCGACCTTCTGCGGCAGCTCGTCGAGCGCGCCATAGACCTTCTGGCCCAGGATCTCCTGGCCCTTGGCGGCGGGGTTCACCGGGAACACCTTGTAGCCGCGGTCGAGCAGGTATTTCGCTGCAAAGAAGCTCGGCCGATTCCAGTTGGCCGAGAGGCCGACCATGGCGATAGACTTCGTGTCGCGCAGGATCTTGCGCAAATAAGAATCGTCGTAGCGGTCGCTGAAGATCGTGGACATGGGAAGGATTATACATGGCGCCGAAGCTGTTCGAACCGATTTCCCTGCGCGACGTGAAGCTGAAGAACCGCGTCGTCGTGGCGCCGATGCACCAGTATTCGGCGGAGAAGGGCTTCGCGAGCGACTGGCACCTGATGAACGCCGGGCGCTACGCCGCCGGCGGCGCGGGGCTGGTGATCATGGAATCGACCAAGGTCGAGCGGCGCGGCTGCGGCACGGTGGGCGACCTCGGCATCTGGGACGACGCGCACATCCCGGGCCTCAGGCGCTGCGTCGAGTTCATCAAGCTGCATGACTCGGTGCCGGGCATCCAGCTCGGCCACTCCGGCCGCAAGGCGCGGCGCTTCCGGCCGTGGGAGGGCGGCGCGCCGCTGGTCAATTCCCCCGACGTCTGGGATTGGGACGGCTGGGAGCTGGTGTCGTCGAGCGCGATGAACAATCCCCCCACCGATCCGACGCCGCGCGCGCTGACGCGCGAGGAGATCCCGCAGGTCGTCGAGCGTTGGGGGCAGGGCGCGCGACGCGCGCACGAGGCGGGCTTCGAGGTGCTCGACCTGCACATGGCGCACGGCTACCTGATCCATCAGTTCCTCTCGCCGTTCTCCAATACGCGCAACGACGAGTATGGCGGCAGCGAGCTCAATCGCATGCGCTTCGCCATCGAGGTGGTCGAGAGCGTGCGCGCGCACTGGCCGGCGTCGAAGCCGCTGTTCGTGCGCTTCTCGGTCGAGGACGATGCCGGCTGGGGACCGGATCAGAGCGTGGCGCTGGCCAAGATCCTGAAGCCCAAGGGCGTCGACGTGATCGATTGCAGCTCGGGCGGCATGCGCGGCGCGCCGGTCGTGAGCACGGGGCCGGTCACTTATGGCTATCAGGTGCCGTACGCGGAAAGGCTGCGCAAGGATGCCGACATCATGACGATGGCGGTCGGCCTGATCGTGCACGCCGACCAGGCCGAGCAGATCCTCCAGGACGGCCGCGCCGACCTGATCGCGCTGGCGCGCGAGCTGCTCTACAATCCGAACTGGCCGATGGACGCGGCGCAGAAGCTGGGCGTCGACAAGAATTTCGGTTCGGTGCCGCCGCCGCAGGCCTACTGGCTGTCCAAGCGTGCACAGTCGGTGAAGAGCGTCACACCGTCGACCTACATGAAGGGTCTGAACGCAAACTGACGCAGTCACCAGCTTGTGACGGGCGCGTGCGAGGAGCGGGTCTATGATCGCGACCTCACCCTCATTGCGGAGAAGATCATGAAGCGAACCGCCGCGCTTGCCCTGCTGCTCTGCTCGCTGGCCGCCACGCCGTCCTTCGCGGCGCTGAAGCCCGGCGATGTTGCGCCCGATTTCACCGCGATGGCCGCGCGCGGCGGCGAAGCCTTCTCCTTCTCGCTGGCGCAGGCGCTGAAGAAGGGGCCGGTCGTGCTCTACTTCTTCCCCAAGGCCTTCACTTCGGGCTGCACCGCCGAGGCGCACGAGTTCGCCGAGGCGGCCGCGAGCTTCGAGGCGGCGGGCGCGACCCTGATCGGCATGTCGGCCGACAACATGGACACGCTGCACAAGTTCTCGATCCAGGAATGCTCGGCCAAGTTCCCGGTCGCCGCAGATCCCGACCTCAAAGTGATCAAGGCCTACGATTCGGCGCTGATCCGCGTCGGCAGCTACGGCATCGCCGACCGCATCTCCTACGTGATCGGCACGGACGGGAAGGTGGTCTACGCCTATTCCGACCGCAATCCCGACAAGCACGTCGAGAACACCTTGGCGGTGGTCAAGGAACTGAAGGCCAAGGCCGCTTCGAAGTAAGCCGCCAGCCATTCGTATGCCGAAAGTGCACGGCCGGCCCGCGTCAGTGCCGGTCGCGCCTTTGTGCGCGATGGGGTAAATTTCCCGGGAAATCGACCTTCAATCCGGTTCGGGAGTGCGAGCGATGGACAGCATTGTGCAGGGCAAGGCCGGGATGACCGACGCCGAGTGGCAGGTCCGCTGCGACCTCGCGGCGCTCTATCGCATCTGCGACCATCTCGGCTGGACCGACCTGCTCGACACCCACATGTCGGTGCGCGTGCCGGGCGAGCCCAACTGCTTCCTGATCAACCACTACGAAGAGATGTTCGACGAGATCACCGCGTCGAGCCTCATCAAGATGGATCTGGACGGCAAGATCTACGGCAAGCAGGGCCGCTTCAACGCCGCCGGCTTCACCATCCACAGCGGCGTCTACAAGGCGCGGCCCGACGCCAACTGCGTCATGCACACCCACACGCGCGCCGGCGGCGGCGTGTCGCTGATGAAGAAGGGCATCCGCCCGATCAGTCAGGACGCGCTCGCGATCTACGACGACCTCGTCTACCACGAGTACGGCGTGCCGACCTCGCAGGAGGAATGCGACGCGCTGGGCGTGAGCTGCCAGAAGGGCAACCATGTCGTGCTGCACAATCACGGCCTGCTCTCGGTCGGTACCACCATTCCCGGCGCGCTGCGCAGCCTCTACATGATGGAGCGGGCGTGCGAGCTCGAGCTGATCTCGCGCCAGCTCGGCGAGGAGCCGGTGCTGATCGACGACTACATCATCGCGCGCGCCTCGCAGCGCATGAAGCAGGTGCGCTCCGAGCCGAACTACGGCCAGCACTACTTCGTCGCGTTGCAGCGCCAGCTCGAGAAGAAGGGCGTCAGCGACTGGCGCCAGTAGGTGACGGCGGCGACGCGGAGGGCAGGGGCCGCCGCATCGCCACCCAGAACGAGAGCTGGGCGATCGCGCCGGCGCCGACCAGCACCAGCGCCGTCGCGCGCGCGGGATCGCTGCCGAGGCTGGTGAGCGCCGTGCAGATCGCGCCCACGCCCATCTGCGAGAAGCCGTAGAGGCCCGACGCCGAGCCGATCACGTTGGGGTTGATGCTGATCGCCTGTCCCAGCGAGGCGGGCGAGGCGATGCCGACGCCGATCGCGAAGAACACCATCGGCCCCAGCACCGTCGGCACCGACAGGTGGCCGGTGAGCGCCGCGCCCAGGAACACCAGCGACGCCACGACGCTCACGAGGTTGGCGCAGACGATCAGCCGGTCCGTGGGCACGATCGGGATCAGGCGCGTCGCCGCCGCCGTGCCGATCCAGATGCCGCAGATCAGGATCGCGAGATAGAGGCCGACCTCGAACTCCGGCCGGCCCAGCTCGTGCACGAAGATGAACGGCGAGGCGGCGACGAAGCCGTACATCGAGGTCGACGCGCAGCCGCCGCCCAGCGCGTAGCCCAGGAACGCGCGCGAGCGCACCAGCAGGCCGTAGTTGCGCACCAGCGAGCGCACGTCCGGCGTGACCGCGGCTTTTGTCTCGGGCAGCAGCTTCCAGGTGAACAGCAGGTTCAGCACGCCGAGCCCCGCCAGCAGCACGAAGATCGAGCGCCAGCCGAACGCGGTCGTGAGCGCGCCGCCGATCAGCGGCGCGGTGCCCGGTCCCAGCGCCACCATCAGGTTCATCATGGCGAGCCGCCGCGCCGCCTCGCGCGCCAGCGCCGTGTCGCGCACGATCGCCCGGCCGATCACCAGACCCGCGCAGCCGCCCAGCGCCTGGAGCAGCCGCACCACGATCAGCGTGTGCACGTCGGGCGCGAAGATCGCCCACAGGCCGGTGACGGTATAGATGACCAGCCCCAGGCTCAGCATGGAACGACGGCCGTAACGATCCGACAGCGGACCGTAGACGAGCTGGCCGACGGCGAGGCCCAGGATGTAGACACTCATCGTCATCTGCATCGCGCCGATACTGGCGCCCAAGTCGTGCGCGGCCTGCGGCAGCGCCGGCACGAAGATGTGCATGGCCAGCGTGCCGCTGAAGGTGATGAGCGTGAGCAGCCACAACGGCGCCTGCTTGGGAGAAGACATGCTTCTCCATAAAGCAACGACGGGGCCGTGAGGTACGCGTTGGCGGAATGTCCGCTAGCTCAGCGGCCGCTCCAGTCGGGCTTCGGCTTCTTGTTCACGAAGGCGTCGATGCCGGCTTTCGCGTCGTCGCGCTGCATGGCGCCCGCCATGTATTCGGTGGCGAAGGCGTAGGCCTCGGGCAGGTTCATTTCCATGTGCTTGTGGAACATTGCCTTGCCCGACGCGATCTGCTGCGGCGGCTGGGCGGCGATCGCGGTGGCGAGCGCCATCGTCTCGGCGTCGAGTTTCTCCGGCGCGGCGACGCGGCTCACGAGGCCGTCGCGCAACGCCGCCTCGGCATCGATGAACTGGCCGGTGAAGAGCATGTCGAGCGCGCGCTTCTTGCCGACGTTGCGGCCGACAGAGACCGAGGGCGTGCCGCAGAAGAGGCCGTTGGTGATGCCCGAGGTCGCGAAGGTGGCGGTGCTGGCGGCGACCGCGAGATCGCAGGCGGCGACGAGCTGGCAGCCGGCGGCGGTGGCGACGGCCTGGACCTTGGCGATCACCGGCTGGGGCAGGCGGTTGATCGCCAGCATCATCGCCGAGCAGCGCGTCAGCAGGTCGTGGTGGAAGCCGTAGTCGCGGTTGGCGTTGACCTCGCGCAGGTCGTGGCCTGTCGAGAACGCCCGGCCTTTCGCCTCGAGGATCACGCACCGGATGGACTTGTCCTTGCCGATCCTGTCGAATTCGGATTGAAGCGCGTCTATAAGCTCGCCCGACAGCGCGTTCATGGCGTGCGGGCGGTTGAGCGTGAGGATCGCGACCGGGCCATCGTCCCGGCGCAGCAGGACAGGTTCGTTGGGGGCGGCAGACATGGGCGGAGTGTACCGGGTGAAGGGCAGGGCGTCATGCCGGCGATGACACCCGCCGAGCTGATGGTGTTCCTACAGAAGGAATTCCCGCAGGCCGCCGGCGCCGGCATGCTCATCGAGGGACTCGACTCCAAGACCATCAAGCTGCGCCTGCCGACGCGCGAGGAGCATTTGCGGCCGGGCGGCACCGTGTCGGGCCCGACCCTGATGTGGTTCGCCGACTGCGGCTTCTATCTTTTGATCCTGGGCCAGCTCGGACCGGTGGCGCTGGCGGTGACGACCAACCTCAACATCAACTTCATGCGCAAGCCGGTGATGGGCGACCTGATCGGCGAAGGACGGTTGCTCAAGCTCGGCAAGACGCTGGCGGTCGGCGACTTCACGATCTGGAACGATGGCCAGCCCGATCCGGTGGCGCATGTCACCATGACATACTCGATCCCGCCGAAGCGATAATTGGTCGGAAAATCAAGCCATTGGCGTAGTGGTATTATAATACCACATATCTAATGCATTGATTTCACGCGATTATTCGCGCCCATTTGACAAGGCCGCGCGCGGTGCCCATAAGCGCCCGCTCACGAAAGAAAGAACCATGGAAACCCTTAGCCACCGCACTGCCAGTATCAAGACTGCCGACGTGCAGAAGAAGTGGGTGCTGATCGACGCCGAAGGGCTCGTCCTCGGACGGCTCGCCTCGATCATCGCCATGCGCCTGCGCGGCAAGCACAAGCCGATGTTCACGCCGCACATCGATTGCGGCGACAACATCGTCGTCATCAACGCCGAGAAGGTGCGCCTCACGGGCCGCAAGGCCGAGCGTGAAGTGTTCTACTGGCACACCGGTCATCCCGGCGGCATCAAGGGCGAGACCCTGGGCAAGCGCCTCGAAGGCCGCTTCCCGGAGCGCGTCCTGATCAAGGCCGTGGAGCGCATGATCACCCGTGGCCCGCTCGGCCGTAAGCAGATGAAGAACCTGTACGTCTATGCCGGTTCGAAGCACGAGCAGGAAGCGCAGCAGCCCGAGAAGCTGGATGTCGCCGCGATGAACCCGAAGAACTCGAGGATCGGCTAATGGCTACTGAACTCTCGTCGTTTGCCGAACTGAAGAAGGCTCCCGTCGCCGCCGATGCCGCAGCGCCGGCCCGCGAGAAGGAAGTCGACGCGCAGGGCCGCGCCTACGCGACCGGCCGCCGCAAGAACGCCGTCGCCCGCGTGTGGGTCAAGCCGGGCACCGGCAAGATCACCGTGAACGGCCGCGACCAGACGATCTACTTCGCCCGTCCGACGCAGCGCATGATGATCCAGCAGCCGTTCGACGTGTCGCAGCGCAACGGCCAGTACGACGTCGTCGCCACCGTCTCCGGCGGCGGTCTGTCGGGTCAGGCGGGCGCGGTCCGTCACGGCATCGCGCAGGCCCTCGCCAAGTTCGAGCCGGCGCTGCGTGGCGCCGTGAAGTCGAGCGGCTTCCTCACCCGCGACAGCCGCGTGGTCGAGCGCAAGAAGTACGGCCGCGCCGGCGCGCGTCGCCGCTTCCAGTTCTCCAAGCGCTAAGGCGGCGCCCAAGGAAAACGGTTTCGAAGGGCGCCTCACGGCGCCCTTCGTTTTTGTGTGCAGAGGATCGGATGTCGGGTCTCATCGTGCCGTTCAAGGGCTTCGTGCCCAAGGTCGCTCCGTCGGCGTTCGTCGCCCAGAACGCCACGCTGATCGGCGACGTCGAGATCGCGGCCAACGCCAACATCTGGTTCGGCTGCATCCTGCGCGGCGACGGGCCGGGCATCCGGGTCGGCGAGAACTCCAACCTCCAGGACGGCACGGTCGTCCACATCGCCTCGCGCGGCCTGATGACCACGGTCGGCCGCAACGTCACCGTGGGCCACATGGTGCTGCTGCACGCCTGCGAGATCCAGGACGAGTCGTTCGTCGGCATGAACGCCACCGTGCTCGACGGCGCCGTCGTCGAGACCGGGGCCATGGTCGCG
This sequence comes from Pseudomonadota bacterium, assembly GCA_018240695.1. Taxonomy (GTDB): domain Bacteria; phylum Pseudomonadota; class Alphaproteobacteria; order Reyranellales; family Reyranellaceae; genus Reyranella. The sequence goes on along the minus strand of JAFEFH010000080.1, from coordinate 1,705 downwards.
GCCGGCGCCGTGGTCACGCCGCGCAAGATCGTGCGCAAGGGCGAGCTGTGGGCCGGCAACCCGGCGCAGAAGCTGCGTGACCTCACCGAGAAGGACTACGAGACCTTCCGCCGGGTGGTGGCGCAGTACGTCCAGCTCTCGCGCGCCTACATGGCTCCGGCCGGAGATGCCGAGTGAGTCTCGCCGCGATCCTGTTCGTCGCGGCGGGCGTGATCGTGGTGCTGGCGGTCGTGCTGCGCCGGCGCAAGACGGCGGCGGTGGTGCTGGTCAACGTGGCGGCGGTGGTCGCGGCGGTCGGCGGGGTGGAGGTCTATCTCACCCAGCAGCCGCCGGCCAACGGCGACGGCACGCGCATGGAAGGCTCGATCACCAAGGGCTTCACCCATTCCGACGACGTGCTGGGCTATGCGCCAAACGCGAGCGCACAGGTCACGGCGAAGAAATTCTTCGAGAACACGCAGATCTACGACGTGACCTACACGATCGACGCCAACGGCCTGCGAGTCGTGCCGGCGCACGCCGCTGGCGTGAAGGACTGCATCATCTTCTTCGGCGACTCCTTCACCTTCGGCGAGGGCGTGAACGACGAGCAGGCTTTCGCCTCGCTGGTCGCGGCGCGCTTCAAGGACCGCTACGCCGTCTACAATTTCGGCTATAGCGGCTACGGCCCGCACCAGATGCTGGCGATGCTGCAATCGGACCGGATGGCCAGGATCCTCGACTGCGCGCCCAGGCACTTCTTCTATCTCGGCATCACCGACCATGCGGCGCGCGCCGCGGGCCTGTCGCCGTGGGATCAACATGGCCCGCGCTATCGCGTCGAGGCCGACGGCTCGGTGGTGCGCGACGGCTATTTCGACGGCTCCAACTGGCTGGTCGCCAAACTCGGCCTCGGCGACGTGGAAAAGACCGTGACGACCTCGCCGCTGTGGCAGCGCCTGTTCGGTCGCAGCGACCATGCGACCAGCGACAACATGGCCCTGCTGCTGGGCATCGTCACGACCGCGAACCGCGAGATCAGGCAGCGCTACCCGCAGGCGACCTTCGACGTGCTGATCTGGGACAATGTCGGGCCGGGCGACGTCGCCAACGTGAAGACCTTTGCCGAGGGGCTCGCGAAGGCGGGCATTCCCGAGACCAGGATGACCGATCTCGTGCCGGACTACACCGCGCACTGGACGGACTATGTGCTGAGCAGGCACGACCAGCACGCCAACCCGCGCATGAACAAGATCGTCGCCAATCACTTCATCGACGTCGTCGAGAAGTACGACGCCAAGGCCGGCAAGTGAGCTACGCGGTCAAGGAAATCTTCAAGACCTTGCAGGGCGAGGGCGCCCAGGCGGGACGCGCCGCCGTGTTCTGCCGCTTCTCCGGCTGCAACCTGTGGTCCGGCCGCGAGGAGGACCGTGCGGGCGCGCAGTGCCGCTTCTGCGACACCGACTTCGTCGGCATGGACGGCACCTTGGGCGGCCGCTACGCCACGGCCGAGACGCTGGCCGACAGGATCGTCGCGACCTGGGACGGACCCGAGGCGCACCGCTTCACAGTGCTGACCGGCGGCGAGCCGCTGTTGCAGGTCGACGCGGCGCTGATCGAGGCGCTGCACGCGCGCGGCTTCGAGATCGCCATCGAGACCAACGGCACGGTCGAGGCGCCCGACGGCATCGACTGGATCTGCGTCAGCCCCAAGACGCGCGAGCCG
>JAFEFH010000007.1 GCA_018240695.1 Pseudomonadota bacterium | reverse complement strand
ACACGAACCGATTAGCCAACTCGCACGACAGGCGCAACTGGTGGGCGCAACAGATTCGCGACATAAATGCCTGATGACGGGGCTTGTGGCTTCACGCATGTTCCGGCCGCCATGCATACCGTCCCCCGCTCCGTGCGCAACTGGCTCATTGTCGTGGCCGGCATGATTTTTTTCATGATCGTGCTCGGCGCGCTCACCCGCCTCACCGAATCCGGCCTGTCGATGGTCGAGTGGAAGCCGGTGACCGGCGTGCTGCCGCCGATGTCAGACGCGGCGTGGCAGGTCGAGTTGCAGAAGTATCTTTCCTCGCCGCAGGGAAGATTGGTGAACAGTGGTTTCACGATCGCGCAGTTCCAGCAGATCTTTTGGCTCGAGTTCCTGCACCGGCTGTGGGGCCGTCTGATCGGCGCGGTGTTCGCGCTGCCGCTCGTCTGGTTCTGGGTGCGCGGGAAACTGTCTCCCGCGCTGAAGCCGCGACTTCTTGTCATGCTTCTGCTGGGCGGCCTTCAGGGCGCGCTCGGCTGGGCGATGGTGGCGTCCGGCCTGGTCGACCGTCCGTCGGTCAGCCAGTACCGGCTGGCCGCGCATCTGCTCCTCGCCGTGGCGCTCTACGCCTACACCGTGTGGCTGATCCTCGAGCTCGGTCACGGCGTGCGGCGCGACGATCGCCGGACCGCGCGCAAGGCGACCGGCCTGATCGGCTTCGTGCTGGTCGTCATGACCTTCGGCGCGTTGATGGCGGGTCTGCGCGCCGGCTGGTCGCACAACACCTTCCCGACCATGTCGGGCTACTGGATTCCGCCCGGCATGCTCGAGCTCTCGCCGTGGTGGCTGAACCCGTTCGAGAACGGCACGACGGTGCAGTTCATCCATCGCTGGCTGGCCAAGCTCGCGGTGCTGGGCGTGCTGGCGCTGCTGATCCGCGCGCGGCGGCCCGAGACCTATGCCGCGGCGGCGGTGGCCTTGACGCAGCTTGGTCTCGGAATTGCCACGATCCTGACCGGAGTCGACATTGTAATCGCGGCCATGCACCAGGCCGGCGCCGTCCTTCTCCTCACCACCCTGATCGTCGTGCGCCATCGCGCGATGCCTTCTCCCCGCCAGCCGCTCTCGGCTATGGTCGGAGGATGAACGGCCGCAACAGCGTCGGTGTCCTGGCAGGTGTGACGGCGGTGGCGATCGCGGCCGCGGTCGCCTTTGCCGTCGTCACCCGGGATCCGCCGCCGCTGCCGGTGAAACCTAAAAAGGAAGCCGCCGCCGAAGCGCCTGCGGCGCCCCCCGTCGCGCAACCGGCCAAGCCTGAACCGCCGCCCGTGGCGAAGCCAGCGCCGCCCTCGCCGCCGCCTCCGCCCGCTGCAGCCGCGACGCCCTCGGCGACGCCGTCCGCTCCCGCCGAGCTGGGCGCGATGCCGCTCGACGAGCTGCGCGGCCGGGCCAACGCCAACGACGTCGCGGCGATGGAAGAGATGGGCCGGCGCCTGCTGCAAGGCGTGGGCACCGCGAAGGATCCGCAGGCCGGCGCGGGATGGCTGCTGCGCGCGGCCAATCTCGGCTCGGCGCAGTCGGCCTTCAATGTCGGCGTGATGTACGAGCGCGGCTTCGTCGTCGAACGCGACTCGTCGAAGGCCGCGGAATGGTACCGCAAGGCCGCCGACGCGGGCCTGCCGGCCGCCAAGCACAACCTCGCCTTGATGCTGCGCGACGGTAAGGGCGTGCCGCGCGACGTGAAGGCCGCGACGGCGCTGCTGCTGTCGGCGGCGCACCAGGGCATGGCTGCTTCGATGTTCACCCTGGGCGACATCTACGAGCAGGGCGACGGCGGCACCAAGGATCCGGCGTCGGCGCTCGCGTGGTTCGCGATCACCGGCGAATTCGAACGCCAGACCAACCGCGACGGCGAAACGCCGCTCTTGAGGACCGCCAACCAGCGCGCGCAGATCCTGAAGCGCACGCTGACGACCGCCGAGCTCGAACAGGCGCAGAAACTCGCACAGGACGAGTTCAAGCAGATCGTCACGGCGCTCGCGCCGGCGCCGCCGGCGTCCGAGAAGGAGGACACTCCTGCCGCCCCGCCGGCACAGGCCGCGCCGCCGCTCACCAATGCCACGATCGACTGGCCCAAGGCGAAGGCCGACCAGGTCAAGGCGGTGCAACGGGGGCTGTTCGATCTCAAGCGCCTGCGCGACAAGCCCGACGGCACGCTGGGGCCGATCACGCGCGCGGCCATCCGCGACTTCCAGAAGAGCAACGGCCTGCGCGAAACCGGCGAGCCCAGCCGCGAGGTCTATATCGCGCTGCTGCTGGCGCAGCGCGACGTGGTGAGCGAGTCGCCGGTGCCGACGCCGCCTGCGTCCATGGCGCCCGAAAAGCCCGAACCGGCGAAGCCGGAGCCACCGCCTGTCGCGGCGAAGCCCATCGACATCGGCACGCCTCCCCCGCCGCCCGCCGCGCCGACATCGGCCGAGATCGCCGCCGCGACGACGCCTCCGCCCAAGGCGCCCGATTTGCCGAAGCCCGTGCCGCCGAAGCCCGATCCGCCCAAGCCCGCGCCCGTCACGATCGAGACCGCCAAGCCTGCACCGCTGGTCGCCGTCGCCACGCCCGCCAAGCCGATCGAGATTCCCGTCGCGCCCGCGCCGCCGCCGCTGGCCTCGTCCGACATTGCCGCCGCCACGCCGGCCGCGCCGGCCAAGCCGGAGACGCCCAAACCTGCGGTGGCTGCGTGGCCGTCGCGCAAGGCCGATCAGGTCAAGGCCGTGCAGGCGCTGCTGCGCGACCTGCGCTTCTACACCAAGGCCGTCGACGGCCAGGCCAGCACCGGCACGACGACGGCGATCCGCGAGTATCAGCGCATGGTCGGCATGAAAGAGACCGGCGAGCCCAGCAAGGCGCTCTTCGAGTCCCTGACCGAGATGCGCAGGATCATGATGTCGACGGTGCCGTCCGCGGCGAACTAGCTGGCCGCGAGTATACCGGCATGCCGCCACCACGCCGCGGGCACGGTCCTCGCCGCCGCTTGCGCCTCGGCGTCATTGGCATAGAGCGCAAAGCACGTGGCGCCGCTGCCGCTCATCGCGACATGGCGAACGCCGGCCGTTCCCTTCAGGAAATCCAGCACCTCGCCGACGACGGGCCGCAGCTTGACCGCCGGCGCCGTGAGATCGTTGCCGCGCAATGCCAGCGCCTCGATGAGACCCGCGAGATCGGACCACGGCGTCACGAGGGGACGAACGGGCGTGAAGTCGCCGGTGCGTGCGGCGAAGACCTCCGGTGTCGACAGGGCCACGCCGGGATTCACGAGAAGGATGGCGCAGGCCGGCAACGGCGGCGCGGGATCGAGGCGCTCGCCCACGCCCGACGCGATCGCGGGCCGGCCGGCGAGGCACATCGGCACGTCGGCGCCGAGGCTGCCGGCGAGATCGAACAGTTCCTCGACGGGCAGCGCGAGGCGCCACAGCTCGGACAACGCACGCAAGGCCGCGGCGGCATCGGCCGAGCCGCCGCCCAGCCCCGCCGCGATCGGGATGTTCTTGATGAGCCGCAACGCCGCGCGCGGCGCCACGCCCGCCCGATCGGCCAGCTTGCGCGCCGCGCGCAGCACGAGATTGTCCGGCTCGTTCGCCAGCGTCGCGGCGCCCGGGCCATCCACCGTCAAGGTGAGGCCGTCCGACGGCGATGCTTCGAGCGTGTCGGCGAGGTCGGCGAAGGCGACCAGCGAGTCGAGGAGGTGGTAGCCCCCCTTTTCGCCATGGGGGGCACGGCGACCGACGACGTTCAGCCAGAGATTGACCTTGGCCCGTGCGCGCCGCACGACGACGGCGTCATTCATCGGCGCGATCAGCCGCCCTGCTTCTTGTCGGCCGCCTTCTCGTAGACCGTCGGCTGGTCGTTGGACGGGTTGAGCCCGTTCATCAGCTTGTCCTGGATCTTGGGGATGCGATCCTTCTCGGGCTTCTGGTTGAGCGCGCGCTCCCACTCGAAGCGCGCCTCGCGCTTGCGCCCGACATGCCAGTAGGCGTCGCCGAGATGCTCGACCACGGTGGCGTCGTCGCCTTTCTGCTCGCTCGCGCGCTCCAGCCACTCGACGGCGGTGTCGTACTTGCCGAGGCGATAGTAGGCCCAGCCCACCGAATCGGTGACGGCGCCGTCGTCCGGCCGCAGCTCGGTGGCGCGCTTCAGCATCTTCATGCCCTCGTCGAGGTTGATGCCCTGGTCGATCCAGCTGTAGCCGAGATAGTTCAGCACGTAGGGTTGATCCGGCGAGAGCTCGAGCGCCTTCTTCATGTCGGCCTCGGCCTTCGCCCAGTTCTTGGTCCGCTCGAGGCAGATGCCGCGCCCGAAATAGACCGGCCAGTAGCGCTCGTTCGAGCCCTTCAGGCGCGAGATCGCGGTGTCGTAGGCGGTGACGGCCTCGGCGAAGCGCTCCTTGCCGCGCAGCAGGTCCGCCAGGGTCAGCGCCGCGTCGATGCGATCGGTCTTCTCGGCGACCAGCGTGCGCAGCTGCGCCACCGCCTTGTCGAAATGCTCTTCCTGGGCGTCGAGCGCGGCGATGCGCAGCCGGGCCTGCCAGTAGAGCGGCGAGGTCGGGCCGATCTTGCCCAGCGCCGCAATCGCCTTCGGCAGCACCTGGAACTGCTCGTAGATGCCGGAGATCATCAGCCAGGCGAAGTCGTGGTCGGGCCGCAGCGCGACAGCCAGCTCGTTGAAGATCAGGGCGAGGTCCGTGCGCTGGTTGCGCGGATCGGCGTTCAGGATGCCGCCGATGTCGAACATGATGTCGGCGATGCCGGCGGCGGCGCTCGGCGGCTTGGGCATCGGTGCGTTGGGCGCCAGCAGCCCGTCCATCACCACGCTGTCGCCGAACTTCTCGCCATAGGCCTTCAGCATGGCGCGCGCGTCGTCGGCCTTGCCGAGACGGCGCAGCCCGTCGGACGCCGACACGGCGATGCGCAGGCCGCTCGGGTCGAACTGCGCGGCGCGCCGGTACTTGGCCTCGGCCGCGGCGCGGTCTCCCGCCATCTCGTCGATCTGGGCGTCGATGATCAGCGCCGGCGCCTCCGCGCGCTCGCCGCCGGCCGGCTTGAGCTTCGACAGGAGCTGGCGCGCGGCCGAATAGTCCTTTTCACCCGCCTTCAGCCAGGCGAGCACGTAGTCGCGCAACGGTCCGAGCTGGTTCTCCGAGCCGATGCGGCCGAGCTGGGTCTCGGCGGCGCGGTACTCGCCCTTCTTTATATGCTGCACCGACATCACGAGATTGGCGAAGCCGTCGCCCGGCTTGGCCATCAATACCGTGGGGGCGAGCAGCGCCGCCGCATCGAAGCGGCCGGCGTAGAGGCGCAGGCGGAACGCGGTGTAGATCAGCTCGGGATCGTTGGGGTTCTGCGCCAGCGCGAGATCGATCTGCGTCGCGCCGTTTTCATAGTCGTGATCCTGCTCCGCCACGCGCGCCGCGAGATAGCGCCCGTCGAGCGAGATCGTCGCCGCCCTGGTCGTGGTGGGAGTGCGCGGCTGGGCGTTGCCGGTGACCGGAAGGGCGACCGGCAGGGCGAGCAGAACCGCTGCCGAGAGCAGCGGGAGGGGTTTCAATCGCATGCAGCTCACATGTTGGGGTAATTGGGACCGCCGCCGCCTTCGGGCACGGTCCAGTCGATGTTCTGCGCCGGATCCTTGATGTCGCACGTCTTGCAGTGGACGCAGTTCTGCGCGTTGATCTGGAAGCGCGGCTGGCCGTTGTCGGCCGTCACCACTTCATAGACTCCGGCCGGGCAGTAGCGCTGCGCGGGCTCGGCATAGGTCGGCAGGTTGACCGCGATCGGGATCGACGGATCGCGCAGCTTGAGGTGAACCGGCTGGTTCTCCTCGTGGTTGGTCGCCGACAGGAAGACCGACGAGGGCTTGTCGAACGACAGCACGCCGTCGGGCTTGGGATACTGGATCGGCTGGAACTGGGCCGCCGGCCGCAGGCACTCGTGGTCGGCCTTGGTGTGATGCAGGGTCCACGGCAGGCGGATGCCGAGATCGTGGCACCACATGTCGAAGCCGCCATAGACGGTGCCGAGCAGGGTGCCCCACTTCAGCGCGGGCTTCACGTTGCGCACCTTGTCGAGGTCCTTCCAGATCCACGACGACTTCAGCGCCGCCGGATAGGAGGTGAGCTCGTCGCCGCCGGTCTTGCCGGCGACCAGCGCCTCGAAGGCCGCTTCCGCACCCAGCATGCCGCTCTTGATCGCGTTGTGGCTGCCCTTGATGCGCGGCACGTTGACGAAGCCCGCCGAGCAGCCGATCAGCGCGCCGCCCGGGAAGGTGAGCTTGGGCACCGACTGCACGCCGCCTTCGTTGATGGCGCGCGAGCCGTAGACCAGCCGCTTGCCGCCCTTGAGGTACTTGGCGACGTCGGGATGCGTCTTGAAGCGCTGGAACTCGTCGAACGGCGAGAGGTACGGGTTCTCGTAGGAGAGATGCACGACCAGGCCGATGGCCACCAGGTTGTCGCCGAAGTGATACATGAACGAGCCGCCCTGCGTGCCCGTCTCCGACAGCGGCCAGCCCTGCGAGTGAACGACCAGGCCCTTCTTGAAGGCGGCCGGATCGACCTGCCAGAGCTCCTTGATGCCGATGCCGAACTTCTGCGGATCGACGCCGGCGCGCAGGTCGAACTTGGCGAACAGCATCTTCGACAGCGAGCCGCGCGCGCCTTCGCCGATCAGCGTGTACTTGGCATGCAGCTCCATGCCCGGCGTGTAGTTGGCGGTGTGCGTGCCGTCCTTGGCGATGCCCATGTCGCCGGTGGCGACGCCCTTCACCGAGCCGTCGTCGTTGTAGAGCACCTCGGCGGCGGCGAAGCCCGGATAGATCTCGACGCCCAGCGCCTCGGCCTGCTGGCCGAGCCAGCGGCAGACCTCGCCCAGGCTCACGATGTAGTTGCCGTGATTGTTCATCAGGGGCGGCAGGGCGAAGTTGGGGAAGCGGTACGACCCGGTCTTCGTCAGGTACAGGAACTGGTCGTCGCTGACCTGCGTCTCGATCGGCGCGCCCTTTTCCTTCCAGTCGGGGATGAGCTCGTTGAGGCCGATCGGGTCGATCACGGCGCCCGACAGGATATGGGCGCCGATCTCGGAGCCCTTCTCCAGCACGCAGACCGAGACCTCGTGGTTGCGCTCGGCGGCGAGCTGCTTCAACCGGATTGCCGCCGACAGCCCGGCCGGGCCGCCGCCAACGATCACCACGTCGTATTCCATTGCCTCGCGCGTCATTCCGATCTCGCTCTGCAGTGCCTTTTCCAGATGGACGCGCCGCCGGCAGGCAACGATCCTTTGCCGTGGTAAATAGCCTGTCGGGCGCAACATCGCTACCCGCCGAAAGGGGCAATCCCATGGCCGAACTGACCGGAATCGAGAGCAAACTCTTCACCGCGCGCGATTTCCGGCTGGAAAACGGGCAAACCCTGCCCGTGGTCGAGTTGGCGTACGAAACGTACGGCACATTGAATGCAGCCAAGGACAACGCGGTCCTGGTCGTCCACGGCTATACGTCGAGCCACCATGCCGCGGGCAAGAACGCGGCGGGCAAGCAGGGGCGCGGCGTCGCCGAGGGCGCGGCCGGCTGGTTCGACGGGCTGATCGGCCCGGGCAAGGCGGTCGATACCGACAGGCATTTCGTCGTGTCGGTGAACGCGCTGGGCTCGGCGCACGGCAGCAGCGGCCCCAACACGATCGATCCGAAAACGAAGAAGCCCTACGGCCCGACCTTCCCCGAGATCACCCTGCGCGACATGGTGGCGAGCCAGAAGCTGTTGGTCGATTCGCTCGGCCTCAAGAGCCTGCTCGCGGTGATCGGCCCCTCGATGGGCGGCTTCCAGTCGTTCCAGTGGGCCGCGTCCTTCCCCGGCTTCATGAAGGGCATCGCCGCTTCCGTGACATCGCCGCGCGCGCCCAATCGCCTGGGCGGCCTCGAGGCGTTGCAGAAGCGGCTGGCCTCCGATCCCAACTGGAACGGCGGCTGGTACTACGAGAATGGCGGCATCCCCGCGACGCTCGAGCAGATCCGCTACGAGACCTTGCTGAACTACGGCGCGACCGAAGCCGACGCCAAGGTCGCGGCCAAGAGCTGGGCCAAGATCTACGACGGCCATTCGCTGGTGACCCTGCGCCGCGCGATCGACGGCTTCGACATCACGAAGCAATACGACAAGCTCAAGCAGACCAAGGTGCTCTACGTCATCTCCAAGACCGACAAGCTGTTCGACCTCACGCTGTGCGCGGGCTACGCGCTCGACATGCGCAAGGCCGGCGTCGACCTCACCTATGTCGAGATGCCGTCGGACAAGGGCCACATGGCGAGCCACCAGGACGCCGCCATGTGGGCGCCGATCCTCGCGGCCTTCATGAAGAGCCTGTGATGGAAGGAGCGCTGCCCGCGCGCGACGACCTCGCCTCGCTGCTGAAATGGTACGTCGAGCAGGGCCTCGACGAGACCATCGGCGAGGAGGCGATCGACCGCTTTGCGCTCGCGGCGCAACCGGCGCCGGCGGCCGCCGCGGCGGCACCGCAGGCACCCGCCGCGCCGACGCCCTTCCGGCCCGCCACGCCCTCGCCCGCCGCCGCGCCGCGCGCGCCGGTGCCGCTCGAATCGCCGCAGGTCGTCGAGGATGCGCGCGCCCTCGCGGCCGGCTGCGCCACCATCGCCGATCTCGAGGCCGCGATCCGCGGCTTCGAAGGCTGCGCGCTGAAGCGTACCGCCAAGAACACGGTGTTCGCCGACGGACTGCCCACCGCGCCGGTCATGGTCGTGGGCGAGGCGCCGGGTGCCGACGAGGACCGCCTCGGCAAGCCGTTCGTGGGCGTGAGCGGCCAGCTCATGGACCGCATGATGGAGGCGATCGGGCTCGCGCGCGGCGACGGCTTCTACATCACCAACATTCTCTTCTGGCGGCCGCCCGGCAACCGCACGCCGACGCTCGCCGAGCAGGCGATGTGCCTCGCCTTCACGCGGCGCCATATCGAGCTGGTGCGGCCGAAGCTTCTGATCCTGGCCGGCGGCACGGCCGCGAAGGCGGTGCTCGACACGGCCGAGGGCATCATGCGGCTGCGCGGCAAGTGGACGAGCGTGCGCCTCGACGACGGCACGGAGATCCCGACCATGCCGACTCTCCATCCCGCCTATCTGCTGCGCACGCCCGCCAGCAAGCGCCAGAGCTGGCTCGACCTGCTGGCCGTCGACAAGAAGCTGAAGGAACTGACGGCTTAACGGCCCATTCCACTCTATGGCCGAAAGAGAGCGAGCTGAAATCAATGCCGGTCGCAACTGACTTGGACCGTTGGAAGCACAGCAAAGTGCAGAAGACGACGCCCTTGCCGAATGGCGATCTGTTGGTGCTTCTCGAAACGGAGAAAGCTTACGGCGGACCTTCCAATCTGCTCCTCGTCGGCAAAGAAGGCCGCGCTGTTTGGGAAGCAGAGCTGGTTGAAGGGGCACCCTACACCGACGTCAAATTCGAGGATGGAAAGCTGACGGCAGTTAGCTGGGCCTGTTACTTGGCAGAGATTGATCTACAGACCGGCACGATCAAATCGGCAGTCTTCACCAAATAATCAGCGACGAACCTCAAAGAAGCGCGCCACTCCAGTGGTGCGCTCCCCCGATCAGAGCATCTTCTTCAGGTAGATCTTCTTGTGGCCCCTGGGATAGTCGTCGATCGTCGCGACGACTTCGTAGCCGCGCTTCTCGTAGAACGGCTGGGCCTGGAACGAATGGGTGTCGAGCGCGACCATGTGACACCCTCGCTCCCGCGCGCAGCCCTCGGCCGCATCCATCAGCCGGGTGCCGGCGCCCCTGCCGCGCACCGCCTCGTCGACCCACAGGAAGCTTATATAGAGGACGCCGCCCCAGATCAGTCCGATCGCGCCGCCCATCACCTCGCCCCGTGCCGTGCGCAGGTAGTGGTTCACGGGATAGTAGGCGGCGATGCCGGTCGCGGCAAAGTTGTGCGCCAGCAGCGCGCTCTTCACCCGGCCCATCGCCGGCCCGCTCTCCGACGTATCGAAGACCAATTTCAACTCGTCCATCCGGTCTCCTCCCGGCGCGAACATCTCGCAGTCTTTGCCGCGACCGCCACGGCGATTGTCCGTGCGTCGACAACCGCAGGCAAGCGCGGGCGAGGAAGCGATGATCATGGCAACCATACGGCCCGGACGCCGAGCGCCACGCACAGCCCGTCTGCTTGACGGTCCATCCGGTGGCCGCCAAGATTACGCAAAACAGATACCTGTCGATGGCGGCGCCTATTCCATCGGCACATAAAATCCTCGGGAGGGAACCATGGCCATGACCGATCTTCGGTTGCGTTCGATCGCAATTGCCGCCGCCGCATCCGTTGCCGCGAGCCTGTGCGCGGCGCCCGCCAATGCCTGGGAGCCGACGCGGACCGTCGAGTTCATCGTGCCTGCCGGCACCGGCGGCGGCGCCGACCAGATGGCGCGCATGATCCAGGGCATCATCGCCAAGCACCACCTGATGAAGCAGACGATGGTGGTGGTGAACAAGGCCGGCGGCGCCGGCGGCGAGGGCTTCCTCGACATCAAGGGCGCCAAGGGCAACCCGCACAAGCTGGTCATCACCCTGTCCAACCTCTTCACCACGCCGCTGGCCACCGGCATTCCCTTCTCGTGGAAGGACATGACGCCGGTCGCGATGATGGCGCTCGACGAGTTCGTCCTGTGGACCAACGCCGCGTCGCCCTACAAGACGGCGCAGGACTATGTCGCCGCGATCAAGGGCGGCACGCCCGGCCAGTTCAAGATGGGCGGCACCGGCTCCAAGCAGGAAGACCAGATCATCACCGTCGCGCTCGAGAATGCGATCGGCCAGAAGATGACCTACGTGCCGTACAAGGGCGGCGGCGAGGTCGCGGTCCAGCTGGTCGGCAAGCACATCGATTCCACGGTCAACAACCCGATCGAGGCGGTCGCGCAGTGGCGCGCGGGCACGCTGCGTCCGCTCTGCGTGTTCGACTCCAAGGCACTGCCGGTGAAGGACAAGATCGCGGGCGACATGGCGTGGTCGGACATCCCGACCTGCAAGTCGCAGGGCCTCGACATCGAGTACCTGATGCTGCGCGGCATCTTCATGCCGGCGGGCGTGCCGAAGGAAGCCGTCGAATACTATGTCGAGCTTCTCAAGAAGGTGCGCGCGACGCCGGAATGGGCGCAGCTGATGCATGACGGCGCCTTCAACCAGTCGTTCATGACCGGCGCGGACTACACCAAGTGGGTCGAGAACGAGGAGAAGCGCCACCGCGACCTGATGCAGAAGGCCGGCTTCATGGCCAAGAACTGAGGCCGCACCGGCCCTTCATCCTCCATCGATTGCGCAAGAACAAGAGTCATGTCCAATCCGCCGAATGAGCCGCAATCGACCGGGCCGCGTCACCGTACCGTCGAGGTATGGGTCGCCCTCTGCATCCTGGCGCTGGGCGCGATCACCATGATCGGCAGCCTCCAGGTCGGCATCGGCTGGGGAGCGGAAGGACCGCAGTCCGGCTTCTTCCCCTTCTATGTCGGCCTGATCATCATCGCCGCCAGCGTGATCAACGTGGTGCGCGCCTGGGCCGGCCCCGGCGCGCGGCTGTTCGCCGAATGGGACCAGCTCGCGCAGGTCCGCAAGGTCGTGATCCCGATGGCGATCTACGTCGCCGCCGTGCCGTGGATCGGCATCTACGTCGCCTCGGCGCTGCTAATCGCGGGCTTCATGCGCTGGCTCGGCCGATACAGTTGGCTGTTCACCCTCTGCCTCAGCGTGGCGTTGCCGATCGTGATCTACGTGACATTCGAACAGTGGTTCCTCGTGCCGTTGCCGAAGGGCCCGCTCGAGGACCTGCTCGGCCTGTAACGGCAGGGCGAGAGGACCGGAGAGATCGATGGAAAGCATTGGCGACCTGATGGGCGGCTTCGCCGTCGTGCTCAGCTGGCACAATTTCATCTACATGCTGCTGGGCATCATGCTGGGCGTGATCATCGGCGTGCTGCCGGGCCTCGGCGGCGCCAACGGCATCGCGATCCTGCTGCCGCTGACCTTCAGCATGCCGCCGACCTCGGCGATCATCCTGCTGTCGTGCATCTACTGGGGCGCGCTGTTCGGCGGCGCCATCACCTCGATCCTGTTCAACATCCCGGGCGAGCCGTGGTCGGTCGCCACGACATTCGACGGCCATCCCATGGCGCAGAAGGGCCAGGCCGGCGAGGCGCTGACCGCGGCCTTCACCTCTTCCTTCGTGGGCGCGCTGTTCGCCGTCATCGTGATCACCCTGGCCGCGCCGCTGGTGGCGGCCTTCGCGCTGCAATTCGGCCCTGCCGAGAAGTTCTCCGTCTTCTTCCTGGCCTTTTGCAGCTTCATCGGCATGGGCAAGGAGCCGCCGGCCAAGACCGTCGCCGCCATGATGCTGGGCTTCGCGCTGGCCGCGGTCGGCACCGACACGGTGACCGGCGGCCTGCGCCTCACCTTCGGCTCGACCGAGCTGCTGAGCGGCTTCGACTTCCTGGTCGCGGTGATCGGCCTGTTCGGCATCGGCGAGATCCTGCTCACCATGGAGGAAGGCCTCAGCTTCAAGGGCAAGGCGACCGGCATCAACCCGACCGTCGTGTGGCAGACCTGGAAGACGCTGCCGCGCTACTGGCTGACCTCGCTGCGGTCCTGCGTGATCGGCTGCTGGATGGGCATCACGCCGGCCGGTGCGACTCCCGCCTCGTTCATGAGCTACGGCATCGCCAAGCGCGCCTCGAAGGACGGCGAGAAGTTCGGCACCGGCGAGATCGAGGGCGTCGTGGCGCCCGAGACCGCCGCGCACGCCGCCGGCACTTCCGCTCTGCTGCCGATGCTGGCGCTGGGCGTTCCCGGCTCGCCGACCGCGGCGGTGCTGCTGGGCGGCCTGCTGATCTGGGGCCTCCAGCCCGGCCCGCTGCTGTTCGTCGAGCAGAAGGATTTCGTGTGGGGTCTGATCGCCTCGATGTATCTCGGCAACATCGTCGGGCTGGTGATCGTGCTGACCATGGTGCCGATGTTCGCCGCCATCCTGCGCGTGCCGTTCGCCGTCGTCGCGCCGGTGATCCTGGTGATCTGCGCGATCGGCGCCTACACGGTGCACAACAACACCTTCGACGTGATCATGATGCTGGTGTTCGGCGTCGCCGGCTACTTCCTGAAGAAGTGCAACTACCCGCTGGCGCCGATGGTCCTGGCCATCGTCCTGGGCGACAAGGCCGAGGAGGCCTTCCGCCAGTCGCTGCTGCTGTCGAGCGGCAGCGTCTCGGTCTTCTGGTCGAGCCCCCTGGTCAGCGTGATCATGGCGCTGGGCCTGGTCGCCCTGTTCTGGACCGCCATCTCGGCCGCCATCAGCCGGGTTTTGAAGCCTATTTTCGCTAGATAAGCCGGACACAGGGAAGTGTGCACCGCCGGGGGCGGGCGGCGACTGGACGCCCCCTGTCTCCGTGGCATTATGCATAATGTATCTCAGAAGCAGGCGCCGCCCGCGGGGGCAGGCCGGACGCCTGACGGGGACTTCGGGAGGGCAATCGTTTCCATGAGCGAAGCGCGTCTGGTGGTCGGACCGATCGACAGTCGGGAGACCTTCAAGAACAAGGCCTATGCCGCCTTACGCGACGTCATCGTGTCGTCCGACGTCTACCGCTCGCGCGCCGACCTCCGCCTCGACGAGCGCCAGCTGGCGCAGGATTTCGGCATCTCGCGCACCCCGGTGCGCGAGGCGATGGCCCAGCTCGAGCGCGAGGGCTTCGTGCGCTCGGTGCCGCGGCGCGGCGTCTACGTGGTGCGCAAGACCAAGCAGGAAGTGATCGAGATGATCACCGCCTGGGCCGCGCTCGAGAGCATGGCGGCGCGCCTCATCACCCAGTCCGCCAGCGACGCCGACATCGCGGGCCTGCGGCGCATGTTCGCGACCTTCGAGGACGACAAGCTGCACGCCAAGCTCGACGAATATTCCGAGGTCAACATCGCCTTCCATCAGGCGATCATCGAGCTCAGCGGCAACGGCGTGCTGATCCAGCTCGCCGCCAACCTGTTCACGCACATGCGGATGATCCGCGGCAGCACGATCGGCGAGGACGACCGCGTCGAGCGCTCGATCCACGATCACATGAACATCATCCAGGCCCTCGAGGCGCGCGACACCGAACGCGCCGAGGACCTGGTCCGCCAACACGCGCTCGGCCTGGCCGAGCACGTCGCCAAACACGTCGATTACCTCGAATAGCGAAAGGGAGAACACCATGGCCGAAGCAGCGGCGAGCAAGAAACCGGAGACAGAGGGCGAGGAGCTGACCGACGGCTTCAACCTCATCATCGACGCCATGAAGCTGAACGGCATCGAGACCATCTACGGCGTGCCGGGCATTCCGATCACCGACTTCGGCCGCATGGCGCAGGCCTCGGGCATCCGCGTGCTGTCGTTCCGCCACGAGCAGAACGCGGGCTATGCCGCAGCGATCGCGGGCTTCCTCACCAAGAAGCCGGGCATCTGCCTCACCGTCTCGGCGCCGGGCTTCCTGAACGGCCTCACGGCGCTCGCGCACGCCACGACCAACTGCTTCCCGATGATCCTGATCTCGGGCTCGTCGGAGCGCGAGATCGTCGACCTCCAGCAGGGCGACTACGAGGAGATGGACCAGCTCGCCGTCGCCAAGACGATGTGCAAGGCGGCCTATCGCGTGCTGCACGCATCAGACATCGGCATCGGCCTCGCGCGCGCGATCCGCGCCGCGGTCTCGGGCCGCCCGGGCGGCGTCTATCTCGACCTGCCGGCCAAGCTGTTCGGCCAGGTGATGAACGCCGAGAAGGGCAAGAAGTCGCTGGTGAAGGTGATCGACGCCGCGCCGGCGCAGATCCCCGCGCCCGCCGCGGTCAAGCGCGCGCTCGACGTGCTGAAGTCGGCCAAGAAGCCGCTGATCATCCTCGGCAAGGGCGCCGCCTACGCGCAGGCCGACGAGGCGATCAAGCAGCTGGTCGAGAAGAGCGGCATCCCGTTCCTGCCGATGAGCATGGCCAAGGGCCTGCTGCCCGACACGCACCCGCAATGCGCCGGCGCCGCGCGCTCGACGGTGCTGAAGGACTCCGACGTCGTGCTGATGATCGGCGCCCGCCTCAACTGGCTGCTCAGCCACGGCAAGGGCAAGAGCTGGGGCGAGGCCCCGAAGAAGTTCATCCAGGTCGACATCGAGCCGCGCGAGATGGACTCCAACGTCGAGATCGCCGCGCCGGTCGTGGGCGACATCGGCTCGTGCGTCGCGGCCCTCCTCGAGGGAATGGGCGGCAGCTGGACCAAGGCGCCGTCCGACTGGACCGGCGCGGTCTCGGCCAAGCGCGAGGAGAACGTCGCCAAGATGGCGCCGCGCCTCATGAACAACAACTCGCCGATGGACTATCACGGCGCGCTGGGCGTGCTGCGCACCATCGTCAAGGAGCGTCCCGACGCGATCCTGGTCAACGAGGGCGCCAACACGCTCGACCTGACGCGCGGCGTGATCGACATGTACAAGCCGCGCAAGCGGCTCGACGTCGGCACCTGGGGCGTCATGGGCATCGGCATGGGCCAGGCGATCGCCGCCGCGGTCGAGACCGGCAAGCCGGTGCTCTGCATCGAGGGCGACTCGGCGTTCGGCTTCTCCGGCATGGAGGTCGAGACGATCTGCCGCTACAACCTGCCGGTCTGCATCGTCATCTTCAACAATGACGGCATCTATCGCGGCACCGACCAGAACAAGGCGGGCAGCGATCCCGCGACGACCGTGTTCGTGAAGGGCGCGCGCTACGACAAGATGATGGAGGCCTTCGGCGGCGTCGGCGTGCACGCGACCAGCCCCGACGAGCTGAAGCGCGCCGTCAACGCCGCGATGGACTCCGGCAAGCCCACCCTGATCAACGCCGCGATCGATCCGGCCGCCGGCAGCGAGTCCGGCCGCATCGGCAATCTCAACCCGCAATCCGCTCTCAAGAAGAAGTAAGAGGCACACCATGGCGAAGAAAGCGAAGAAGGCCGTGAAGGCGAAGACCAAGGCCAAGGCGAAGAAGCCGGTGAAGAAGGCCGCCAGGGCCGCGCGCCGCCCGGCGCCGAAGGTCGTGGCGAGGAAGGCCGCCCCGGCCAAGCCGCGCATGTCGAGCAAGCCCTACGGCATGGACGGCAAGGCGCTCGACGGCGTGAAGATCCTCGACTTCACGCACGTCCAGTCGGGCCCGACCTGCACGCAGCTGCTGGCCTGGTTCGGCGCCGACGTGATCAAGGTCGAGCGTCCCGGCACCGGCGACATCACCCGCGGGCAGCTGGTCGACGTGCCCGGCGCGGACAGCCTCTATTTCACGATGCTGAACCACAACAAGCGCTCGATCACGCTCGACTCCAAGAGCAAGGAAGGCATGCGGGTGCTCGAGCGCCTGGTGAAGACCTGCGACGTGCTGGTCGAGAACTTCGCGCCCGGCGCGCTCGACCGCATGGGGCTGACCTGGGAGCGCATCCACAGCTGGAACCCGCGCATGATCGTGGCCTCGGTGAAGGGCTTCGGCCCCGGCACCTACGAGGACTGCAAGGTCTACGAGAACATCGCCCAGTGCGCCGGCGGCTCGGCCTCGACGACGGGCTTCCTCGACGGCATCCCGCTGGTGACCGGCGCCCAGATCGGCGACAGCGGCACCGGCCTGCACCTGGCGCTCGGCATCGTCTGCGCGCTGATGCAGCGCAACCGCACCGGCCGCGGCCAGAAGGTGCTGGCGGCGATGCAGGACGGCGTGCTGAACCTCTGCCGCGTGAAGCTGCGCGACCAGCAGCGGCTCAAGGCCGGCCCGCTGAGGGAATACACGCAGTTCGGCCAGAACATCCCGTTCGGCGAGGCGACGCCGCGCGCCGGCAACGACTCGGGCGGCGGCCAGCCGGGCGTCATCCTGAAGTGCAAGGGCTGGGAGACCGATCCCAACGCCTACATCTACTTCATCACCCAGGCGCCGGTGTGGGAGAAGATCTGCGACGTGATCGGCGAGCCGGAATGGAAGACCCATCCCGACTACGCCAAGCCGCCGGCGCGCCTGCCGCGGCTCAAGCAGATCTTCGAGCGCATCGAGCGGTGGACGATGACCAAGACCAAGTTCGAGGTCATGGACATCTGCAACCCGCTCGACATTCCCGTCGGCCCGATCCTGTCGATGAAGGAGATCTCCGAGGACGAATCCCTGCGCAAGACCGGCACCGTCGTCGAGGTCGATCATCCCAAGCGCGGGCCCTACCTGTCGGTGGGCAACCCGATCAAGCTCTCGGACTCGATCACCGAGGTGAAGCGCTCGCCGCTGCTCGGCGAGCACACCGACGAGATCCTGTCCAAAGTGCTGAAGTTCACGCCGCGCGAGATCGCCGACATCAAGGCGTCCGGCGCGACGGGCGAGCAACCCAAAGCCGTGGCAGCGGAGTAGAGCAACATGCGCATCGTCGTTCATGGCCAGCAGGCCTTCGGCAAGGCAGTGCTCGAGGCGCTGCTGAAGCGCGGTGACGAGGTCATCGCCGTCTATGTCGCGCCGGAGAAGCCCGGCGCGAAGCCCGACCCGCTCAAGGAAGCGGCCGTCGCGGCGGGGCTGCCGGTCTACCAGCCGGCCTCCTACCGCAAGCCCGAGGTCGTCGAGGAGTTCCGGGCGCTGAAGCCCGACCTCCAGGTGATGGCGTTCGTGAC
Source organism: Pseudomonadota bacterium (assembly GCA_018240695.1). Taxonomy (GTDB): domain Bacteria; phylum Pseudomonadota; class Alphaproteobacteria; order Reyranellales; family Reyranellaceae; genus Reyranella. The sequence goes on along the minus strand of JAFEFH010000007.1, from coordinate 29,655 downwards.
GCTGTTCGTGCCGGAGGAATTCCTCAACGTGCCGACGCACGGCTCGATCCAGTACCACCCCTCGCTGCTGCCGGCCTATCGCGGCGCCTCCGCGATCAACTGGCCGATCATCCTTGGCGAGAAGGAGACCGGCCTGTCGATCTTCTGGCCCGACAACGGCCTCGACACCGGCGACGTGCTGCTGACCAAGACCACGCAGCTCACCGCCACCGACACGATGGGCGACGTCTACTTCAAGCGCCTGTTCCCGATGGGCGTCGAGGCGATGCTGGAGTCGGTCGACCTGGTGAAGGCCGGCAAGGCGCCGCGCATCAAGCAGGACGAGTCCAAGGCGACCTACGAGGGCCGCGCCACCGCCGACATCGCCCGCATCGACTGGGGCAAGTCGTGGCGCCAGATCGACCCGCTGGTGCGCGGTTGCAACCCGGTGCCCGGCGCCTGGTCGACGCTCGACGGCAAGATCCTCCAGATCTTCGAGGTCCAGGCGATCCCGGCCAAGGATCCCAAGGGCATCGGCGGCAAGTACGGCGAGATCGTCGCGGTCGAGGCCGACGGCTTCACCGTCGTCTGCCCCGACGGCCGCATCAAGGTGCTGCGCGTAAAGCCCGCGGACGGTCCGAAGGTCGGCGCCGGCGAATGGGCCGCGGCGTCGAGCCTCGCGGTGGGAATGCGATTCGTCTGAGTCTTCCGGGAAATAAAAAGTCGAGAGAGAGGAAACACAAAATGCCCGCGTCACAGCACAGCAATCCGAAGACCGACATCCAGATCGCGCAGGAAGCCAGGATGCGGCCGATCATGGAGCTTGCGAAGGAGAAGCTCGGCATCGCGCCGGAGAACCTCGATCCCTACGGCCACTACAAGGCCAAGGTCTCGATGGACTACATCAAGTCGCTCCAGGGCAAGAAGAACGGCAAGCTGATCCTGGTCTCGGCGATCTCGCCGACCACGGCGGGCGAAGGCAAGACCACGACGACCGTCGGCCTGACCGACGCGCTGAACCATATCGGCAAGAAGGCGATGCTCTGCCTGCGCGAGCCGTCGCTCGGGCCGAGCTTCGGCATGAAGGGCGGCGCCGCCGGCGGCGGCTACGCCCAGGTCGTGCCGATGGAGGACATCAACCTCCATTTCACCGGCGACTTCCACGCGATCGGCGCGGCCAACAACCTGCTGGCCGCCCTGATCGACAACCACATCTACTGGGGCAACAAGCTCGGCATCGACGGAAGGCGCGTGACCTGGCGCCGCGCGGTCGACATGAACGACCGCAGCCTGCGCCAGATCACCTCCTCGCTGGGCGGCATCTCCAACGGCTTTCCGCGCGAGGACGGCTTCGACATCACCGTCGCGTCGGAGGTCATGGCGATCTTCTGCCTCGCCAAGGACATCGAGGACCTGAAGTCGCGCCTCGGCAACATCATCGTTGCCTACACCCGCGACCGTAAGCCGGTGCGCGCCAGCGACCTCAAGGCCCAAGGCCCCATGGCGGTGCTGCTGAAGGACGCGCTGGCGCCCAACCTGGTGCAGACGCTCGAGGGCACGCCCGCCTTCATCCATGGCGGCCCGTTCGCCAACATCGCGCACGGCTGCAACTCGGTGCTGGCCACCACGACGGCGCTGAAGCTCGCCGACTATGTGGTGACCGAGGCGGGCTTCGGCGCCGACCTCGGCGGCGAGAAGTTCATCGACATCAAGTGCCGCAAGACCGGGCTGACGCCGGATGCCGTGGTGCTGGTCGCCACCATCCGCGCGCTCAAGATGCATGGCGGCGTGAAGAAGGAGGATCTCAAGACCGAGAACCTCAAGGCGCTCGAGGCCGGCATGTCCAACCTCCAGCGCCATGTCGAGAACGTGAAGAAGTTCGGCCTGGTACCCGTGGTCTCGATCAACCGCTTCAGCGCCGACACCGACGCCGAGATCGCGCTGGTCAAGAGCGCCTGCCAAAAGCTCGGCGTCGAGGCGGTGATGGCCGACCACTGGGCCGAGGGCGGCAAGGGTGCGGCCGACGCCGCGCACGCCGTCGTCAAGGCGGCGGAGAGCGGCCAGAGCAAGCTGAAGCTGCTCTATCCCGACGACATGCCGCTGGTCGACAAGATCCGCACCATCGCCAAGGAGATCTATCGCGCCAGCGACATCTCCGCGCCGAAGAACGTGCGCGACCAGCTCGCCTCGTTCGAGGCGATGGGCTACGGCAAGGTGCCGGTCTGCATCGCCAAGACGCAGTACAGCTTCTCGACCAACCCCGACGCCAAGGGCGCGCCCGTCGACCATGTCGTCGGCGTGCGCGAGGTCCGGCTGTCGGCCGGCGCGGAGTTCGTCGTCGTGGTCTGCGGCGACGTGATGACGATGCCCGGCCTGCCGAGCGTCCCGGCGGCCAACTCGATCGACGTCGGTCCCGACGGCAGGATCGTCGGTCTCTTCTAGGAACGATGACGCGGCGGGTCGCAGGTCTCTGCCTGGGGCTCGCCGCCGCCCTTCTCTTCTTCCGTGCGCAGGGCCAAGCCGCGCCGGACTCGCGGCCCTCGGTCGACGAGATCTGCCGCACGCTCGGCCAGTCCGCCGCCGACAACAACCTCCCCGAGGAATTCTTCACCCGCCTGATCTGGCAGGAGAGCGCGTTCGATCCGAAGGCGGTCAGCCCGATGGGCGCGCAGGGCATCGCCCAGTTCATGCCGGCGACCGCCGCGCGGCGCGGCCTCGCCGACGCCTTCGAGCCGCTCGAGGCGCTGCGCGAGTCGGCGAGCTATCTCGGCGAGCTGCGCAACACGTTCGGCGGCAATCTCGGCCTCGCGGCGGCGGCGTACAATGCGGGTCCCAACGCCGTCGAGAACTGGATCGCGGGCCGCGCCGCCAGCCTGCCGTTCGAGACGCAGGCCTATGTCCGCATCGTCACCGGCCACGCCGTCGAAGCGTGGAAGACGAAACCCCTGCCGCAGCTCGCCGCCTCCGCCACGCCCACCGATGCGCACATTGGCACGCGCTGCGTCGAGATCGCGACGGCGCTGCTCGAACGCGCGCGCCATCGCCTTCCCCTGCGCGACAGTCCGGCGTGGGGACCGTGGGGCGTGCAGCTCGCGGGCAACTGGTCGGAGGGCGGCGTGCTGGCGGCCTACGAAAGGCTGCGTCGCCGCTATCCCGCCGTGCTGGGCGAGCGTCTGCCGCTGGTGATGTATGGAAGACGGGGCGCGGGCGCGCCGTTCATCGTGCGGGTGTCGGAGCCGAGCCGCTCGGGCGCCGAGGCGCTGTGTTCACGCCTGCATGCCGCCGGCGGCGCCTGCATCGTGCTGCGTAACCCGGGATAGGAAGAACCAGACGTAAAGCGTCGCGAGGTCTCCCCCGCGACGCTTTCGCTGTTCGTCAGGCTGATTTAGCCGCGGACGACCGGGGCGGCCGGAGCCGGGGCCGGGGCCGACATGGTCGGGGCCGGGGCCGGCGCGGCGGTGGTGGTCGACGAGGACGAGCAGGCACCCAGCAGCGCGCCCGAGAGAACGACGGCGGCCAGAGCGGCGCGACGCAGAGTGATGAAAGAAGCCATTTGTATCTCCACAGTTTCTTCGACTTAAGACCGCCCAGAGCCTTTAGCGGCAGAAGGCAAACGCAGGTTGGGCCAGTTTGGTTACACGGGCCAAGCGGGTATTTGCTTTTCGCGCGGGAAATCTTGCTTTTGTCGGCGTATGCAGCAAATTCGCTACAGCAGGACAGATCGGGGTTTCGGGTGAAAAGTCGGGCGTTTATTGCAGCAATGGCCGCCGTGGCGCTCGCTTTGGCGGCCGCCGCCTGCGCCCCTACGCCGCCCCCCGCCCCCCTGACGGAGCCGGAAAAAACCGCCGCCATCCAGGCCGCCGCCGCCCAGAGCGAGCTCGGCCGCCGCATCGGCAGCGGCCCGGAAGCCTTTGTGGCGGGCAACCGATTGAATGCAGATCGACTGCGACGCTTCTACTACCGGCACGGCTTCGACCCGGTCTGGACCTCCCGCCCCGCCCAGGCCAGGGCCCTGACCGAGGCCGTCCTGCGCGCCGGCGACCACGGCCTGCCGCCCGAATTGTTCCACGCCAACCTGCTGCGCGGGGCCGGCGCCCTGCGGCCGCTCGACCGCGACCTCGTCCTGTCGGACGCGTTCATGGCCTATGCCGACGCCCTGGCGCGCGGCGCCGTCCCGGCCGAGCGCCGGCGTGAGGACGAGGTGCTGACCGCCGGCCCGGTCGACACCGCCGCCGTCTTCGACCGCGTGCTCGCGGCCGCCGATCCCGCCGCCGCGCTCGAGGCGCTGGCGCCGCAGACACCCACGTACAATGCGCTGCGCGACGCGCTGCGCACGATGCGCGACAAGAAGGGCGCGGACGAGACGGCGCGCTGGCGGGCGGTCGAGGTCAATCTCGAGCGCGAGCGCTGGCTGCCGCGTCGCCTCCCCGCCGACCGCATCTGGGTGAACACCGCCGACCAGCGGCTGACCATGTACCGCGACAGCCGGCCGGCCTTCGCGACCAAGGTGATCGTGGGCCAGGACGAGCGGCCTAACCAGAGCCCGGAGTTCGAGGTCGCGATCGACGCGATCTGGTTCAACCCGCCCTGGAGCATCCCGCGCGACATCGCCGAGAAGGAGTACATGCCGCTGATCGCGAAGGACCCGGATTATCTCACCAAGCACAATCTCGTCATGCTGCCCGACGGCATCCTCCAGCAGAAGGCCGGCCCCTATTCCGGCCTCGGCTACCTGATGTTCGACATGAACAACAAGTTCGACGTCTACCTGCACGACACGCCGGGCCGCGACCTGTTCCAGCGCGACAACCGCCGCATCAGCCACGGCTGCATCCGGGTCGAGAACCCGCGCGAGCTGGCGGCGCTGGTGATGCGGCAGTCGCGCGAGGAGATCGACCGCACCATCGCCACCGGCGACACCAGCCGCACGCCGGTGCCGAAGCCGGTGCCGGTGTTCGTGGTCTACCAGACCGCCTTCGCCGACACCGACGGCAAGCTCCAGTTCCGCCCCGACATCTACAGCCGCGACGCCGAGATCTGGCAGTCGCTGGCGCCGACGGCGCAGATGATGGCGGAGCGCTGACTTTCTCGTCGCCGCCTCTCCATTGTCATCCCGAGTCGGGCGCGTCAGACGCGCCCGACTCGGGATGACACCGTTGGCTCCTCCCGTCGCCTCGACCGAAGCGCCGCAGGCGCGCAGCGGAGAGGCCTCCTCTCCGCGACAAGCTGCCGGACATTTGCCATCCCGAACCCATCCAATTGTCATCCCGAGCGCAGCGAGGGATCCTTGCGCGGCCGTAGACAAAGATCCCTCGCTACCGCTCGATGGTCGAGAACCTCGCGAAGGGCCACCAAGACCCGCGACAGGTCCACAGCCAACTGATGAACTCGCCGGGCCATCGCGTGAACATTCTGAAGCGGGAGTTCCGCGCCGCCGGGATTGGGCACGCGTGCGATATCACGGTGGAGTTGTTGGGGGGCTAAAGAACCACTTTTGCTCTTGCAGCGACATGCACCGGCAGAGAAGCTACCGAAAGTTGAAATTCAAAAGGAACTATCGTGCATAGTACTGCGAAGTTCTTGCTCAAAATCATACTGGCGTTGAGCATGCTCTCGACCGTTGGCGCATGCGGCAAGTGCTTTGGGCCTATGGGCCTTGCTCCCAGTTGCGGCGGTGGACGGTAAGGGTTACCCGATCAGAGGTGTCAGGAAGAAAGACGAACAAAAGCCGAGCCAGTAGCGCGCTTCCACCCTAGGGAACTCAAGCAGCCTTAAGCGCACCAAAGTGAATGGTTTGAGCGCGCTTGCCTTTGACCCGAACTGTAATCTCGACCTCGCAGCCCGCGGCTCTCAGGAAGCGCATTATCCGATCAATCGAATAATTCGAAAACTGACCGCTCAAAAGGCGGGATACATCGGGCTGGGCCATACCCATGATCTTGGCCGCCTTTGCCTGGCTCCATCCTTCCCGATCGATTATGAATTTCAGTTCGCTTACCAACTCGGCCTTTGCCAGATGTTCTTCGGCGTTCGGAATGCCCAGATCATCAAAGACATTCCCGCCGCCGCGAGTAATTCGGCTATCACCTGCTCTTGGCATTCGATGTCTCCTTGGATTTGATTTCAGCCGCAGAATCCGCTTCGGCCACCTTTAAATTCTTCCTGATCAATTCAATGTCACCCTGGGCAGTCCTGATACCCTTCGTGGACTTCTTCTGAAACGCGTGCAGGGCATAAACCGCGTTGGGGAACTTGACGGTGTAGACACCTCTGTAAGTGTCACCATCGTAGTCCTCTACGATTTCCAGGACTCCGCCGCCGCCGAACCCTTTCAATGGTTTGGCCGCGTCGTGCTTTCCGCCCGTTTGAGCCTGATGGAGCGCAAAGCCCATGACTTCCTTCACCGACTGAGGAAAGGCGCTCAGGTCTTTCTTGCTCGAACCGATCCAGTAGACAGGTTTCTTGTTCACCATTCTCAAATCAAATATAGCAGTTTCGCTATATAAATCAAGAAGCTTTCACGTTCAACCTCCGCTCTGGCAGATGAGAGCAACAGACCTTAGGGTCCTCCTCCTAAATCATCAGGAGACACCACCCATGACCGCCCCCGCCGCCAAGCCGAAGGCCCAGCCGCCGCGCCCGGACCTCGACGCCGAGCTGAACAATCTCGCGATGTCGAAGGAGGCGCAGCCGCTGTTCGACGCGGTGATGAAGCACATCGAGGAGAACGTCGCGCCGATCACCGAGCAGTTCTTCGAGCTGGGCGAGGGCCGCAAGGATCGCTGGTCGTGGGCGCCGGGCCAGCTCGAGCTGCTGGAGAAGGCCAAGGACAAGGCCAAGAAGGCGGGCCTCTGGAACTTCTTCCTGCCGACGTCGGAGATCGGCCGCGGCCTCACCAATCTCGACTACGCCTACATCGCCGCCGAGCTGGGCAAGCATCCGCTGGCGTCCGAGTCGCTCAACTGCTCCGCGCCCGACACCGGCAACATGGAAGTGCTGGAGAAGGTCGGCACGCCCGAGCAGAAGAAGAAGTGGCTGGAGCCGCTGCTGAACGGCGAGATCCGCTCGGCCTACGCCATGACCGAGCCCAACGTCGCCTCGTCCGACGCCAAGAACATCGAGACGCGCGCCGAGCTCGACGGCGACGAGTGGGTGATCAACGGCGAGAAGTACTATATCTCCGGTGCCGGCGACCCGCGCTGCAAGATCATGATCGTCATGGTCAAGACCAGCCCCGACGCCTCGCCGCAGTTCCAGCAGTCGCAGATCCTCGTGCCGATGGGCACGCCGGGCCTCGAGATCCTGGGCCCGATGCACGTGTTCGGCCAGGACCACGCGCCGCGCGGCCACATGCACCTGCGCTTCAAGAACTGCCGCGTGCCCGCCTCCAACATGCTGCTGGGCGAAGGCCGCGGTTTCGAGATCAGCCAGGTGCGCCTGGGACCGGGCCGCATCCACCATTGCATGCGCTCGATCGGCGCCGCCGAGAAGGCGCTCGACCTGATGGTCAAGCGCGGCGCCACGCGCAAGGCGTTCGGCCGCCAGCTCATCCAGCTCGGCAAGAATCTGGAGTTGGTGTCGCGTGCGAGAATCGAGATCGAGGCGATGCGCCTGATGGTGCTGAAGGCCGCGCGCGCCATGGACGTGCTGGGCAACCGCGAGGCGCGCGTGTGGGTCAGCATGGTCAAGGCGATGGTGCCGGAGAAGGTCTGCACCATCATCGACCAGGCGATGCAGATCCACGGCGCCACCGGCATCTCCCACTGGACCCCGCTCGCCGAGATGTACGCCCAGCAGCGCACGCTCCGCTTCGCGGATGGTCCGGACGAGGTGCATCACATGGTGGTGGGACGGGCGGAGATCAGCCGGCACTGAGCGGCCTCTGACCCCTCCGTCGGCGTAAGACGCCGCCACCTCCCCATCTGAATGGGGAGGATCATGAACCCTTGCCTCCCCATTCAAATGGGGAGGTGGCCCGCAGGGCCGGAGGGGTCATGCGTTGCAGGCGACAGGAGACTCCTGTCGCTAGTCGACCTTCTTGTTTTCGCGTTTGCGCATTTCCCGGGCTCGCGCCAGAGGACGTAATACGTCCACAGACCGACTAAGCCTGCGACTATGAAAGCGGGAAATGCGGCAAACGGAGTGACGCCCCACATCAACGCTACCCAAGTCACGCCCGCACAGAACGCCATCATGCCCGCTATGATGAGCACCGCGATCGTTCGACAGAGGATGAACCATACGCTCAATGGTCACTCCGCATGGGGATTCAGTGTACACCCACGCAACCGGAAGTGTCCTCCGCATGCCCTGTCAGAGCTTCTTCTTGGGACCGCGGGCGTCCACGCTCGCTCAGAGTCATGAGCGGGCGTGGACGCCCGCGGTCCCAACTAAAGCCTTGACTCTTATTGCGAATTATGCAATATTATCGCAATGACACTGTTCGAGCCCTTTTTTCGGCGGCACCAATTTCGTAAGCCCTTGATCGGAAATAGCTTTCCGGCACGCCCCCTTTTACTTTCCCTTATTTAAACGGGGAAAAGCCGCATGGAGGCGGGGTTCGTTCTCGACTGGCTGAACCTGGTGCTGCGCTGGGCGCACATGATCGTGGGCATCGCGTGGATCGGCGCGTCGTTCTACTTCATCTGGCTCGACAACCACCTGCACAAGCCGCTCGATCCGGCCGACGCGGCCAAGGGCATCGGCGGCGAGCTGTGGGCGGTCCACGGCGGCGGCTTCTACACCGCCAAGAAGTTCACGCTGGCGCCCGAGAAGCTGCCGCCCGAGCTGCACTGGTTCATGTGGGAGGCGTACACCACGCTGATCACCGGCTTCCTGCTGCTCTGCCTCGTCTACTATCACGGCGCCGAGGTGGCGCTGATCGATCCGTCGGTGATGGCGCTGACGCAGTGGGAAGCGATCGCCATCGGCCTCGCTTTCCTGGCGGGCGGCTGGATCGTCTACGACCGGCTCTGCCGGTCGGCCTTCGGCGACGACGAGCTGGTGCTGGGCGGGCTGCTCTTTCTCTTCTGTGCGGCGTCGGCCTGGGCGCTCTGCCACCTGTTCTCCGGCCGCGGCGCCTATCTCCACTTCGGCGCCATGCTGGGCGTCATCATGGTGCTGAACGTCTACTTCGTGATCATCCCCGGCCAGCGCGCGCTGGTGACGGCCAAGCGCGAGGGCCGCGTGCCCGATGCGATCCACGGCCTCCGCGGCCGCCAGCGCTCGGTGCACAACACCTACTTCACCCTGCCCGTGCTGTTCACGATGATCGGCAACCATTACGCCGGCCTCTACGGCCACGACTGGAACTGGGTGCTGCTGATCATGATCTCGGTCGCGGGCGCGCTGGTCCGCGTCTGGTTCGTGCAGCGCCACAAGGGCAACCCCAATCCGCTGGTGCTGGCGGCCGGCCTCGTGATGCTGGCGCTGACGGCGCTGGCGTCCCTGCCCCGCCCGACCGTCGACATCGGCCCGCCCGCGTCGTTCGCCGAGGTCCAGCCGGTGATCCAGGCGCGCTGCGCGCCCTGCCATGCCGCGCGGCCGACACAGGAGGGCTTCGCCGCGCCGCCCAAGGGCGTGGTGCTGGAGACGCCGGAGGAAATCCGCGCCCGCGCCGCGGCGATCAACCAGCAGGCCTGGGCCTCGCGGGTCATGCCGCCCGGCAACCTCACGAAGATCACGGACGAGGAGCGGCGCACGATTGCGCGATGGATCAAGGGCGGGGCAAGATAGGGCCATGACTGGCCGGACTCCTGGCTTGCCGCTGCGCCCGATCGTGCTGGCGCTCCTGGCGGTGGTCGCGATCTTCGCCTACTGGACGCAGGCCGCCGACCGCGGCGCGCCTCACGTCGCGCTCGACACGGTGGCGACGCCCGCTGACGCCCGCGCGCCCGGCGATGCCAAGAGCTGGGGCACCGGCATCGGCTTCGTCGACCAGCGCCGCCTCGACGAGCATTACGACAAGCACGGCGCGGAGTTCGGCCACATCACGCGGCAGGATTACCTGCGCCAGGCCCAGCTGCTGCGCGACGCCAAGGTCGGCGGGCCGGTGCTGGAGACGGTGCGCGCCGACGGTGTCGCCACGCGCTTCGACCGCCAGACCGGCGCGTTCATCGCCTTCAACCCGAACGGCACGATCCGCACCTTCTTCAAGCCCAACGACGGCGAGCGCTACTATCGCCGGCAGGCGTCGAGGACGCACGAATGAAGCCGCCGGTGCCGATGCCCGACGTGGGCGAGCTGCGCGACTCGATCGACCAGTGGGCCGAGTTCGTGGGCGACCTCGAGGCCAAGGACTACACGTTCGACATCGACAACTGGCGCAACGACGTCGACGCGCGCCAGATCGTGCAGGACGCGCTGCCGATGTTCAGCCGCGAGGAGATCGGCGACCACGCGCTGAAGCTCGACCGGGCCGATGCCGCGTTCAAGGCCGCGACGCGCGACCTCAAGAAATGCGTGTGGGGCCACGGCACGCAGCGCAAGGAGAAATGGACCCCGCAGCAGAACTGGTGGTACTTCCGCACGCCGGTCCGCTCGAACGAGCAGCTGGAAGACGAGCTGGCGAACGTCCGCTAGAGCTGGGTCATGAGTTCTCAGAAAATATTGGTCGAGCGCGCCGCGCCCGTCACGACCATCGTCATCAATCGCCCGCAGGCCCGGAACGCGCTCGACAACGAGGCCGCGCACGCGCTGGCCGACGCACTCGCCGCCTTCGAGGCCGACCCCGAGGCGCGCGTGGCCGTGCTGACCGGCGCGGGCGGCGCGTTCTGTGCGGGGGCCGATCTCAAGGAGCTGGGCGGCGGCACCGACTATTTCCCGTGGGCCGGCAGCGACGGCGGGCCGCTGCGCAGCACCCTGTCCAAGCCGGTGATCGCCGCGATCGAGGGCCATGCCTGCGCGGGTGGCCTCGGCGTGGCGCTGTTCTGCGACATCCGCATCGTCGACGAGACCGCGCGCTTCGGCGTGTTCTCGCGCCGCTGGGGCGTGCCGATGAGCGACGGCACCACCGTGCGCCTGCCGCGCGTCGTGGGCCAGGGTCGCGCGCTCGACATGCTGCTGACCGGCCGCGCCGTCGGCGCCGACGAGGCGATCGCCATCGGGCTCGCCACGCGCAAGGTCGCGCGCGGCACGACGCGCGCGGAGGCCGAGAAGCTGGCGGCCGAGATCGCGGGCTTCCCGCCGATCGCCATGACCTCGGACCGCCGGTCGGCCTATGAGAGCTTCGACCGCGCCGAGGCCCTGGCGATCACGCGCGAGATGGAACTGTCGCTGGCCGCGCGCCGGCAGGAATCGCAGGGCGGCGCCGCGCGCTTCGCCCAGGGCGAGGGCCGGCACGGAAGCTTCGAGAGGAAAGAGAAATGAGAGCGTTGGTCTGTCATGCGTACGGTCCCGTCAAGTCGCTGAAGCTCGAGGACGTGCCGAAGCCCACACCCGGCACGGCTGAGGTACTGGTCAAGGTCGGCGCAGCGGGCGTCAGCTTCGCGGCCATGCTGGGCGTGCAGGGCAAGCACCAGAACAAGCCGCCGCTGCCGTTCGTGCCGGGCAACGAGATCGCGGGCGAGGTCGTGGCGCTCGGATCGGGCGTCACCAACCTCAGGGTCGGCCAGCGCATCGCCACCGGCGGCAGCCGCGGCGGCTTCGCGGAGTTCTGCACCACCATCGCGGCCAACGCCGTGGTGCTACCCGACAGCCTGCCCTATGCCGAGGCGACCAACTTTCCGACGCTCTATCCCACGGCCTACGGCGCGCTGAAGTGGAAGGCCGACCTCAAGCCCGGCGAGGTGCTGCTGGTGCACGGCGCGGGCGGCGGCTCGGGCCTGACCGGCATCGAGGTCGGCAAGGCGATGGGCGCGACGGTGATCGCGAGCGCCGGCGGCGCCGACAAGCTCGCCGCCGCCAAGGCCTGCGGCGCGGATCATCTGATCGACTATCGCTCGGAGGATTTGCGCACGAAGGTGCTGGAGCTGACCGGCGGCCGCGGCGCCGACGTGATCTACGATCCGGTGGGCGGCGATGCGTTCGCCGCGTCCCTGCGCTGCGTGGCGCCCGAGGGCCGCATCATCCCGATGGGCTTCGCCAGCGGCACCATTCCGCAGATCCCGGCCAACATCCTGCTGGTGAAGAACGTCACCGTGATCGGCTTCTACTACGGCTTCTGGAACGGCTGGGGCGGCAAGACCGCGCCCTCGCCCGCCGAGGCCGAGGCGCTCGCGAAACGCCGCGCGCTGGTCGCCGACGCGCAGAGGGTGCTCACCGGCTGGTTCGCGGAGGGCAAGCTGAAGGCCATGGTCGCGGGCAAGTTCGACCTCGGCGACTGGGTGAAGGCGTTCAAGCTGATCGAGGACCGCAAGGTCGTCGGCAAGGCCGTGCTGGTGCCGTGACGGGTGTCCCGGCTAGCGCGGCCACACCAGGACCGGCCAGAACCCGCGCAGCACGGTGGCCAGCAGCATCGGGATCAGATGTCGTCGAAGCCACCGCCGCGGCCCTTGCCGGCGGCGAAGCGCGCGGCGCCCTTGCGCGCCTCGGCGGCGAGCGCGGGCATGCCGCGCCGCGCCTCGTTCTCGAGGGCGGCGGCGACGTCGAGGTCCCACTGCTCGTAGGCCGAGCGGCGGTCCGAGCGCAGGCAGGCCTGCGGGAACTTGATCAGCCCCTCGGCCAGCTTCTTCGCCTCGGCGAGCGCCTGGCCGTCGGGCACGACGCGGTTGGCGAGGCCCCAGTCGAGCGCCTCGCGCGCGCCGACCTCGCGGCCGGTCAGGATCATGTCGAGCGCGCGGCTCTGGCCGATCAGGCGCGGCAGGCGCACCGTGCCGCCGTCGATCAGCGGCACGCCCCAGCGCCGGCAGAAGACTCCGAATGTGGCGCTCTCCGCCGCCACGCGCAGGTCGCACCACAGAGCGAACTCGAGCCCGCCCGCCACGGCATAGCCCTCGACCGCGGCGATCACCGGCTTGGACATGAAGTGCCGCGTCGGCCCCATCGGCCCCGGCCCCTCGGGATCGTGGAGCGCGGGACCCGCGCGCTCGGCCGCGACCTTGAGGTCGAAGCCCGCGCAAAAGCTGCCGCCGCGTCCGGTCAGGATCGCCACCGCCTGGGCCGGGTCGTCCTCGAAGGCATGGAAGGCCTCGCGCAGCGCGATCGCCGTCTCGGGATCGACCGCGTTGCGCGCCTCGGCGAAGCGGTCGATCGCGACCACCGTCACCGCGCCTTCCTTTTCGACGACGACCTTCGCCACGCGCTAGCGCCCCTGCATCATGCGCAACGGCGTGTAGACCAGGACGATCTCGCCCTTCTGGTTCTTCACGTTGTTGGTGGTGCGCACCAGCGCCCGCGACGGGTCCTTGGAGGTGGGCTTGATCTCCGTCACCTCGATCTCGACGTGGATCGTGTCGTTCACGTAGGTCGGGCCCTTGATGTCGAAGCCCATCGACAGGAAGGCGAGCCCCGTGCCCTGCAAGGTCGTCGGGATCACCAACCCCTCGGCCATCGAATAGACCAGCGCGCCCGGCACCGGATGGCCGCCGCGCATCGGGGCGTGCGACGCGATGTACTCCTTGTTGGTGAACAGCTCCTCGGAAAAGCCGCAAAGCGTCACGAAATTCAGCAGGTCGGCCTCGAACAGCGTGCGGCCGAAGGTGGTGAACCGGTCGCCGAGCTTGAGCGCGCGCCAGTTCCAGCCCTCGCCCAGCTGCTTCATCGGTGCGGATGCCACGGCCCGGCCTCAGTGGCCGTGGGCGTGGACGTCCGCCCCTTCGCGCAGCACGAATTCCCGGCTGCAATAGGGACACTCGATGCGCCCCTCTTCGCTGAGATTGAGGTAGACTTTGGGGTGTCCGAGGGACCCGCCGCCGCCGTCGCAGGCGACGCGGTCGGTATCGACGGTGATGATTTCGAAAGGCTGGGTCACGATCTCACTCCTGTTTCGCCGACGGATATTAGCTGCGCTTGCCGTTCCGGTCATGCTCGCCGCATGCGCGCCCACCGTGGTTCCGGCGGGCGTTTCGGTGCGCGCGCCGGCGCTGGAAAAGGACCGCTATGTCGCGGCCGACGGCACCGCCCTGCCGCTCGCCGTCTGGCCGGCGGCCGACGGCCCGCCCAAGGCGGTGATCCTGGGCCTGCACGGCTTCGGCGACTACCGCAACGCCTTCGAGGAGCCGGCCGAGATCTGGGCCAAGGACGGCATCACGACCTACGCCTACGACCAGCGCGGCTTCGGCGCGAGCCCGACGCGCGGCCGCTGGCCCGGCACCGACGCGCTGGTCGACGACGCCAAGGCGGTGGCCGCCTTGTTGCGCGCGAAATATCCCGGCGTGCCGCTGTTCATCGCGGGCGAGAGCATGGGCGGTGCGGTGGCGCTGGTCGCGGCCGACCGCGGCATCGCGGGCGACGGGCTGATCCTGTCGGCGCCGGCGTTGCGCTCGCGCGCGAGCTTCGGGCCGCTGATGAGCGGCGCCCTGTCGTTCTTCGCGCATCTCATCCCGTGGATGCCGGCCGGCCCCACCTCGATCGACTTCCAGCCGACCGACAATCCGAAGACCATGGAGAAGTTGCGCAAGGATCCGCTGATGATCCGCCAGCCGCGCTTCGACCTGGGCTACGGGCTGCTCGACCTGATGGACGCCGCCTGCGACGCCGCCGAGCGCCTGCGCATGCCGTACCTCATGCTGCACGGGCTGGGCGACAAGATCGTGCCCAAGGAGCCGGTGCGCGACGCGATCGCGGTGATGCCGCGCCGCGACGACTCGCGGCTCGCGTTCTACAAGCACGGCTACCACCTGCTGCTGCGCGACAAGGAGGGCGCGACGGTCTCGGCCGACATCGCGGCCTGGGTCGCCAATCACGAGGCGCCGCTGCCCTCGGGCGCCGACGTCGAGCGTGCGCAGCCCGAGATGGCCGTGCTCTGGGGCTCCAGGCGCGCGCAGACGGCGACGCCTGGCCCGGTCAAGGGACCCTAACGGGCGGTGATCGCCGTCGCCTCGATCTCGACCTGGAGGCCCGGCACCGCGAGCTGGCTCACGCCCACCATGGTGGCGGAGACGGCGGCGCCCTTCAGCACGCGGTCGAGCGCCTTGGAGATCGGCCCCATGTCGCGGATGTCGGTGACGAAGATGGTGAGCCGCACGAGATCGCCCAGCCGCGCGCCGGCCGACTTCAGCGCGGCGTCGATCTTCTTCATGGTGACGACCGTCTGCTCCGCCGCATCCTTGCCCTGCACGCGGCCCTTGGAGTCGAGCGACGTGGTGCCCGAGATGAAGACGAACGGCCCGTTCTTCACGGTGCGGACGTAGAAGCCCACCACCTCGGTGCCGTCCCGGAACAGTTGCTTGGCCATGTCAGGTACTCCTTGCCGCGTTCGCCCCGTCCTAGGCGACGCAAACGCCCCCGACAAGTCGGCAAAGAGGGCTCCGTTGCGGGCCGGCGGCCCCTCCGGTATGGTCCCGCCCGTCGCGGACCCGTAGCTCAGCTGGATAGAGCGCTGCCCTCCGAAGGCAGAGGTCGTGAGTTCGAATCTCGCCGGGTCCGCCACGAACAACATCAGGTCTCTCACCAGCGGCGGTGGGAACGCCCGGTTTGCGTGTTGGACGATTGCGAATCAGCGAGCGCTGAAGCTCAGCGGATTCCAGATCCGCACCGAACTCACGAGGACGAGCCACAGGTTGGCGAGCGCGCCGCCGATGGCGACGACCCAGAAGACATGCACATGTCCCGGATCGATGTCGAATTTCTCGTCGAGCAGGTCGAACATACCGGCGACGACGCACCAGGTCACGAGCAACACCAGGCACGTGGCGACCGCGCGCTTGAGTGCGACGTCGCCGTTGCCGTCCTCACCCTCCCTTGCCGCCATGCTCTGGATGAAGGGACGCGAGATCAGCGCGCCGAGGAAGATCCCGACACCGAGGAAGAACCCGTAGATCGGCCATCCGACAACCTTGGACAGAAGGATTCCCGCGAGGAAGCCGAAGACGCCGATGGCAATGCCGCCCTTCCAGAGACGGCCGCAGGTGGCGGCCGTCCTGTCGCGCGCGCTGTCGAACCCGCCTGTCTTCTTCCGCATCTCGTGGCCCGTTCCCCAGCTGCGAAGCCTAGCGCTTCCCGGTGGCGCCGACCACCGCGCTGCCAACACAGGCTGTGCGAATGTCCCCTCCGGCTGGGGTTTGCGCTCGGGATGCTTCATAAGGGTCCCATGATCCGCAAGGCCACCCTGGACGACCGGCAACGCATCACCCTGGTGCGCAATGCCGTGCGGGAGAACCGGCTGTCGCCCGGCAACGAGTCCAAGGTGTCGGACACGGCGCGCTGGATCTATGACAACGGCACGTTCTGGGTGTGGGAAGAAGATGGCGCGGTCCAGGGCTTCGCGGTCGCCGACGTGCGCGACGGAACCGTCTTCGGACTGTTCGTCCATCCCGACTATGAAGGGCGCGGTATCGCCCAGGCGCTGTTGCCGCTGGCGTGCGAGGATCTGCGCGCGGCCGGGCATCGCATCGCCCGCCTCACCACCGACCCCGGCACGCGCGCCGCGCGCTTCTATCTGCGCAACGGTTGGATCGATACCGGCGCGCAGGAGAAAGGCGAGATCGTTTTCGAGAAGCCGCTCTCACCGAGCCAGTTGGCGATCCTCTAGTCATATGTAACATACCGTACGCTCAATTGTCGCGTTTTCACGAAACCTGAATCCGTGCGAACCGTTCTTGGGTGGGATCTGGGAACGTGTGGGTGAACGACGTGAATATCTGGGCACGCGGCGTGGTGTTCGGCCTCGGCATGATGGTCGTGGCCGCGGCGATCATTCTTTTCTTGGGTGTCACTCTCGAACAGCGGGCGGAGCAGCCCGACGACGCCTACGTACCGCCGGCGGTTCCGAAGCCGTACGCCGCCGACGACTGAGCGGCGATCATAGAAACAGCTCGCGCTTGCGGCGCGTACCGCGCGTGCCGGACGACTTGCGGGGAGGTGCCACCGTACGGCCGAGGATCAGCGCTTCGATGGCGGTATCGAGTTCGAAGGTCCAGCTATCGCCCCCACTCGCCCGAGTGGCCCGCACCGCCTCGGCAACCTTGAGTGCGTCGGCCTCCCGTTCGAACATCATCCGGATGCTGGCGCCTTCCGGCTTGAACGCATAAGCGCCGCCGAGCCTCAAGCCCTCGGCAAGACGTGTCAGCAATTCGTAGCGGCGCTGCGCCCGGCCGTCGATCCCGGCGCGGACTGCGAACGGCCGCTGATGAACGTCGTGGAAGGCGTCCCAACGCATCAGAGGCACGACGATCTCTTTTTCGTTTGCTGCCGTACGTTCATTGCTTCCTTTTCCCACCAAGGCCGCAATCAAACGTCGTTACCTCGCTTACGTTCCTGCCCCGCTACTTTGGATCCCTGTCGGTTTGCGGCGCAGCGCTGGACGCACCGGCGCCGCCCTCGTGGTTCGACAATGCACCGATGTCCTGTGCCCACATCTCCGAAATTATGCTCGGCGGTGCGGCGGCGACACCGCTGTTGGATGACACCAGCGCGGCGAACGCCCCTCTGTTGGCCGCCACGGACGCTGGGTCACCCGTGGCCGACATCGCCTTCTCAAGGGCTGACGCCGCCGCGGCAGCCTGCCCCGCCGCGCTCTGCGACGGCTCAGCGGCCGCGCTCAACCAACTCGCATAGGGCGAAGCCGTTCCGGCAGCGACGCTCTTGGCACCTTCGAATGTCGTGATCGACGCAGCGGCCTGGACAGCAGCACTCGCTCCATCCGATTTGTTCAACCAGTCCGCGGGACTGGGGCCGGCGCCACCGACCACGGCCTTCATCTCGTCGTCGGTGAGTTTCCTGGGGAAGGCAGGCTTGTCGGACGGGGGCATGAATGTCCTTCGTCAGGTGCGTGGTGGAAGCGCGACGACAATGGTCCAAACACGCGCCTCCGTCACGCGCCGCGTCGGAGGATCAGGTACTCCCGCCGACGGGCCCTCGTGCAGGCTTCGGACCCTTGAGGTCATCGTTCGACCCGCCGGGAATCGCCGCACCGCCCTCGTCGCGCGTCGTCTTGGGATGGGCCTTGCCGCGCTCCTCCTGCTGTCCCGGCGGACCGCCGCCGGGGTTGAGGCGCTCGTACTCCTTCTCGGGAGACAAGGCCGGTTTCTTGCTCACGGCTTGGCTTTCTTCGGAGTCGCCTGGACCATGGAAACCGGATCGCTCGACGGGAAGGTATCCTTCAGGGCCTTGTCGAGCTTGTCGTCGCCGCCGGCGCTCGCCTTCTCATGCTTGGCCTGAAGCTTCTTGCCCAAGGCTTCCTGCTCGAGAATCTTGAGATCGGCCTCCTCGCGCGTGCCCGGCTTCGCGGACTTGGCATCCGCCCTGGCGTTCGAGACCTTCGCCTCGAGATCGGACTGTTCTTCCTTGCGGGCATGTTTGTCGGTCATCGATCTCTCCCTTCAGATGCGTGCGTAGAAGAACATCCCAGCCGCGCCAAAGTTGCCCGTTTGACGCGACGACGAGACGATTTCCCTTTGATCAATCCCTTGCAATCATTGGATATTTCGCCCGCTCTCTGCGCGCCTCCGCAAAAAGAACATGTTTAGGGACAACTATTCGATCCATCCGGCGTTTTCGTAACGGCGGATTTCGCGGGAGGCTCTTCATGTCTGGTTGCGCGTTGCGGTCGTTGACGGTGTCTGCGGCGATGTCCGCGCTCGTTCTCGGCGCGGCCACGCTTGCGCTCCCCTCGTCCGCCGGCGCGCAGTCGCGGGTTGGCGTCACGTCGGCCACCACCGGCGATCCGCGCGGCAAGCCCCCCGCGGCGGCCGAGCGCGTGCTCAAGGTGGGCATCGACGTGCAGGCCAACGAACTCATCACCACCGGCGCGAACGATCGCGCGCATCTGCTCTTCCTCGACGGCTCGTCGCTGACGGTCGGCCCGTTGGCGCGCCTCACGATCGACCGCTTCGTCTACGACCCCAACACCAAGACCGGCGACCTTGCGATCAACGCCAGCCAGGGCGTGCTGCGCTTCGTCGGCGGCAAGATCAGCAAGACGCGGCCGGTGACGGTCACCACGCCGTCGGCGTCGCTCACCATCCGCGGCGGCATCATGCTGATCGATGTGCAACCCGGACAGACGATCGCCACCTTCATATTCGGCATCGAGATGACGGTGACCGCCAACGGCGGCAAGCAGGTCGTGACGCGTCCGGGGTGGCAGGTCACGACGATGGCGGGCGCGACGCCGGGCCAAGCGATCAAGGCGGTTCAGGGCAGCCTGTCGCCGGAGTTCGCAAAGCTCGAGGCGCTGCGCGCCAACAACACCGGCGGCAATCCCGACGAGGCGATGGTCAACTCCGGTTTCGAGGCCCAGAACTCGGGCCGCGGTCCCACGGCCGCGACGGGTCCCGGGGCAGGCGCCATGAACGATGCGACCAACGCCATCACCGGTGTGAACACGCAGATCCAGCAGCAGCAGAAGCCCGTCTTCATTCCGCCCGCAGGCCCGCCGACCACTCTCCCGGGTACCGGCGGCGGCAACAACTTGGGCAACGGCCAGTAGCCCTTCAACAGCCCGCGCGCTGGCGCGCGGCTGATGTATGCGAAGCGAGGTCCTCGTCACGCGTCCGTGAGAGGGTGCGCGGCGATCTGCCCGAGGCGCCGGCCGCCGCCGGTCGCCGCCCCTGCGTTAAAATAGGCGCGTGTGGCCAGGGTGATGGGAGGCACACGCGGCGCGTACGTCGCGTATCCCCTCCAACCGGAGATTTCACGAATGCGCAGGATCAAGCCGTCGGGCTTCGTCGTCGTCGCCCTGGTCGCGGTCGTGGCCGTCGGCGGGTACTTCGCCATGGAGGCGCTGTCGAAGCCTAAGGCGCGCACGGCGCAGGCGCCGGTCATTCCCGTGACCCAGGGCAGCGTCGAGCAGAAGAACATGCCGGTCTACGTCCACGGCATCGGCACCGTGCAGGCCTTCAAGACGGTGACGGTGAAGACCCGCGTCGACGGCCAGATCGTCAAGGTCTCCTTCGAGGAAGGCCAGGAGGTCAAGAAGGGCGATCCCCTCTTCCAGATCGACCCGCGCCCGTTCCAGGCGACGCTCGACCAGGCGATGGCCGCCAAGCAGCGCGACGAGGCGCAGCTCACGGGTGCGCAGCTCGACCTCGACCGCTATAGCAAGCTGATCGGCACCGGCTATCAGTCGCGCCAGACCTTCGACCAGCAGAAGACCAGCGTCGACGCGCTGAAGGGCTCGGTCGCCGCCGACCAGGCCGCGATCGATACCGCCAAGCTCAATCTCTCCTTCGCCGACATCCGCGCGCCGATCGACGGCCGCACGGGCCAGCGCCTGGTCGATCTCGGCAACCTCGTGCAGGCCGGCCAGAACACCAGCCTCGTCACCATCACGCAGGTGAAGCCGATCTTCGTGAACTTCACCGTGCCGCAGGACAAGGCCGACGAGATCCGGCGCAACCAGGCCGCCGGCGCGCTCGACGTCGTGGCCTATGCCAGCGACGACCAGACCGAGCTGGCGCACGGCAAGGTGAGCCTGGTCGACAACCAGATCGACGCCGCGACCGGCACGCTGCGGCTGAAGGCGCAGTTCGACAATGCCGACGAGCGCCTGTGGCCGGGCGAGTTCGTGAACGCCCGCCTGGTGCTGGCCAACCGGGCCGCCAGCGTCACGGTCGTGCAGCGCGCCGTCATGCAGGGCGCCTCGGGCTACTTCGTCTACGTCATCAAGCCCGACAACACCGTGTCTCGCCGCGTCGTGGAGATCACCGACATGCAGGAGGGCCAGGCCGTCATCAAGACGGGGCTCACGCCCGGCGAGAACGTCGTCGTCGACGGCCAGTACCGCTTGATCGACGGCTCGCACATCAAGATCGACGCGCCCAAGCCTCAGGCCGAGAAGACGCCGCCCGCCGCGCCCGCGGACTCCGGCAAGCCGGGCTGAGGCGCAGCGCATGAACGTCTCCGAGACCTTCATCCTCCGGCCGATCGCCACGTCCCTCATGATGCTGGGACTGCTGGTGTTCGGCGCGGCGACCTACAACCTCCTGCCGGTGTCGGCGCTGCCCAACGTCGACTTCCCCACCATCACCGTGAGCGCCACCCTGCCCGGCGCCAGCCCGGACACGATGGCCTCGGCGGTGGCGACGCCGCTCGAGCAGCAGTTCGCCGCCATCCCCGGCCTCGCGTCGATGAACTCGACCAGCGGCCTCGGCTCGACCTCGATCACGCTCCAGTTCGCGCTGGGCCGCGCGATCGACGGCGCGGCGACCGACGTGCAGACCGCGATCAACGCCGCGAGCGGCCTGCTGCCCAAGGATCTGCCCAACCCGCCGACCTATCGAAAGGTCAATCCCGCCGACCGGTCGATCCTGATCTATGCCGTCTCGTCGGACGACCTGCCGGCCTACAAGGTCGACGAATATGCCTTCGTGATCCTGGCGCAGAAGATCTCGGCGGTGACCGGCGTCTCGCAGGTGCTGGTCGCGGGCCAGCAGGACTTCGCCGTGCGCATCCAGGCCAACCCGGCGGCGCTCGCCGCCCACGGCATCGGCCTCGAAGACGTGCGCACCGCGATCAACGCCTCGACGCTCAACCAGGCGAAAGGCAACATCGAGAACGAGCATCAGGCGTTCATGCTCGACACCAACGACCAGCTGTTCAACGCCCAGTCCTACAGGAACATCATCGTCGCCTACCGCAACGGTGCGCCGGTCAAGATCCAGGACGTCGGCCAGGTGATCGACGCCACCAAGTCGCCGCGCACCGGCGCCTGGTACAACGGCAAGCGCTCCGAGCTGCTGCTGATCTTCCGCCAGCCCGGCGCCAACACCGTCGACATCGTCGAGCGGGTGAAGGCGATGATGCCGCGCCTGCTGGCCTCGATCCCGCAGTCCGTTCATGTCGAGCTGATGTCGGACCGCTCGCAGTCGATCCGCGACTCCGTGGAGGACGTGCAGCTCACCCTGCTGCTCACCGTCGCGCTGGTGGTGATGGTGATCTTCGTCTTCCTGCGCCACCTGTGGGCCACCATCATCCCCAGCATCACAGTGCCGCTGGCGCTCGTCGGCACCTTCGGCGTGATGTATGTCTGCGGCTACTCGATCGACAACCTGTCGCTGATGGGCCTCACCATCGCCGTCGGCTTCGTCGTCGACGACGCGATCGTGATGATCGAGAACATCGTGCGCTATATCGAGGAAGGCGAACGGCCGCTCGACGCCGCGCTGAAGGGCGCGGGCCAGATCGGCTTCACCATCGTGTCGATCACCTTCTCGCTGATCGCGGTGTTCATCCCGCTGCTGTTCATGGGCGGCATCGTCGGCCGCCTGTTCCGCGAGTTCGCCGTC
This sequence comes from Pseudomonadota bacterium, assembly GCA_018240695.1. GTDB lineage: Bacteria > Pseudomonadota > Alphaproteobacteria > Reyranellales > Reyranellaceae > Reyranella. The sequence goes on along the minus strand of JAFEFH010000007.1, from coordinate 7,351 downwards.
GTCGTCACCGTGGCCGTCGTGATGTCGGCGTTCGTGTCGCTGACCCTGACGCCGGTGATGTGCGCGCAGTTCCTGAAGCACGATCCCGGCCACAAGCGCGGCCGCCTCAACCAGATGTGCGAGGACGCGTTCGAGGCGACGATCCGCTTCTACGACCGCGGCCTGCAGTGGGTGCTCGGCCACCAGTTCGTCACGCTGATGTCGACCATCGTTCTGGTCTTCGTGACCGGCTATCTCTACGTCGTCATCCCCAAGGGCTTCTTCCCCGAGCAGGACACCGGCTTCATCTTCGGCCAAGCGGAAGCGCGGCAGGACATCTCGTTCGAGGCGATGGCCGACATCCAGAACCAGCTCGCCGCGATCATCAAGAAGGACCCCGCGGTCGCGGGCGTCGTGGGCTTCGTCGGCTCAACCGGCGGCAATTCGGCCGAGAACAGCGCCCGCATGTTCATCCAGCTCAAGGCCTTCGCCGACCGGCCGGGCGATTCGGCGCAGAAGGTGATCCAGCGTCTTCGCCCGCAGGTCGCCGCGGTCCAGGGCGCGCGCTACTTCATGCAGGCCGGCCAGGACATCAATGTCGGCGGCCGCCTCAGCAAGACCGAGTTCCAGTACACGCTGACCTCGACCGACTCCGCCGAGCTCAACCACTGGGCGCCGATCATCGAGGAGCGGATGGCGAAGCTGCCGCTCTTGCAGGACGTGACGTCGGACCAGCAGATCGCCTCGCCGCACATCTCGATCGACATCGACCGCGACGCCGCCTCGCGGCTCGGCGTCTCGCTGGCGACGATCGACCAGACGCTCTACGACGCGTTCGGCCAGCGCCAGGTGGCGACGATCTACACGTCGAGCACGCAGTTCAAGGTCGTGCTCGAGGTGCTGCCGAGCTACCAGAAGGACCCGTCGGCGCTGTCGCGCATCTACGTGACCGGCGCCAACGGCGCGCAAGTGCCGCTCAGCACGGTGGCGCGGTTCAGCAAGAAGATCTCGCCGCTCACCATCAGCCACCAGGGCCAGTTCCCGGCGGTCACGCTGTCGTTCAACCTCGCGCCCGGCGTCGCGCTCGGCGAGGCGGTCGAGGCGATCCAGAAGCTCCAGGCCGACCTCAAGACGCCGATCACGCTGGACGGCTCGTTCCAGGGCACGGCGCAGGTCTTCCAGTCGTCGTTGAGCTCGACGCCGCTGCTCGTCGCGGCGGCGATCCTCGCGGTCTACATCGTGCTGGGCATGCTCTACGAGAGCTACGTCCATCCCATCACCATCCTGTCGGCGCTGCCCTCGGCCGGCGTGGGCGCGCTGCTGATGCTGATGCTGTTCCACTACGACCTCAGCGTCATCGCCATGATCGGCATCATCCTGCTGATCGGCATCGTGAAGAAGAACGCCATCATGATGATCGACTTCGCGCTGGTCGCCGAGCGCGAGCACGGCAAGAGCCCGCACGAGGCGATCCACGAGGCCTGCCTGCTGCGCTTCCGGCCGATCATGATGACGACCTTCGCCGCGATCGGCGGCGGCCTGCCGCTGGCGCTGGGCCACGGCGCGGGCTCGGAGCTGCGGCGGCCGCTCGGCATCGCCATCGTGGGCGGCCTGCTGGTCTCGCAGTGGCTGACGCTCTACACGACGCCGGTCGTCTATCTCTACCTCGACCGCTTCGCCCACTGGATCGGCGGCAAGCGCCGCCGGCCGACCGGCGAGGTGCCGGCCGCGGTGCCCGACTCGACCGGCAAGCCCGACGCGGCCGCCGGCACGCGCGCGGCCGACTAGGACGGGCGCGCCATGAGCCAGGGCCGCTGGGAGCGCGACGAGTATCTCGAGCCGAACGACGCCGAGCTCGAGGCCGCGGCGCGCGTCAAGAAGCTGGTGGTGCTGGGCATCATGGCCGCTTTGGTGGTCGTGGCCGTCCTGCTGGTGAACCGGCTGCGCGACGTGTCGGAGCTTCAGGACTGCCTGATGATGCACGCCACCAACTGCGGCGATCCCGCCGACCAGCCCGCCCCGATCGGCGCGCGCTGACCTTCCGGCTCAGCCCTTCGGCCGGCGCGCCTTCCACCATGCCGCGATCTCGCCGACCAGGCCCTTGCGGAAGGCCATCACGATCACGACGAAGATCGCGCCCTGGATGACCAGGACGAACTCGCCGAACCCGGCGAGATAGTTCTGCATGGTGATGATGATGAAGGCGCCGACGATCGGGCCGCTCAAGGTGCCGAGGCCGCCGACCAGCGCCATCAGCACGACTTCGCCCGACAGGCCCGCGCTCACGTCCGTCAGCGTGGCGAACTGCAACACCATCGCCTTGGTCGCGCCGGCGAGGCCCGACAGCGCCGCCGACAGCACGAAGGCCAAGAGCTTGTAGCGGTCGGCCTCGTAGCCCAGCGAGACCGCGCGCGGCTCGTTCTCGCGGATCGCCTTCAGCACCTGGCCGAACGGCGAATGGATGAAGCGGTAGATGCAGCCGTAGCCGAACAGGAAGATCGCCAGCACGACGTAGTACAGCGTGAAGTCGCTGGTGATCGGCAGCAGGCCGCCCAGCAGCGCCCGGCGCGGGATGCCCTGCAAGCCGTCCTCGCCGTGGGTGAACGGCATCTGCACGCAGAGGAAGTAGATCATCTGCGCGAAGGCCAGCGTGATCATCGCGAAGTAGATGCCCTGGCGGCGGATCGCCAGCGCGCCGGTGACGAGGCCGAGCGCGGCGCCGCCCAGCACGCCCGCCAGCAGGCCGAGTTCCGGCGGCAGGCCCCACGCCTTGACGACGTGGCCGAAGAAGTAGGCCGCCATGCCGAAGAACATCGCGTGGCCGAAGCTCATCAGGCCGGCATAGCCCAGCAGCAGGTTGAAGGCGCCCGCGAACAGCGCGAAGCACAGCGCCGTCATCAGGAACACCGGATAGGCCACGAACGGCGCGACCAGCGCCAGCACCAGCGCGACGAAGAGGGCGATGTTGCGCGTGCTCATTTGGTCTGTCCGAACAGGCCGGCGGGCTTGACCAGCAGCACCAGCGCCATGACGACGAAGATCACCGTGTTCGAGGCCGGCGGGTAGAACACCTTGGTCAGGCCCTCGATCAGGCCGAGGCTGAAGCCGGTGACGATCGAGCCCATGATCGAGCCCATGCCGCCGATCACGACGACGGCGAAGACGACCAGCACGAGGTTGGTGCCCATCAGCGCCGAGACCTGCTGGATCGGCGCTGCGAGCACGCCCGCCATCGCGGCGAGACCGACGCCGACGCCGTAGGTGATGGTGATCAGCCGCGGCACGTTGATGCCGAAGGCGCGCACCAGCGTCGGGTTCTCGGTCGCGGCGCGCAGGTAGGCGCCGAGCCGCGTGCGCTCGATGGCGTACCAGGTGATCAGGCAGATCGCGAGCGCGGCCACCACGACGAAGCCGCGATACTTCGGCAGGTACATGAAGCCCAGGTTCCAGCCGCCGGCGATCGGCGACGGATAGGGCGCGCCCGACGAGCCCCACTTCCACTGGAACATGCCCTCGATCACCAGCGCGAGGCCGAAGGTCAGCAGGAAGCCGTAGAGATGGTCGAGGTGGTAGATGCGCTTCAGCAGCAGGCGCTCGAGCACGACGCCGATCAGGCCGACGATGATCGGCGCCAGCACCAGCGCCGCCCAGAACGGCACGTCGAGCATGCCGAGCAGCAGCCAGGCGGCGAAGGCGCCCATCATGTACTGCGCGCCGTGCGTGAAGTTGATGACGTTCAGCATGCCGAAGATCACGGCGAGGCCGAGGCTGAGCATCGCGTAGAAGGCGCCGTTGATCAGGCCGAGCAGCAGCTGGCCGAACAGCGCCGGCGGCGAGATGCCGAGGAGTTCGAACATGCTTCTACACTCCCAGGTAGGCTTGCAGCTTGCCGAGGCTCTGCTTCACGTCGGCCGCGGTGACCATGTCGATCACGCGCCCGTCCTCAACCACGTAGTGGCGGTCCGCGACGGTGGCGGCGAAGTGGAAGTTCTGCTCGACCAGCAGGATGGTGAAGCCGCGCTCCTTGAGCTGGCGGATGATCTCGCCGATGCGCTGGACGATCACGGGCGCCAGGCCCTCGGTCGGCTCGTCGAGCAGCAGCAGGCTGGCGCCGGTGCGCAGGATGCGGCCGATCGCCAGCATCTGCTGCTCGCCGCCCGACAGCTTGGTGCCCTGGCTGCGCTTGCGCTCCTCGAGATTGGGGAACAGGCGATAGATCTCCTCGAGGCTGAGACCGCCCGGCTTGACCACCGGCGGCAGCAGCAGGTTCTCCTCGACGTTGAGGCTGGAGAAGATGCCGCGCTCCTCGGGACAGTAGGCGATGCCGAGCCGCGCGATCTGGTTCGAGGGATGGCCGACGGTCTCGCGGCCCTCGAAGGTCACCGAGCCGCTGCGGCGGCCGACGATGCCCATGATCGAGCGCAGCGTGGTGGTCTTGCCGGCGCCGTTGCGGCCCAGCAGCGTGACCAGCTCGCCCTTGCCGATCTCGAAATCGATGCCGTGCAGGATGTGCGACTCGCCGTACCAGGCGTTCAGCCCGGCGACCTTCAGCAGGGGCTCAACCATGACCGGTACCGACATAGGCCTCGACGACGAGCGGGTTCTTCGACACGGTCGCGTACGGCCCCTCCGCCAGCACCTCGCCGCGCGCCAGCACGGTGATCGTGTCGGAGAGGTCGGCCACGACCGACATGTTGTGCTCGACCATCAGCACCGTGCGGTTCTTGGCGACCGTGCGGATCAGCTGGGCGATGCGCTTGATGTCCTCCTGGCCGAGACCGGCCATCGGCTCGTCGAGCAGCAGCATCTCGGGCTCGAGCGCCAAGGTCGTGGCGATCTCCAGCGCGCGCTTGCGGCCGTACGGCAGGTCGACGGCCTGGGCCTCGGCGAAGGCCGTGAGGCCCACCGCCTCGATCAGCTCGAGCGCGCGTCCGTCGAGGTCGCCCAGGATTTTCTCCGAGCGCCAGAAATGGAAGGAATTGCCCAGCCGGCGCTGGAGCGCGACCCGGACGTTTTCCCGCACGCTGAGATGGGGAAAGACCGCCGAGATCTGGAACGACCGGGCCAGGCCCATGCGGGCGATCGCCGCCGGCGAGCTGCCGGTAATGTCCCGGCCGTTGAAGTGGATACGGCCCGAGGTGGGCGTCAGGAAGTGGGTCAAAAGGTTGAAGCACGTCGTCTTGCCGGCTCCGTTCGGGCCGATCAGCGCGTGAATCGTGTGCCGCCGAACCGACAGGTTCACGTTCTTGACCGCCACGAAGCCCTTGAATTCCTTTGTCAGCCCCGAGGCCCTGAGAATTTCTTCTTCTGCGGCCATCACTCCCCCTAGACGCGTCGGAATAAATCGGACCTTGGGCCCGCTGTCCAGCACTGGCATCGGTCGATCAGCAAAGTTAAGTTGGCGGAATTGCGGCGACGCCGCGTGTGGGAGGAAACGAGTATGAAAATTGCCAAAGCCGCCGGTTTCGGCGGGATGTTCGCGGCCGCCGTCGGCCTGACTGCCGTGGGCGTGATGGCCCTGGCTCCCGTCGAGACGCTGGCGCAGGCCAAGCCCCTGAAGATCGGCGTGATGGGCGGCTTCTCCGGCGTCTATGCCGACGTCGCCGGCGGCCAGATCGAGGCCGCGCAGATGGCGGTCGACGAGGTCGGCGGCACGGTGCTCGGCCGCAAGATCGAGATCGTCTCGGCCGATCACCAGAACAAGCCCGACGTCGCCGCCGCGCTCGCCCGCAAGTGGTACGACGACGGCGTCAAGATGATCACCGGCCTCGACACCTCGTCGGTCGGCCTCGCCGTCCGCAAGGTCGCGCAGGAGAAGGGCCAGATCGACCTCAATGTCGGCGCCGCCTCGGCCGACCTCACCGGCCCGGCCTGCTCGGCCACCGGCGCGCACTGGGTCTACGACACCTACGCGCTGGCGCACGTCACCGGCGACGCCGTGGTGAAGACCGGCGGCGACACCTGGTTCTTCGTCACCGCCGACTACGCCTTCGGCAAGTCGATGGAAGACGAGGCCACCAAGGTCATCAAGGCCGCCGGCGGCAAGGTGCTGGGCGACGTCAAGCACCCGCTCTCCACCCAGGATTTCTCGTCCTACATGCTTCAGGCGCAGGGATCGAAGGCCAAGATCATCGGTCTCGCCAACGCCGGCGGCGACACGATCAACGCCATCAAGCAGGCCGGCGAGTTCGGTCTCGTGAAGGGCGGCCAGCGCGTCGCCGCGCTGCTGATCTTCGAGAGCGACGTGCAGTCGCTGGGCTTGCAGACGGCGCAGGGCCTCGTGCTCACCACCGCCTTCTACTGGGACCTCAACGACGAGACCCGGGCCTGGACCAAGAAGTTCCGCGCCAAGAAGGACAAGCTGCCGAACCTGACGACGGCCGGCGTCTACAGCGCCACGCTGCACTACCTCAAGGCCATGAAGGCCGCCGGCACCGACGAGCCGATGGCGGTGATGGCCAAGATGCGCGAGATCCCGGTCAACGACATGATGACCAAGAACGGCAAGCTGCGCGAGGACGGCCGCCTGCTGCGCGACATGTACCTCGCCCAGGTGAAGTCGCCGTCCGAGTCGAAGGGCAAGGACGACATCTACAAGATCCTCGCCACCGTCCCGGCCGACAAGGCGTGGCGCCCGATCAACGAGGGCAAGTGCCCTCTCATCAAGAACTGAGCTGAGAAAGGAAACGAGATGAAGACCAGAAACATCGCACGCCTCGGCGGCCTGGTGGCCGCCGCGGTCGGACTCACGGCCGCCGGCCTCGTGGCGACGGCCTCCGCCCAGACTCCGCCGCCGCTGAAGATCGGCGTCATGGAAGGCTTCTCCGGCGTCTACGGCGATCTCACCGCGGGCGAAGTCGAGGCCATGCAGATGGCGATCGAGGACGTGGGCGGCAAGGTGCTCGGCCGCTCGGTCGAGATCCTGTCGGCCGACCACCAGACCAAGCCCGACGTCGGCTCGGCCATCGCGCGTCGCTGGTTCGACGTCGACGGCGTGAAGATGATCACCGGCCTCGGCACCTCGTCGGTGGCCCTGGCGGTGCGCAAGATCGCGCAGGAAAAGGGCCTGATCGACCTCAACACCGGCGCAGGCTCGGCCGACCTCACGGGTCCGGCCTGCTCGCCGACCGGCGCGCACTGGACCTACGACACCTATTCGCTGGCCCAGGTGACGGGCGGCGCGATGGTGAAGGCCGGCGGCGACTCTTGGTTCTTCCTCACCGCCGACTATGCCTTCGGCAAGTCGCTCGAGGACGAGACCACCAAGGTCGTGAAGGCCGCGGGCGGCAAGGTGCTGGGCGACGTCAAGCATCCGCTGTCGACGCAGGACTTCTCGTCGTACCTGCTCCAGGCGCAGGGATCGAAGGCCAAG
>JAFEFH010000079.1 GCA_018240695.1 Pseudomonadota bacterium | reverse complement strand
TCGCGCCGCGCCAACCAGGAAAGCCGGGCGCTGGCGCGGCTGCGGCTGGAGACGACGCGGCGCGAGAACGCGGAGGAGAGCCTGCGCCAGTCGCAGAAGATGACGGCGGTCGGCCAGCTCACCGCCGGCATCGCGCACGACTTCAACAACCTGCTGACCGGCATCGGCGGGGCGGTCGAGATGGTCGGACGCCGCATCGGCGAGCCCACGCCCGAGGTCGTGCGCTTCCTCGACCTCGCGCGCAGCGGGGTGTCGCGTGCCTCGACGCTGACCCAGCGCCTGCTCGCCTTCTCGCGCCAGCAGCCGTTGCAGATCGAGGTGATCGACGCCAACAAGCTGGTGTCGGGCATGTCGGAGCTGCTGCGCCGCACGCTGGGCGAGAAGGTCAAGGTCGAGACCGTGCTGGCGGGCGGCCTGTGGCGCGCCAAGGCCGATGCCGCCCAGCTCGAGAGCGCGATCCTGAACCTCGCCATCAACGGCCGCGACGCGATGGTGAACGGCGGCTCGCTCACGATCGAGACGGCCAACGCCCATCTCGACGATGCCTATGCCGAGGCCAATGCCGAGGTGATCCCGGGCCAGTACGTGCTGGTGGCGGTGTCCGACACCGGCATGGGCATGGAGCCCGAGACGATCGCGCGCGCCTTCGAGCCGTTCTTCACCACCAAGCAGCGCGGGCAGGGGACCGGCCTCGGCCTCTCCATGACCTTCGGCTACGTGAAGCAGATCGGCGGCCACCTCAAGATCTACAGCGAGCTCGGCCGCGGCACGACGGTGAAGGTCTACGTCCCGCGCGCCCTGTCCGAGAGCGAAGGGGTTGCCGAGGCGGCGCCCGTCCAGCCGGTGGCGCGGCCGGGCGCCGGGCCGGTCGTGCTGGTCGTCGAGGACGATCCGGTGGTCCGTGAGTTCGCGATCTCGGCCTGCCGCGAACTCGGTTGTACGGTCTACCATGCGGAAAACGGCGCGGCGGCGCTGGCGGTGCTTGAGGCGCACGACGATATCGCGCTGCTCTTCACCGACGTCGGTTTGCCTGGCGACATGAACGGACGCCAGCTCGCCGGCGTCGCCACCGAACGCTGGCCCTACCTGAAGGTACTTTTCACCACCGGCTACACCGCCAACGCCATCGTGCACCATGGCGTGCTCGACCACGGGGTGAACTTCATCGGCAAGCCGTTCTCGATCTCGGCGCTGGCCGCCAAGATCAAGAGCATCGGCTTCTGACGCGATATCGCGGGCATCGCCGGCCGGTTTGCCGCGCCCGCCGTCCGGGCTAGTTTGGGCCGATGAGCGTCAACGTGTCCCCGCCGCCGTCCACCCCGCCGACCGACCGAATCCTGCGGGCCATCCTGTCGACGGTTCTGGCGATGGCGTGCTTCTCCTGCCTCAACGCGATGTCCAAGAACCTGTCGATGTCGGGCTATCCGGTGATCCAGGTCATCTGGGCGCGCTACATCTTCGCCTTCGTGTTCATGCTGGCGATCTTCCTGCCGCGCAACGGACGCGAACTGTTCCGCATTCGCCGGCTCGACACGCAGGTGCTGCGCGGCCTGCTGCTGTTCTTCTCCTCGTACCTCTATTTCCACGGCGTGGTCTACCTGCCGCTGGCGACCGCGGCGTCGATCTCGCTGACCAGCCCGATCGTGGTGACCGCGCTGTCCTCACGCCTGCTGAACGAGAAAGTGGGTGGCCACCGCTGGGCCGCGGTCGGTGTCGGCTTCGTGGGCGCGCTGATCGTGGTGCGGCCGGGCCATGCCAACTTCGACTGGCATGTGCTGCTGATCGTCGCGAGCACGATCTGCAGCTCGTTCTACCAGCTCTTCTCGCGGCGCTACGGACAGACCGAGCGGCCGGACGCTTCGGCGACGGTGGCGACCATCGTCGGCACGGTCGCGGCCACCCCTTTCGTGCCGTTCGAGTGGGTGATGCCGCCGGTCGGCTGGGAGATGGCGATGTTCGTGGGCATGGGCGTGCTGGCGGGCACCGGCCACTATTTCCTGACGATCGCCTACAGCCAGGCGCCGGCCGCGGTCGTGTCGCCGTTCAACTACACCCAGCTGATCGGTGCGGCGATCCTGGGCTACGCGATCTTCGGCGACTTCCCCGACCTCTGGACCTGGATCGGCGCCAGCGTGATCATCGGCTCGGGTCTCTATATCGGCTACCGCGAAAGGAGGCGCTTCCGCGGCGGCGCTACTTGATGATCAGGTCCGGCAGCCACATGGCGATGTCGGGCAGGAAGCACAGCACGACGACGGCCAGTGCCATCAGCACCACGAACGGCATCACGCCCCAGATCACGTCGCCCAGGGGAATGTCGGGCGCGATGTTCTTGATGACGAAGATGTTGAGGCCGACCGGCGGATGAATGAGGCCCATCTCCATGACGATGGTCATGATGACGCCGAACCACACCAGGTCGAAGCCCGCGGCCTTGAGCGGCGGCAGGATGATCGGCGCCGTCATCAGGATGATCGACACCGGCGGCAGGAAGAAGCCGAGCACCACGACCATCACGAGGATCGCCGCCAGCAGCACCCAGCGCGACAGGTGCTGGGCCACGACCCATTCGGCGGCCGACTGGCTGATGTGGAGGTAGCTCATCACGTAGGAATAGAAGAGCGACATGCCGATGATCAGCATCAGCATCGATCCCTCGCGGATCGTGTTCTCCATGATCGGCTTGAGGTCGCGCGGCCGCCAGGTGTTGTAGATCAGCGCGATCAGGATCAGCGCCAGGATGGCGCCGAGCCCCGCGGTTTCCGACGGCGTGGCGAAGCCGCCGTACAGCGCGATCATCACGCCGGTCAGCAGCAGGACGAACGGCAGCACGCGGGGCAGGGCAGAGAGCCGCTGGCGCAGCGTGTAATGCTCCTCGTCGAGCAGGGCGGACGTTGCGCCACCGGCGGCGTGGACACGGTGGGCCTTGCGGGTCTCGTACGAATAGCGCCAGGCGGCATAGGCGGCGAAAAACGCGACCAGCAGCAGGGCGGGGCCGATGCCCGCCAGGAACAGCCGGCCCAGCGACTGCTCGGACGCGACGGCATAGAGGATCATCGTGATCGAGGGCGGCAGCAGGATGCCGAGCGTGCCACCGGCGGCGATCAGGCCCGCGGCGAAGCCGCCGGGATAGCCGCGCTTGCGCATCTCGGGGATGCCGGCCGAGCCGATCGCCGAGCAGGTGGCGGGGCTGGAGCCCGCCATGGCCGCGAACAGGGCGCAGGCGAAGACGTTGGCGATGCCGAGGCCGCCGGGAACCCGGCTCATCCAGACGTGCAATGCTGAATAGAGGTCGCGGCCGGCGGGCGACCGGCCGATCGCGGCGCCCTTCAGGATGAAGAGCGGGATCGACAGCAGGGTGATGGCCGACATCTCCTCGTAGACATTCTGCGTCACCGTATCGAGCGCGGCGGGCGGCATGAAGAAGATCATGAAGACGGTCGACACGCTGCCGAGCGCGAAGGCGATGGGCATGCCCGAGAACATGACGAGCAGGGTGGCGCCGCCGAACAGCAGGCCGATCTCGAAGGTGCTCATGATTTGCGGAAGGCCTGGACGAGGATTTGCGTGGTCAGAAGAGTCATGCCGAGCGACATGGCGAGGTAGGGAATCCACAGCGGCGGCGCCCACGCGGTGGCGCTGACATAGCCCTCGACCCAGGCTTCATGCAGCAGGGTCCAGGATTTCCACGCGAAGAAGCCGCAGAACGCGGCGCTCAGCAGGTCGACCACGAACTGGCGGATGCGGTCGATCGCCGGCGGGATCACGGCGTGCAGCGCCTCGATGCCGATATGGCCGCGCTGGGAATGGACCCAGGCCGACGCGCCGAAGCTGACGCCGATCAGCAGGAAGACGGAGAACTCGTCCTGCCAATCGGTCGGCTCGGGGGAGAAGTACCGGAGCACGACCGAGTAGGTCAGGACGCCGGAAGCGAGAACCAGGGCGATCGACGACAGAAAGACGATCGCCCTGTTCAGCAGATCGAGAAGCTTCACGAGACCTGCTGGGAAAGCTTCAGGAGCTCGGCGTTGCTGGTGCTCTTTGCGGCATATTCCTTCCAGCACGTGTCCTTGGCGACGGCCTTCCACTTCTCGACCTCGGCCTGGTCGATGTCGTAGGTCTTGATGCCGCGCTTCTCGTAGACCTTGGCGACTTCGTCGTCGTCGGCCTTGGCCTTCTCGAGGGCGAATTTCTCCATCTCGGCGCCGATGTCCATGATGGCGGTCTGCTGGTCCTTCGGCAGGGCGTCGAACACCTGCTTGGACATCAGGAGCGGCTCGAACACGAAGAAGAAGCTCTTCTTGCGCGCCGTGACCAGAGACTTGGCGATCTCCTCGAGGCGGAACGAGATGAAGCTGGTCGAGGTCGTCATGCAGACGTCCATCGTGCCGGTCTGCATCGCCGCGTAGAGCTCGTTCGACGGCATCGACACGACCGACGCGCCGGCGCCCTTCAGCATGAGATCCATCTCGCGGCTGCCGCCGCGCACCTTCTTGCCCTTGATGTCCTCGGGGGTGAGGATCGGCTTGGCGTCGCGGCTGGCGGAGCCGCCGGCCTGCCACAGCCAGGTCACCAGCACGGCGCCCTTCTCGGCCATGATCGCGTTCAGCTTCTTGCCGATCTCGGCCTTCTTCCAGTTGTAGCCCTGCTCGTAGGAGCTCACGACGCCGGGCATGAAGCCGATATTGTACTCGGCGACCTCGCCGCCCGCGTAGTTCAGCGGATAGAGCGTCATGTCGAGCGCGCCGCGGCGGATCGCGGAGTACTGCGCCACGGTCTTGACCAGCGAGGAGTTCGGATAGACCTCGGCGCCCAGCGCGCCCTTGGTGCGCTTCTCGAGCTCGGCGGCGAAGCGGCGGCAGAGCTGGTCGCGGAAGTCGCCGGTGGTCGCGGTGCCGCCGGGGAACTGGTGGGAGATCTTGAGCTTCTTGGTCTCGGCGCGCGCGGTGCCGGCGATGAACGGCGCGGCGAGCGGCGCGGCCGCGGTGGCGGCCAGGATGTGGCGGCGGGTGATCTTCATCTTTCTCTCCTCCAATCGAAGCGGATGCTTCATTTATTGGGCCGGATTGGCATTTATCCCCTGTGCAAAGTCAACGGGGCCGGAGGTCGCGCGGGCCCGTGCCGGGGCTTATTCGACCGTCAGTCTCGCCATGTAGAACCCGTCGAGCCCGCCGCGCTCCGCCCACATCGACGGCAGGGTCCGGATGTCGCCGAGCGGCGAGATCGCGGAGGCGAGATCGGGCAGTTCGGCGGGCTGGACAGGCAGGTGCCGCAGGCGCTTGTCGCGGGTCAGCAGGGCATCGATGCGGGCGGGACCCTCGTCCTCCTGGAGCGAGCAGGTGGCGTAGACCAGGGTGCCGCCGGGCTTCAGCAGATCGACGGCGCGCAGCAGCAGCCGGTCCTGCGCCAGGGTGAGGCGCGCCACGTCCTCGTCGGACTTCAGCCAGGCGATGTCGGGGTGGCGGCGGAGCGTTCCGGTGCCGGAGCAGGGCGCGTCGAGCAGCACGGCGTCGAACTTCTCGCCCGTCGTCCATTTGGACGCGTCGGACGTCACGAGTTCGGCCGACAGGCCCGAGCGCGCGAGGTTCTCGCCCAGCCGGGTCATGCGTCGCGCCGAAATGTCGACCGCCGTCACGTTGGCGCCGGCAGCGCAGAGCTGCATGGTCTTGCCGCCGGGCGCGGCGCAGAGGTCCGCGACGCGCTTGCCCGCGATGTCGCCCAGCAGGCGGACGGGCAGCGCGGCGGCGGCGTCCTGCACCCACCAGGCGCCTTCGGCGAAGCCCGGCAGATCGGCGATGTAGCCGCCCGCGGTCCGGCGCAGCGTCCCGGTCGGCAGGATGTCGGCCTGGAGTTCGGCGGCCCAGCGCTCGACGTCGCCGCGCGGCGTGATGTCGAGTGGGGCCTCGGTCAGATGCGCCGCCGCGATGGCGCGCGTGGTCTCCTCGCCGTAGCTCTCGGCCCAACTCTCCCACAGCCAGCCCGGCGTGTTCAGGCGGGCGGGATCGCGGTCGCCCAGAAGTGCCACGCCCTCGCGGCTGATGCGGCGCAGCACGGCGTTGACCAGGCCCTTGAGGTAGGCGAGCTGGAACTGCTCGACCAGCCGCACCGAGGTGTCGACGGCGGCGTGGGCCGGCGTGCCGAGGAACAGGAGCTGGGCCGCGCCCAGCCGCAGGACCTGCAAGGCGGCGGTGGCGGCGCCGTCGAGCGGGCGCTCGATCATCGCGCCCAGCATCTCGTCGATCTCGCCCAGCCGCCGCAGCGTGGTCGCCAGCAGCAGGCGCACGAAGGCGCGGTCGCGCGGGTCGAGGGCGGGAAAGCCGTCGTGCCTTCCGAGCGCGTCGTCGAGCGGCTGGCCCTTGTCGAGGCAGGAGACCAGGACGTCGAGGGCGACGCGGCGGGGAACGAGGTAGGAGGAGGCGTCCATCGTGCGGCGCTATAAACCCGGTTGGCGCGTCTGTCATGGGCCGGTATGGTTGGGGCAACAAACAATTCGGGAGGATATGCCATGAAGAAGCTCGCCCTGGCCGCGGTTCTGGCGCTGGCAGGCGCCGTTCCGGCTTTCGCGCAGGACAAGACGGTCGACCTGAAGATCTCGATCTGGCTGCCGCCCGCGCATCCGCTGGTGCCGGCGACCAAGGCGTGGGCCGACGACATCACCAAGGCGTCGAACGGCACGATCAAGACGACGGTGTTTCCGTCCGAGCAGCTCGGCAAGGCGTTCGACCACTACGACATGGCGCGCGACGGCATCGCCGACGTGACCTATGTCAATCCCGGCTACCAGCCCGGCCGCTTCCCGCTGATCGCGGTCGGCCAAATCCCGTTCACCTTCGCCGATGCCGACAAGGGCACGGTGGCGCTCGATACGTGGTATCGCAAGCACGCGGCGCAGGAGATGAAGGACACGCACTTCTGCTTCGCCTTCATGCACGATCCCGGCGCCTATCACGGCCGCAAGAAGGTCGTGGCGCCCGAGGACATCAAGGGCATGAAGATCCGGCCGGCCCAGAGCACGATCGCCCAGATGGTGACGATGCTGGGCGGCACCAACGTGCAGGCCTCGGCGCCCGAATCGCGCGACGTGCTGGAGCGCGGCGTGGCCGACGGCATCTTCTTTCCGTGGGGCTCGATGTTCCTGTTCGGCCTCGACAAAGTGACCAAGTACTCGATGGACGTGCCGCTCTACACGACCGTGTTCACCTACTCGATGAACAAGGCGAAGTACGACGGCATGTCGGCGGCGCAGAAGAAGGTGATCGACGACCACTGCACCGGCGAATGGGCGGTGAAGATCTCCGCGCCCTGGACCAAGTTCGAGGCGGCCGGCCGCGACAAGATGAAGGCGGTGTCGGGCCACGAGACCTATTCGCTGACGCCCGAGCAGGTGAAGGCATGGAAGATCGCGACCGAGCCGCTGCACAAGCAGTGGGCCGACGCCGTCACCAAGGCCGGCGGCAACCCCGACGCGCTCTACAAGGAGTTCCAGGCCGACGTCGCCAAGGCCGGCGCCGGGTTCTAGCGCCGGCGTCTTCGTCCGGGGGGCGTCGTGAAGCGCAGCGTCATGGACCGCATCATCGACACGATCGAGGCGATCGCCGCCTTGTTCGTGGGGCTGGTGGCGGCCGACATCTTCATCTCCGTGATGCTGCGCCGCTTCTTCAGCGTGCAGATTCCCGACAGCTACGACTTCGGCCGCATGCTGCTGGGCATCCTGATCTTCTGGGGCATCGCCGCCACCTCCTATCGCGGCAGCCACATCACCGTCGACCTGGTGTGGGCGCAGGCCAACCCGCGCTGGAAGCGGGCGATCGACGTCTTCGCCACGCTGGTCCTGCTGTTCGTCGTGACGGTCCAGACCTACACGCTGTTCGACAAGGTGCAGTCGACCTACACCGACAACGTGCTGACCTTCGACCTGCGGCTGCCGACCTGGCCGTTCTTCGCCATCGCCTGGATCGGCGATGTCTCGGCGGTGGTGCTGATCGCCATTCGCACCTGGCGGCTGATCTTCCATCCCGAGGACATCCACGACGACCGAACGGTGCGCGAATGAGCGCCGACATGGTGGCCCTGCTGGGCTTCGTCGTGCTGTTCGCGCTGATGCTGCTGCGCGTGCCGGTCGGCATGGCGATGGGGCTGGTCGGCGTCGGCGGCTATGCCTATCTGAGCGGCGGCGGGCCGGCGCTGAAGCTGATCGGCCAGACCTCGATGCGCACCGTCACCGACTACCAGTTCGGCGTCATCCCGATGTTCCTGCTGATGGGTGCGTTCGTCTCGACCTCGGGCGTGAGCCGCGAGCTGTTCCGCGCCGCCAACACGCTGATCGGCCACCGCAAGGGCGGGCTCGGCCTCGCCACCATCGTGTCGTGCGGCGGGTTTGCCGCGATCTCGGGCTCGTCGGTCGCCACCGCGGCCACCTTCTCGACGGTCGCCTATCCCGAGATGCGCCGCTACGGCTACCCCCAGAGCTTCGCCACCGGCGTGATCGCCGCGGGCGGGACGCTGGGCGCCATGCTGCCGCCCTCGACGGTGCTGGCGGTCTACGGGCTGATCACCCAGCAGGACATCGGCAAGCTCTTCATGGCGGGCGTGCTGCCGGGCCTGCTGGCGATGGCGATGTACATGATGACCATCGCCGTCATCGTGCGCGTGAAGCCGGACTACCTGCCGACCGCGCCCAAGGCGCCGTGGAGCGAGCGGCTGGCCGGCCTGCGCGACGTCTGGGCGCCGCTGCTGCTCTTCGTCTTCGTGATCGGCGGCCTGTACGGCGGCGTCTTCACGCCCACCGAGGCGGGCGGCGTCGGCGCGGGCGGGGCGTTCATCCTGGGCGTGCTGCGCGGGCGGCTCGGCCGCAAGGAGATCCGCGCCTCGCTGCTCCAGGCGACGCGCACGGCGGCGGCGGTGTTCACCGTGCTGATCGGCGCGCTGCTGTTCGGCTATTTCCTCACCATCACGCAGGTGCCGCAGACGGTGACCGAGTTCCTGACCGGCCTCGGCATCGGCAACTACGGCGTGCTCGCCCTGATCATGGTCATGTACCTGGTGCTGGGCTGCCTGATGGACGCCATGGCGATGATCATCCTCACCGTGCCGATCATCTTTCCGGTGGTGACCCAGCTCGGCTTCGACCCGATCTGGTTCGGCGTCATCATCGTCATGACGGTCGAGCTGGGCTTGATCCATCCGCCGGTCGGAATGAACGTCTTCGTGATCAAGAGCGTCGTGCAGGACGTCACATTTTCGGCGATTTTCAAGGGCGTATTGCCGTTCATCGCGACTGACATGCTGCGGCTGATCATCCTGATCGCCTTTCCCGTCATCGCACTCTGGTTGCCCAGCCACATGTGAGGCTACTGTGCGGGGCGAAAGGAATTCCCCCGCATGAAAAGAGTTGGCTCCTTCTTCGGCGACTGGTGGCGCCTCGTCGTCCCGTATTTCAAGTCCGAGGAATGGCCCATCGCCATCCCGCTGCTGGTGGGAGCGATCGCGCTGACCTTCACAGGCGTCGGCCTCGAGGTTCTCTTCAACGACTGGAACCGCCGCTTCTACGACGCGCTCCAGAACAAGAACGAGGATGTGTTCTGGCACGAGATCGGGTTTTTCTCGGTGCTGGCGGCGCTTTTCATCGTGAACGCGGTCGCCCGTGGCATCGTCAGCCCGTATCTGCGCCTGCGCTGGCGGCGATGGTTGACCAACCACTACGTCTCCCACTGGCTGCGCGGCCGGGGCTATTACCGCATCGAGCTTCAGCGCACCGTCGACAACGTCGACCAGCGCATTGCCGAGGATTTGAACTATCTCGGCCAGTATACGATGACGCTCTTCCTCGGCTTCCTGAGCGCAGTCGCGACCTTGCTGTCGTTCATCGTCATCCTTTGGACCCTGTCTGGTCCGGTCCATCTCGGCTTCATCGGCCTCGACATCACCATCCCGGGGTATATGGCGGTCGCGGCCTTGCTCTATGCGATCGTCGGCTCTTTGCTCGCCAACCTGGTCGGTCGTCGCCTGATCCCGCTCAACTTCATGCGCCAGCGCTACGAGGCGAACTTCCGGTTCTCGCTGGTGCGCGTGCGCGAGAACGCCGAGGGAATCGCCCTCTATAGCGGCGAAGCGGAAGAAGGCAGGACGCTGCGCGAGCGCTTCGCCGATGTCTTCAGCAACGGCTGGCGGGTGTTGTTCACGCAGGTCCAGCTCGCCTTCTACCAGTCGGGTTACGCCCAGATCGCGATCATCTTCCCGTTCCTGGTGACGGCGCCGCGCTTCTTCGCCGGCGCGATCACCCTGGGCGCGGTGATGCAGACCGCCTCGGCCTTCGGGCAGGTCCAGAACGCGCTGTCGTTCTTCGTCGACAACTACACCTCGCTCGCCGAGTTGCGCGCGGTGATGGATCGACTGAAGGGCTTGCAGACCGCGGTCGACGAGAAGCCGCCGGCGGCCATCGAGGTGGCGCCGGAAGCCGGCCGCACCGACGTGGCCGCGACCGGCATGACGCTGTCGCTGCCGACCGGCCAGGCGCTGCTGCAAGGCGTCGACCTCAAGCTGCCGCGCGGCAGCGCGACCCTGGTGACGGGCGAGAGCGGTTCGGGCAAGAGCACGCTGTTCCGCGCGCTGGCCGGCATCTGGCCGTTCGGCCAGGGCACGGTGCGCATCCCGGCGGGCGCGCGCGTACTCTTCCTGCCGCAGAAGCCCTACATCCCGATCGGCACGCTCCGCGACGCGATCAAGTATCCCGACGAGGGCTCGGCGGCGAGCGACGCGGAGATCGTGGCCGCGCTCGAGGCCACGCATCTGGGCGCGCTGAAGGGCCGGCTCGACGAGACGGCGCACTGGAGCAACCTCCTGTCGGGCGGCGAGCAGCAGCGGCTGGCGATCGCCCGCGCGCTGGTGTTCAAGCCGGACTGGCTGTTCATGGACGAGGCCACGGCCTCGCAGGACGTGGCCAACGAGGCCTCGATCTATCGCGAGCTGAAGGCGCGCCTGCCGGGCACGACGGTGATCTCGATCGGCCACTCGCCGGCCCTGCGGCAGTGGCACGACCGCGTCGTCGAGGTGCAGCGCAAGCCGGGCGAGGTCGGCCGGCTGGTCGAGGGCGCCGCGCCCGCCTAGACGTCCGTGCTTTCGGGGCGCCTTGGCGACGTATCCATCAGGAGAAGGCCACGAAGCCCAGGCAGCCGATCATGAACAGCGCCCCGACGGTGAGGCCGGTGACGGCCGTGCCGCCCCAGTGTCCGTTCTGGCGCAGCACCAGCCAGACGCCGGCGACGAAGCCCGCCGCGAGCCCCGCAAGGCCGGCCTCGGCGCCGATGGCGACGTTCTCGACCCCGGACAGCAGCCGGCTGACCTGGGCGCCCGCCATGGCGAAGGCCGATCCGAGGAAGATCGCGCCGGCGAGGCCGCCCCACAGAGCGAGCAGAATCCGGATCATCGGGCGCGCCCGGTCAGGCGTATTCCCGGAAGACGCCCGGCGCGCAGCCGATCAGGCCCCTCACGGCGCCGCCGATGCCGGCGAGAAGGGCAAGGAGGCCCTTCACCGGATCAGCGCAGGCTGGCGTTGATCCGGTCGAGGGCTGCGGTGCCGGGGCAGAGGTCCGGCGTGTTCAGCGCGTTGAGCGGCACGTCCACCGTGTTGAGGTGGTGGTGCAGGTCCTTCGGCGTCGGATCGACGTACAGCAGACCGGTCACGACCTCGCCCGAGCGCAGGCCTTCCTGGATGCGCGTCATCGCCGCGATCTTGTCGGACGGATCGTAGTCCTCGCCGAGCTTGTTGAGGCGCAGGATCGAGCCGTCATGCTGCTGGACCATCGTGGTGGTGCCCGGCGCGTACTCGGTCGTGATCTCCTCGCGGCCCTCGATCACGTCGATGCGGTTCAGCGCCTCGTTGTGCTCGCGGACATAGTCGTAGCTCTTGGTCGAGCCGGCGTGGTTGTTGAAGGCCACGCACGGACTGATGACGTCGAGGAACGCCGCACCCTTGTGCATCATCGCCGCCTTGATCAGCGGCACGAGCTGCTGCTTGTCGCCCGAGAAGGAGCGGCCGACGAAGGTGGCGCCCATCATGATGGCGACCGAGACCATGTCGATGGCCTCGTCGGAGTTGGCGGCGCCCTTCTTGCTGATCGAGCCCTTGTCGGCGGTGGCCGAGAACTGGCCCTTGGTCAGGCCGTACACGCCGTTGTTCATGACGATGTAGGTCATGTTGACGCCGCGGCGCATCGAATGGGCGAACTGGCCGAAGCCGATCGAGGCGGAATCGCCGTCGCCCGACACGCCCATGTACATCAGGTCCTTGTTGGCGAGGTTGGCGCCGGTCAGCACCGACGGCATGCGGCCGTGCACGGTGTTGAAGCCGTGGCTGGCGCCCACGAAGTAGGTCGGCGACTTGGACGAGCAGCCGATGCCCGAGAGCTTGGCCACCTGGTGCGGCAGGATGTCGATCTCGTAGCAGGCCTGGATGATCGCGGCGCTGATCGAGTCGTGGCCGCAGCCGGCGCACAGCGTGGAGACCGCCCCCTCGTAGTCGCGGCGGGTGTAGCCGGCCTTGTTCTTGACCAGCGACGGATGGTGGAGCTTGGGCTTGGCGATATAGGTCATGACGCGGCCTTCTCGAACGGGACGACCTTGAACTGGGCGATCTTCTTGGCGATGTCGGCGGCGATGAAGCGCGCCGTGATCGGCGTGCCGTCATAGTGCAGGACGGGCACGAGCTTGCGGGCGTCGAGCGTGAACTCGTTCATTACCAGCGAGCGGAACTGCGCGTCGCGGTTCTGCTCGACGATGAAGACCTTGTCGTGCTCGTGGATGAAGTCCTCGACCGCCTGCGACAGCGGGAAGGACCGCACGCGCAGCGCGTTGACGTGGTTGCCGTCGGCCTCGAGCTGGTCGAGCGCCTCGGCCATCGCCGGGCTGGTCGAGCCCAGGTAGATGACGCCGTACGCGGTCGGCTTGGGCGAGGAGTAGCGCACCGGCTGCGGCGCGATCTTGGCCGCGGTCAGGAACTTCTTCTGGAGCCGCTCCATGTTGCGGACATAGACCGGGCCTTCCTCGGAGTAGCGCGCGTATTCGTCCTTGGTCGTGCCGCGCGTGAAGTAGGAGCCCTTGGTCGGGTGCGTGCCGGGATAGGTGCGGAACGGGATGCCGTCGCCGTCGACGTCGAGGTAGCGGCCGAAATTCTTGCCGGCCTCGAGTTCCTCGGCGGTCATCACCTTGCCGCGGTCGAGGCTGCGGTTCTCGTCCCACTGGAACGGCTTGCACAGGCGGTGGTTCATGCCGATGTCGAGGTCGGTCATGACGAACACCGGCGTCTGGAGCCGGTCGGCGAGGTCGAGCGCGTCGGCGGTGAAGTCGAAGCACTCCTTCGGGTCTTCCGGGAACAGCAGCACGTGCTTGGTGTCGCCGTTGGACGCGTAGGCGCAGGAGAGCAGGTCGGACTGCTGCGTGCGCGTCGGCATGCCGGTCGACGGACCGCCGCGCTGGACGTTCACGATCACCGCCGGCACTTCCGCGAAGGAGGCGAGGCCGATGAACTCGGTCATCAGCGAGATGCCGGGGCCGGAGGTCGAGGTGAAGGCGCGCGCGCCGTTCCAGGCCGCGCCGATCACCATGCCGATCGAGGCGAGCTCGTCCTCGGCCTGGACGATGGCGTACTTGGCCTTGCCGGTTTCCTTGTCGTGGCGGAGCTTCTTGCAATGCGCCTGGAAGGCCTCGGCCAGCGAGGAGGAGGGCGTGATCGGATACCACGCGCACACCGTGGCGCCGCCGTAGACGGCGCCGAGCGCCGCGGCATTGTTGCCCTCGACGAAGATGCGGTCGCCGACATTGTCGGCCTTGCGCACCTTGAGCCTAACGACGTCGGGCTCGATGTGCTGGGTGACCCAGTCGCGGCCGAGCTGCAACGCCTTCACGTTGGAGTCGATCAGCTTCTCCTTGCCCTTGAACTGTTCGCTGAACAGCTTCTGGATTTCCTTGTCGTCGATCCCGAGCAGGATGGAGAGGGCGCCGACATAGATGATGTTCTTGAAAAGCTGGCGCTGGCGGGCGTCGCTGTAGGTCGCGTTGGTGATCGCGGTGAGCGGCACGCCGATCACGGTGATGTCGTCGCGGAACGCCGACGACGGCATCGGCTTGGTCGAATCGTAGAACAGGTAGCCGCCCGGCGTGATCTCCTTCACGTCGGCCGCCCAGGTCTGCGGGTTCATCGCGACCATCATGTCGACGCCGCCGCGGCGGCCGAGATAACCCTTCTCGGTGACGCGGACCTCGTACCAGGTCGGCAGACCCTGGATGTTCGACGGGAAGATGTTGCGTGGGCTGACGGGGACGCCCATGCGCAGGATGGAGCGGGCGAACAGCTCGTTTGCGGAGGCCGATCCCGAACCGTTGACGTTCGCGAACTTGACGACGAAGTCGTTAACGGCGGCTATTGCTTGCGGCATGCGTGCTCCGCGTGGGTCATTTCCATGTAGTACTTGCGCATGTCCCATGCGCCCGTCGGGCAGCGCTCGGCGCACAGGCCGCAGTGCAGGCAGACATCCTCGTCCTTCACCATCACGCGCTCGGTCTTGAGGCCGGCGCCGATATAGAGGTCCTGCGTCGGGTTCATCGCCGGCGCGGTGAGCCGCGTGCGCAGCTCCTTCTCCTCGCCGTCGGGCGTGAAGGTGATGCAGTCCATCGGGCAGATGTCGACGCAGGCGTCGCACTCGATGCACAGGCTGCCGCTGAACACCGTCTGCACGTCGCAGTTCAGGCAGCGCTGCGCCTCCTCGAAGGCGAGCTTGGGATCGAAGCCCAGCTCGACCTCGGCCATGATATCCTTCAGCGCCTCTTCCTTTTTGCGGTGAGGCACCTTGAAGCGATGGTCGATGGTCGGCGCGTTGTCGTAGCTCCACTCGTGGATGCCCATCTTCTGGCTGAGCACGGTGACGCCGGGACCCGGGCGCTCCTCGACGTTCTCGCCGATCAGCATCTTGTGGATGGAGATCGCGGCCTCGTGGCCGTGCGCGGCCGCCCAGATGATGTTCTTCGGGCCGAACGCCGCGTCGCCGCCGAAGAACACCTTCTTGTTGGTGCTCTGGAGCGTCGCCTCGTTGAGCTTGGGCAGGCCCCACTTGTCGAACTCGATGCCCGCGTCGGTCTCGATCCACGGGAAGGCGTTCTCCTGGCCGATCGCGACCAGCACGTCGTCGCATTCGTGGAATTCGTCGGGCTCGCCCGACGGCACCAGCGAGCGGCGGCCCTTGTCGTCGTACTTGGCGACGACCTTCTCGAACAGCACGCCCTTGATCGTGCCGGCCTCGTGCTTCACTTCCTTCGGCACCAGCATGTTGAGGATCGGAATGTCCTCGCCGATCGCGTCTTCCTTTTCCCAGGGCGACGCCTTCATCTCGTCAAAGCCCGAACGCACGATCACTTTCACGTCGTCGCCGCCGAGACGGCGCGCCGTGCGGCAGCAGTCCATCGCGGTGTTGCCGCCGCCCAGCACGATCACGCGCTTGCCGACCTTGGTGATGTGGCCGAACGAGACGCTCGACAGCCAGTCGAGGCCGATATGGATGTTGGCCGCGGCCTCCTTGCGGCCGGGCACGTCGAGGTCGCGGCCGCGCGGCGCGCCGGAGCCCACGAACACCGCGTCGTAGCCCTCGGCCAGCACGGCCTTCATCGACTCCACCTTCTGGTGGCGGAACGCGACGTTGCCGATGCCGGTGATGTAGCCGACTTCCTCGTCGATCACGTGCTCGGGCAGGCGGAAGTGCGGGATCTGCGTGCGGATGAAGCCGCCGAGCTTGGGATCCTGGTCGTAGATCGTGATCTCGTAGCCCAGCACCGCGAGGTCGCGCGCCACGGTGAGCGAGGAGGGACCGCCGCCGATGCAGGCCACGCGCTTGCCGTTCTTCGCGGGCGCCTTCGGCATCTTGGCCGCGATCGAGTCGTCATCCTTGTAGTCGGCGGCGACGCGCTTCAGGCGGCAGATCGCGACGGGCTCCTTCTTGCCCTTCACCAGCTTCTCGTCCTCGACGCGGCCGCGCCGGCAGGCGGGCTCGCAGGGACGGTCGCAGGTGCGGCCGAGGATCCCCGGGAAGACGTTCGACTTCCAGTTGATCATGTAGGCGTCGGAGTAATGCCCGTGTGCGATCAGACGGATGTACTCGGGAACCGGGGTGTGCGCGGGGCAGGCCCACTGGCAGTCGACCACCTTGTGAAAATAGTCGGGATTCTTGATATCAGTCGGCTTCAAAACCAAAACTCCAAGGGCCGCTCGGACGCAGCCGCCGATCTTCGCTAAATGACGGTTTATCCTACCCCAAACAGGACCCGCATTGGGGATATTCGGCGTCCCTCCGTCAAGCGGCCCTTCCGCGTAATGGCTTGGAATAGCAGCCAAATCCCCACTTTTTGCGGGGATATGTCAGTCGGCCGCAGGCTGGCCGCGGTACTCGCTGGGGGAAGTGCCCGAGGCGCGCCGGAACATGGCGCTGAAGGCGCTCACGCTATCGTAGCCGAGATCGAGCGCGACCTGGGTCACCGGCACGCCGCTGCCCAGCCGGCCCATCGCCTCCAGCACGCGCGCCTGCTGGCGCCAGGCGCCGAAGGTGAGGCCGGTCTCGCTGACGAAAAGGCGGGCGAGCGTGCGCGGGCTGGCGTGCGCGGTGCGCGCCCAGTCGTCGAGCAGGCGGGTGTCCCCAGGCGTTTCGAGCAACGCCTCGCAGATCTGGCGCAACCGCTTGTCGCGCGGCATCGGAAGCTGGAGCGGCAGCGATTGCAGGCCGCGCAGCTCGGAGAGGATCAGCGCCACGACATGACCGGCAGGACCGCTCTCGTCGTATTGCAGCGGCAGCTCGGTCGCCCGCACGATCAACTCGCGCAACAGCGGCGAGACCGACAGCACCTTGCAGACGGCGGGCATGAAGGCGGCGGCGTCGTCGCGCACGTAGAGCGTGCGCATGGTGCAGTCGCTCGCCATGACGATGCTGTGGCCGATGCCGGCCGGCATCCAGAGCGCGCGCTGCGGCGGCACGACCCACACGTCGTCGCGCGTGGCCACGCGCATGGTGCCGACCGTCGCGTAGATCAGCTGGGCGCGCTCGTGCGTGTGCGGCGCGATCCGGAAGCCCACCGGGAAATCCTTGGGCATCGCCGCCACGGCGCGGGGCACGCGCTGGTAGTCGGCGGGATCTGTGGAACGGTCCTGGCGGTTTCGCGACATATGTTGGCATTATAGCGCAAGACCGCCACGGGCGCTCATGCCTATTATCGGGGCGTAGGAGACCTAAAATGAAGCTCTCGAGCCCGACCTCTCTGCTGTTGAACCTCGGCCATGCGATGGACCACTGGGTCATCGCCATCTTCCTCTACACGGTGAGCGTGATCGCCGGCGTGTGGGGCGCCGACTGGAAGGAGCTGACGCCGTACGCCTTCGGCGCATCCTTCATGTTCGGCGCGGGCTCGATCGTGTCGGGCAAGCTCGGCGACCAATGGGGCCGCCGCGCCATGATGGTGATGTTCTTCGCCGGCATGGGCGTGTCGTGCCTGCTGATCGCGCTCTGCCAGAACAAGTGGCAGATCGGCGCCGCGCTCACGCTGATGGGCGCCTTCGCCTCGATTTACCATCCGGTCGGCATCCCGATGCTGGTGCAGCATGCCGAGAAGCCGGGCTTCGTGATCGGCGTGAACGGCCTCGTCGGCAATCTCGGCATCGCCATCGGCTCGAGCCTGTCGGTGCTGCTGGCCACGCGCTACGGCTGGCAAATGGCCTATGTCGTGCCGGGCGTCATCTGCCTGGTCGCCGCTTTGCTGTTCGCGAAGTTCGTGCCGAAGGAGGATGCCGCTCCCTCCAAGCGCAAGCCCAAGATGCTCGACCTGCCGCCCAACGTGATGGCGCGCGTGTTCTTCATCATGACCTGCGCCGCCGTCACCGGCTCGATCGTGTTCAACTTCACGACCAACTCCAACGGCGAGATGCTGAAGGCGCGCATCGCCGACTTCGCGGCCGATCCGTGGCTGCTCAGCATCGTGCTGTTCTCGGTCTTCACCTTCGCCTCGCTGGCGCAGCTGCTGGTCGGCCACCTGATCGACCGCTATCCGCTGAAGACCATCTACCTGCCGATCCTGCTGGCGCAGGTGCCGCTGTTCCTGCTTGCGGCCTATTCGGAAGGCTGGACGCTGGTCTTCGTGACCGCGTTGTTCATGGTCTTCGTGTTCGGCGCGATCCCGTTCACCGACGCCATGATCGTGCGCTACGTCGACGACCGCATGCGCAGCCGGGTCACCGGCATGCGGCTGGCGATCGGCTTCGGCGTGTCATCCCTGGTCGTCGCGGGCATCGGCCCGTCGGTCAAGGCGGCGGGCTTCCCGTCGATGCTGATGGCGCTGGCGGGTGTCGCGGCCTGCACCATGATCGCCATTTCGTTCCTGCCCAACGAAAAGGACGTGACCTCGACGGCGCTCAAACCGGCGGAGTGACGTCTCCTCCCTGCGGGGAGGGAACAGTGTCGAGGGCTAGGCAACCAGGGCGCGGATGCTTGCGGCGAGCGCCGCGATCCGCGGGCCGATCTCCGCTTCGAGCTGGCCGGGCTGCAACCGGAAGGCGGGCACGCCGCAGTTGATCGAGAATGCCTGTTGCGTGCGCGGCAGGTGGAACAGCGGCGCCGCGACCGCGTGGATCGCGGGCATGTATTCGCCGGGGCAGGTGCAGAAGCCGACCTCGGCGCAGCGGCTGATCTCGGCGCGATAGCGCGCGCGCTTGGCGGCCCACAGCGCGGGATCGTCGGCCTTCAGCCGCGCCTCGAGCCGCGCCGCTTCCCCCGCCGGCAGGATCGACGCGATCGCGCGGCCCATCGCGGTGCTGACCACCGAAATCGGCAGGCCGATGTCGGGCGCATGCG
>JAFEFH010000078.1 GCA_018240695.1 Pseudomonadota bacterium | reverse complement strand
CCGATGATCGGGAGATGCGGATCGAAGCGCGTCTCGATCCCGTCCGACTCGCGGATCGCGCGGATGACCTCGGGTCCCGAGCGATCGGCAAGGTTCAGGTCGATCACCATCAGATCGGGGCGGTTGTAGCGGCAGAATCTCAGTGCATCGGCTCCTGCCGGTGCAGGAAGAACGTCGAAGCGGTCCGCGATCAGGTGGTCACAGAGCAGCTCGAGGGTTGCCTCATCGTCCTCGCAGACGACGATCGTCGCGAGGCTGGTTTCGTTCTGGAACATGGGGGACTCCCTTCTCCGGGCCCACCCCCGGCGGGCGGGCGATCCCCGGGCTAGCGCACGGCGAAGCCGTGCGAACATCGAGGGGCTCGCGCGACCGTCGAGCGGTCCTACCGGGATTCCTGTGAGCATCGACCAGGAGCGACGTGCTGTTCACAGGGCCGGAACTCGAAGTTTGAGCGTCTTCAGCCGCCTTACCGAAAACCCTCCCTGAGCGGGGCTGGCTGCTCTCCGAGCAGGTTGCGTTTCTTGTGCGTCCGGCTGCGGATGGGAAGGAGAAGAGAGTTCGATGAGCCCGACGGAGACCAAGGGGGCTCGTCGGTTCAGCCACCTTGACCACGTGCACGAGCGCTTCCTGATTCCCGGCAAGGGCGGGTACGGGCGGCGACGCAGGCAAGGCTCGTTCGGGCCCTCGGTGCTGCGCTGGAGACCGTCGATGCCGGAAGAGTCGCCTGTCACACCCCGGGTGGGACGTAGATATTGACCGCGTATCCGGAGGACGGGATGCAAGGGAACCCAGACGAACACAGAGGAACGCACCGGCGGTCTTGCCTATACCCCGGTTTGCTGCCACCTTGATTCTGTCCTCCTCGGCCCCGTCACCTGGCTCTTCCGCCGGGGACGCACCGAGGGCGACGCCTCGATCGACGAAACGCCTGCATGACGCTCGTCATCCTCGGTGGGAGAGGTTAATCCCCGGTGGGAGCGCCGAAGCTCTGAGGAGTGCGCGGATGGCGTCGCTGTCCCTCTCTATGAGCCGCCGCGACGGCTTCCCCGCGGGCAGCTCGACCACCATCGCGGTCGACCCGCGCAGTCGATGGTTCTGCCAGCTCGCCGCGCTTCCGGGATATCGCGTCAGGCGGCGCAGGGGAAGGTGCATGAGGTGGGCCGCGAGCGTCTCGATCTTTCGGTTCCCGCCCGATTCGTCCACCAGGGCGAGCGGCTGATGGAACCAGATCGTGATCATGGGTCGCCGCCGAAGGATCAACGAGCGGGCGAGCCGAGATTCGGGCTCCGACAGAGGATGTGGCCCCGAGTACTGAGGGTCGCCCCGCCGTTCCAGGGGTCGCCAGTGCCACGGGAAGTTGCGATTGAGGTCGACCCCTCGGCCGTTCTGGCGGGTTCGCGCGGCGACCCCGTCCGGGTTCAGGTCGGGGACGGTCACGAGAAGTCCGGAACGCGGTGGTCGATCGCGATAGAGGTCTCGGGCGATCGCGATGCCGGCGGGCTCGTCCCCATGGATGTCGCCGAAGACGAGCAGCGGCCGCGTCGCATCGAGATCGCCCAAAAGGACAGCGAAAATCGGTCGGTGCCGGACCGACGCGCCAAGCACGAGCTTCTTCCGGGACGGCGTCTCGCGCTCTCCGCCATGCCGGGAGGTGGGCTGCCGAGCCTGGAACGTTCGACCGCCACCGGGACGCGCCGGCTCTATCGCGAGCGCGAGGATCACCCCTACTGCGGCCACCCCGACGGCGAGAAGCAACCAGCGTCTGGTCATCTGACCGGAAGGCGCGGTCGCCCGGCTGTCACCCGGAATTGTGGACCGAGAGCAGCCGCGCGATCTCGATCGGACCCTTCACCGTTTCCTCGCTGACCTCACCGATCCCACGGACGTAGAGCTTGCGGTCGATCACGTCCGGCTCTAGTGGGGTCCACTCTCTCGTTTCGAGGGCCCGTGGAAAACGACCGGCAGGTACCGACGCAGGTACGCCGAGGCGGGTGACCCGGAAATGGTCTTCG
Source organism: Pseudomonadota bacterium (assembly GCA_018240695.1). Lineage (GTDB taxonomy): Bacteria > Pseudomonadota > Alphaproteobacteria > Reyranellales > Reyranellaceae > Reyranella. The sequence goes on along the minus strand of JAFEFH010000078.1, from coordinate 17,358 downwards.
GCTTCGCCGCGGAGGAACTCCTGACCGAACGATTGTCCGGGATGCGGTGCCTTCGTCATGAAGATCCCCGGCTTCGAACCTTTCACCCCGGCCTGCCAGGAACCTTCGGTGCTGGTTACGTTGCCGGCGGAGCTCAGCTCGGCAGTTTCCTCACCGAAGTACCAGACGCGGCCCTGTCGGTCTTCGGCGTACCAGTCGGTGGTCCGCTCGGCGAGTTTCCCCGACTCGTAGAGGCGGTCGGCGATGCTGACGCAGGGCACCTCGAGAATCTGCTTCGTCCGGCCGGTGACGTGGAATACATCGACCGTCGGTTTGCCGTCCTTGGTGCCTCCGTAGCGGAAGGTGGTTCCGGGCCGTAGCGGGAAGTAGGGGTTGCGGACATGAGGGACGAAATCCGAGGCCGGGATGGTCTGGGGGCCGTTTGGCCCTGCGCCCGAGACGATGGCCGGATGCACATCCGCGACAGCGGGCGTGGAGGTTGTCGCGAATGCGGCGCCGAGGACCGCGGCGCCGGCGACGATGGCCCCCCGCGGTAGGAACCTGCGCTCGCTCGACCGATGAAGGCGTCCCAGGGGCACCGGGCGATCCTCCTTGCGGTAGATGAACTGGCGGTGAATCGGAGAGTTTCGACGGACCGCCGGCCCATCCAGATCCGCGGCATTCGGTTCTCTCGTGACCATGATTGGCCCGATCACTGCACGGACCAGAAGGGACCATCCAGAACCGAGCATCAGCCCGGCGACCACGTCGCTCGGATTATGGACGCCGAGGTAGACGCGGGAGACGACACCGGCCGGCGTGAGGTCGCGATGATCTCGGTGCTGATCGCCGAGGACCAGTCGATGGTGCGCGCCGGGTTCCGGGCGCTGATCGAAGCCGAGCCCGATCTGACCGTCGCGGGCGAGGCAGCCGATGGACGCGAGGCGGTCGAGCTCGCCCTCGCGACCCGTCCCGACGTGGTCCTGATGGACATCCGGATGCCGGAGATGGACGGTCTCGAAGCGGCCCGCCGGATCGCCGGCGAGCCGGGGATGAGGGAGACGCGGATCCTTGTCCTCACCACCTTCGAGCTGGACGAATACGTGTTCGGCGCCCTGCGTGCCGGGGCCAGCGGCTTCCTGTTGAAGGGTGGTGAGCCGGCCGAGCTGCTGGCGGCGATCCGGATCGTCGCGGCGGGTGACGCGTTGCTTGCCCCGAGCGTGACCCGGCGGCTGATCGAGGCCTACGCCGAGCGCCCGCCGGTGGAGCGACCGCAGATCGCCGGCCTGGACGACCTGACGCCGCGGGAGCTGGAGGTGCTCGGCCTGGTCGCCGAGGGCTTGACCGCATAACCGGGAGTTCACCTGGCGACCTCAGCCTCCCGCGCGAATCGACAACGACGGAAGGAGTCGTGATGTTCGAGAAGTCCAGGAAGATCCTCCTCATCGGCGGTCTGTTGGCCGCCGTCAGCTTCGGTGGCTCGGCGCTGGCCGTCGCCGGGGCGGCGCCGGTCCAGCCGACCAAGGCGACGGTGGCCCCGGCCACCGAGAAGGCCGACGGCGAGACCGCCGACGGCGCGCAGGGACCGGCCGACACGGAGACCACCGAGGGCAACCAGGAATCCGCCGACACCGTGACCAACGACAGTGGGCAGTTCGGCAACAACGAAGCCGACGAAGAGGGCTCCGACGGCGGCGCCGAGTCCGAGAGCGGGACCGAGGTGCCGGGCAACGACGGCCCTGGCGGCCACCACGACGAGCCGGGCAACCCGAACGCCCAGCACGAAGCGAGCGGCCGTAACGAATAGGCCGGCGCCGGGGCTGGGCGGCTCGATTTTTCGGGTGGTCCGGCCGGATCCCCGGCCTCTCATCCGGCTCTCATTCCGGCGGAGAACGCTGTAGTCATGCGAGTGCTCGTGGTCGAGGACCAGATCCGGCTCGCCGGCCTCCTTCGGCGGGCCCTACGGAGTGCGGGCGAGGCCGCCGATGTCGCGCTCAAAGGCGAGGACGCGCTGTGGATGGCGGCGTCGACGCCCTACGACGCGATCGTGATGGACGTGATGCTGCCCGGCATCGACGGCTTCGAGACCTGCCGCCGGCTGCGCGAGGAGGGAGTCGCCACGCCGATCCTGGTGCTGACCGCACGCGACTCGCTGTCCGACCGGATCGCCGGCCTCGACGGCGGCGCCGACGACTACGTCGCCAAGCCGTTCGAGCTCTCCGAACTGCTCGCCCGCCTGCGGGCACTGGCGCGACGCGGCGACGTGCGCCGGGCACCGACCCTGGAGGTCGGGACGCTGCGCGTCGACCCGGCGACGCGCAAGGTCTGGCGGGGCGAGACCGAGGTCGAGGTCTCGAGCAAAGGCTTCGCCCTGCTGGAGGTCTTCATGCGCAACCCGGACGTCGTCCTCGACCGGCTCGAGCTGCTCGAGGGGGCCTGGGACAACGGCTACGAGAACCGCTCCAACGTGATCTCGGTCCACATCCACCAACTGCGCGACAAGATCGACAGGCCCTTCGGTCTCGCCAGCATCGAGACGGTGCGCGGGATCGGCTATCGCCTGCGCAGCGACGACGGCAAGTGATCGGGCGACTTCCGGTCCGGCTGAAGCTGACGCTGGCCTTCACGATCGCGATCGCCGCGGTCCTCACCGCGACCGCACTTTTCCTCTATCTGCGCCTGCGCTCCGAACTCGACAACCGGATCGACCAGTCGCTGGAGGCGCGCCTGGAGCTGGTCTCGAATCGGCTGCAGAACGGCAACGGCGGGCCGCGGGCCCTGACCCGAGCCGTCAACAGAGGCGAAGAGGGATCGGGCTTCGTCCAGATCGTGCTTCCCGACAGCCGCACGGTCGTCGGCGCGCGCGAGGGACTGGGGGACGAACCCGTCCTCGGCCGCGCCGACCTGACCCGGCTGGCGGAAGACGGCGGCACCTACGACCTGCAGTCGGGACAGTCGGAGCTGGGGCCGGTACGGATCATGGCGGCGCCGGTAGTGGTCGGCACGCACCACTACGTCGTCGCCGTCGGCGCCGCGCTCGAGGAGCGAAACGAAGCGCTGTCCAACGTTCGGACCCTGCTTCTGATCGGAGGCCCGGTGGCGCTGATCCTCGCCGCCCTGGCCGGTTGGGTCGTCGTCGGCGCGGCATTGCGCCCGGTCGATCGGATGCTCGTTCGGCTCGAGGACGGCCTACGCCGCGAGCGGACCTTCGTCGCCGACGCCAGCCACGAGCTGCGCACGCCGTTGACCCAGCTGAAGATGGAGCTCGAACTGATGCGCCAGGAGCGCCCCGACGGCGAGGACTTCGACGCCGCGATCGACGCCGCGATCGGCGACACCGATCGGCTGTCCCTGCTGAGCGAGGATCTTCTCGTCCTCGCCCGCGCCGATCGGGACCGCCTGCCGCTGAACCGGGAGGAGGTCGATCTCGCCGAGCTGTTCGCCGCCGTCGCCACCCGGTACCCGACCGGCCACGTCGAGGTCGGCGCGGCTTCGCCGGACGGTACGCCGGTGCGGATCGACGCCGACCGCTCGAGCCTCGAACGGGCGCTCGCCAACCTGGTCGACAACGCCGTCGCCCATGGAGCGCCGCCCGTCCGCCTCGGCGCGGTGCCTCGGTCGGGGACGATCGAGCTCCACGTCACCGACGCGGGCGGCGGGTTCCCGCCTGACTTCATCCCGCGGGCCTTCGACCGCTTCAGCCAGGCCTCGCCGGGCGACGGCGGCCGTGGCACCGGGCTCGGTCTCGCGATCGTCCGGGCGGTCGCCGAGGCCCACGGCGGCACCGCCGGCGTGGCCAACCGGGGCGGCGGCGCCGATGTCTGGCTGGCACTACCGGCCTAACGCCCAGTTCACCTGCGCCTCATAGACCTGGGGCATGAAGAAACTTGCGATTTTGACGCTGATCCTCGGTGCGCTGGTGGCGGGATGCGGCTCGGGCGCGAGCTCGGAAAGCCCGCAGGAAACGACGACTGAACCGACCAAGGCGACGAAGGGAGCCGTACCCAGCGAGGCGGAATCCCTCGCCACCGGGGACATCCCCGACAACCAGGAATTCCTCACCTACACCGACAAGCCCGCGGGCTACTCGATCAAGTACCCGGCCGGCTGGGCCCGCACCGGCGACGGCGCCGAAGTCACCTTCCGCGAAAAGGGGAATCTGATCCACGTCGCCGTCCACCCCGGCACCGCCAAGTCCGCCGAAGGCGAAAAGAAGACGTTCACCCGCAAGAGCACACCGGACCCGGTGACCGGCAAGAGCGTACCGTTGCTGGTCGACGTCTACGAATACGAAAAGGGTGGCAAGGTCGCCGTCCTCGAACTGAGCACCCCGGAAGGAGTCGACAATGTCGATGCCTACCGGATGATCAGCGAAAGCTTCCAGTGGCGGTAGAGAGCCTCTATCGCGAGCCGGAGGCCCAGCAGCAGGTCACCTGGCCGGTCTTGGAGATGCACGACGTCTTCAAGATCTACCGCTCCGGGCCGGTCGAGACCGTCGCCCTGCGCGGCGTCGACCTGGAGGTCGAGGCCGGCAGCGTGACCGTCATCCTCGGCCCGTCCGGGTGCGGCAAGAGCACCCTTCTGGCGTTGGCCGCGGGGCTCGACAGGGCCTCGGCGGGAGACGTGCGTAGCTCCGGCCATTCGCTCCTGACCGCGAGCGAGGACGAACTTGCCGCCTATCGCGCCCGCTCGGTCGGGATCGTCTTCCAGAGCGGCAACCTCTGGCCAACGCTGAGTGCCCGCGAGAACGTGGTCGCGGCGCTGCGGCTGGCGGGGATCGAGGAGGCGCCCCGTCGCGCTGCCGAGGCGCTGGTCGAGTTCGGTCTCGGCTCACGCGCGGAGCACCGCGTGGCGGAGCTCTCCGGCGGCGAGCAGCAGCGGGTTGCGATCGCCGCCGCCGTCGCGCGTCGCGCGCCGTTGATCCTCGCCGACGAGCCGACCGGTGAGCTCGACACCGCCAACCAGAACGTCGTCCTGCTCGCCCTGCGGCGCCTACCCGCGGAGCACGATTGCGCGGTCGTCGTGGTCACCCACTCGCCGGCGGTCGCCGCCGCGGCCGACCGGGTGATCGAGATGCGCGACGGCGCGGTGGTGTCGCGATGAGCGCCACGGTGGAGACGACCGCATTGTCGGCCTGTCGGGGAGTGGGCGTTCGCTACGGGACCGGGGAGGCCGAGATGGTGGCGCTCGAGGGTGTCGATCTGACGATCGAGGCAGGGGAGACCTTGGCCCTGCGCGGTCCGTCGGGATCTGGGAAGACGACGCTGCTGCACCTCCTCGGGGGTCTTGTGCTGCCGAGCGAGGGCGAGGTCGTCTGGAAGGGACGCTCGCTGGGGCTCCTCGACGTCGCCGCGCGGGGGAAGGCTCGGGCGGCCGGGATCGCCTACGTCTTCCAGGGCTCCAATCTTCTGCCGAACCTGACCGCGCTGGAGAACGTCGCCTTCACTGCCTGGGTCGCCGAAAAGTCCGGTCGTCGGCCGAGCATGGAGCCGGAGGAACTGCTGGCGCTGGTCGGCCTCGAGGGCAAGGCCGAGGCTCTGCCCACCGAGCTCTCCGGCGGCGAGGCGCAGCGGGTGGCCCTTGCCCGTTCGCTCGCCCAGCTGCCCGAGCTGCTGCTCTGCGACGAGCCGACCGGCCACCTCGACTCCGACACCGCCGGCCGCGTCCTCGACCTGCTCTGGGCGCTTCGCGAGCGCTTCGGCTTCGCCCTCGTCATCGCCACCCACGACCCCGAGGTGGCGGGGCGCTGCGCACGCCGGCTCGAACTCGCCGACGGCCGCGTGAGCGAGGGGTCGGGATGAGCGCCGCGATCCAGCTCGGGTTGGCCCGCCTGCGTCGCCGGCCGGGCGCCACCCTTACCCAGGGACTCGTGCTCGCCGTCGCCGTGGCGCTGCTGGGGGCGATGATCCTCTTCATCGGCCACTCGCTGCGGACGATGACCGCCTCGGCGACCCGCAGCGTGCCGCTCGACCTCCAGGGCCCCGTGACGAGCTACGGGAAAGCCTCGTCCCTGGCGCGGCGGATCGCCCACCAGCCGGAGGTCGCCCAGTCCTCGCCGGTGGCGACCGCGCCTTTCACCGGTATCGGCCACCACGGTGCCGAAGGGGCGACCGCGGCGGGCTCCGGATCGATCCTTGCGGTTCCGTCGGGCTACCTCCGACACATCGAAACCTTCCGCTTCCTCCATGGCGGTCTGCGGCCCGGACAGATCGTGCTCGACCAGCAGCTCGCCGCGACCCTGCGCGCGCGTCTGGGCGACACCGTCACGCTCCACCTGGGCGGCGGCGGGACGAAGCGATTCAAGGTCGGCGGCATCGCCTTCGTCTCCGCCTCCGACGTCCTCTTCCAGCCGTTGAACCCGCTCGCCGGTCCCGCCCCGGCGCAGCCGCCGGCGAACATCGCGATCCTGCCGACCGCGACGTTCGCCCGGACGATCGGCCGCGACCTGCCGACGCTGAGGGGGCCGAGCGCGGGCGCCGCCGCCGTCCCCGGGGCGGCGACCGGGGTCCAGTGGCAGGTCCAGGTGCAGCTCGACCGTGCCGCGCTCGAAGGCGGCACTCCGAGCCAGGCGCTCACGAAGGCAGGGCAGATCCGCAACTCGATCGAACGCGAACTCACCGGCCAGATCCGCTTCGTCGACAACCTCTCCGCCGACCTCGAAACCGCGGCCGGCGACGCCCTCTACGCTGAGGCGCTCTTCATCCTGCTCGCCGTCCCCGGCGCCCTGCTGGCCCTCGGCCTGGCCTACCTCGCCGCGCTCGGCACCGTCGACCGCGACAGCCGCGAGCTCGGCCTGCTGCGGGCACGCGGCGCCAGCCGTCACTCTCTCCTCGCCATGGCCGCGGTCGAATCGTCGGTGGTCGGGCTGCTCGCCGGGCTGCTCGGGGCCGGAGTCTCCTTCCTCGCCGTCTCCGCCCTGGTGGAAGGCTCCGTTGGCCTGACCGCGGCGCGCGGCGCGGTGGTGGTCGGGGTCTGCATCGGCCTGGCGATCCTCGGCGGCTTCGTCGCCCGGCTCGGCACCGGACTGCGGACGCTCTCGGAAACGGCCGCCTCCGGCCGGCGCGGATCGGGCCGCGCAGGCAAGCCCCTTTGGCAACGGCTCTACCTCGACCTCCTCTGCCTGGCGCTCAGCGGTCTGGTCTTCTGGTTGACCGCCAGCACCGGCTTCTCCGCCGTGGTCAATCCGGACTCGAACCCGACCCTCTCGCTGTCGATCTACATGTTCTTCGCACCGGCGCTCCTCTGGATCGGCGCGACCCTGCTGCTGGTGCGGCTGCGCGGGCGGCTCTTCGGCTGGACCGCGCGCCTCCTGGGCGGGGCCGCGAGAGGGTCCGGCAGGCGCCGCTTCCTCCTGGCGAGCGCCTCGTGGCGCGGGGCGGCGATCAACCGTGGGCTGATCTTCGTCGGTCTGCTGCTCGCCTTCGGGGTCAGCATGGGCGTCTTCGCGCAGACCTACGACCAGCAGGCCGCGGTGGACGCGCAACTCACGCTGGGTGCCGACATCACCGCCCAGGCGCCGCCCGGGGTGACCGCGGCGAAAGGCCTGACGCGGAAGATCGCCGAAGTCCCTGGCGTCTCGGCGACCTCACCGGTCGACCACTCCTACGCCTATGTCGGACCTGACCTGCAGGATGTCTTCGGCATCGAACCGCGGACGATCTCCGCGGCGACCACGCTGCGCGACTCCTACTTTCTCGGCGCGGGCGCACAGACTCTGATGACGCGCCTCGAGGAAACGCCGAGCGGGATCCTGGTCTCCAAAGAGACGATCCTCGACTACTCCCTGAAGGAAGGCGACCTGCTGCGGCTGCGGGTCCTCGACCACCAGACCGGCCGCTTCCACATCGTGCCGTTCCACGTCGTCGGCGTCGTGCAGGAGTTCCCGATGGCGCCGCGCGACTCCTTCATGGTCGCCAACCTCTCCTACCTCACCGCGGCCGACCACGGCGGCGGCCCCAACACGGTCCTCGCCGCCACCGCGGAAAGCCCCTCGACGGTCGGCGCCCGGGTGGCGGGAGCGACCAAGGGATACGGGGTCACGGTGAAGAACATCGACCAACAGACGGTGCAGACCGTCAGCTCGATCACCACCGTCGACCTGACCGGGATCACCCGCCTCGAGGAGGCTTTCGCGATCCTGCTCGCGGCGGCGGCGATGTGGCTCTTCGTCAGCCTGGTCGTCGAGGAGCGCCGACACGAGTTCGCGACGATGGCGGCGCTCGGCGCCTCACTGCGGGACATCGCCGCCTTCGTGCGCTCCGAGGCGCTGGCGGTCCTCGGTGGGGCCGTGGTCCTCGCCGCCGGCCTCGGGTGGCTGATGGCGGAAATGCTGGTGGCGATGCTCCAGCATGTCTTCGACCCACCGCCCGACTCGCTGGCGGTCCCTTGGGGCTTCATCGCCCTGCTCGGAGGGGGCGCATTGGCAGGCGCGGTCCTGGCCTCCGTGGTGGCGGCGATCTCGCTACGGCGGCTGCCGCTCGGCCAGACCCTGAGGGAGGAGTAGCAGCCAGGTCGTAGGGACGGCCCGCTAGGCGTGCCTGGTCCCCCGACGGCGACGCAGCAACCACCAGGCCATCCATCCGATCAGCGCGGCGAGGATCGCGTAGTCGAGGTAGGACAGGTGCTGGCGCCATTCTTCCCAGTTCGCGCCGACGGCCCTGCCGACCAGGGCCAGCATCAGCACCCAGGGGATCGAGCCGAGCGTGGTCAGAAGCGAGAAGCGACCGAGCGGCATCCGGGCCACGCCGGCGGGCACCGAGACGAAGGTACGGACGAGCGGCAGCATTCGCGAGAAGAAGACCGTCGCACCCCCGTACCGCTCGAACCAAACTTCGGTCTGGCGCAGGCGCTCGGCGCTGACGTGAAAGAGGCGGTGCCGTTCGAGCAGATCGGTCCGGCCGAAATAGCCGATCCCGTAACCGACGAGCGATCCGACCAGGTTGCCGAGCACGCCGGCGGCGACGATGCCGAACAGGGTGAGTTCGCCTTTCGAGACGGCGAAGCCCGCGAAGAGCATGATGGCCTCGCTCGGGATCGGGATGCACGCTGACTCGAGTGCCATGAGGAGGAAGATCGCCGGATACCCGGCCGAACTGATGAATTCGGTGGCCGCTTCGATCACGGGGTTGAGGACGACGTCGGTCACGGATGCGGTAGGGAGCATGTCGGCCACGATGCCGCCGAGCCGTTAAACCCATATGAGAGACGGGCGACGCGCCTTCTCATCGGCTGCTCATCCGGGGCGAGGATCGTTCCCATCATGCGCGTACTGGTCGTCGAGGATGAGGTCAAGATGGCGGCGCTTCTGCGGCGCGGCCTGACCGAGGAGGGTTTGACCGTGGACGTCGCCGGAGACGGCGAGCGTGCGCTCGCGCTGGCCGCGGGGTCGGACTATGACGCGGTGGTGCTCGACGTCGGTCTGCCCGGGATCGACGGGTATGAGACCTGCCGGCGGATTCGACGCAACGGCGTCTGGGCGCCGGTCCTGATGCTGACGGCGCGCGGATCGGTCGCAGACCGTGTGGGTGGACTCGACGGCGGCGCCGACGACTACATGGTGAAGCCCTTTGCCTTTGCCGAACTCCTGGCGAGGCTTCGCGCGTTGGTCAGGCGGGCGGACTCCGATCGCTCCTCGGCGATCGAGGTCGGTGGGCTTCGCCTCGACCCGGACAGCCGCCGGGTCTGGCGCGGCGAGACCGAGATCGAGCTCTCGGCGAAGGAGTTCCGGCTGCTCGAGACCTTCATGCGCCACCCGGGCTATGTCCTCTCCCGCACCCAGCTGCTCGAGCAGGTATGGGAGTACGACTACGCTGAGCGCTCCAACGTGATCGAGGTCTACATCCGTTACCTGCGTCGCAAGATCGATGTCCCGTTCGATCTGGTCTCGATCGAGACGGTGCGGGGGGCCGGGTACAGGTTGCGGAAGGACGGCGGCGGCTGAGCCGGCTCTCCATCCGTCTCCGCCTCACCTTGGTCTTCGCCGCGGTGATCGCCTTGGTGCTGGCGGCGACCGCGATCTTCGTCTACGTCCGGTTCGAGAGCGAGGTCGACAACGCCGTCGATGCCGGCCTCCGATCGCGTGCGGCGGAACTCTCCGCCGTCGTGCGGCAGGCGGGTGGTCGACTCGACGCCCGCAGCCAGCACCTCGTCGGCCGCACCGAGAGCTTCGCCGAGGTACTCGACTCCTCGGGTCAGGTCATCGACTCCTCTCCGGCGATCGGCGGGAAATCCTTGCTCGACGCCTCGGAAGTCAAACGTGCGCTCGCCGGTCCACTTTTCCTCGACCGGGGCCCACTCCCGGGACTCAACCAGGGTTCGCGTCTCCTCGCCGTCCCCGTCCACTCCTCCTCTGGCAAGCGGATAGTCGTGGTCGGGGCCTCGACCGAGTCAAGTCGCGACGCGCAGGGCGATCTCGCCCAGCTACTGCTCCTGGGGATGCCGTTCGCACTGATCTTCGCCTCGATCGCGGGGTACGGCGTCGCCGCCGCGGCATTGCGACCGGTCGAGGCGATGCGTGCCCGGGCGGAGGAGATATCGACTGCGGCACCCGACGAGCGACTGCCGGTGCCCGACACCCACGACGAGGTCGCGCGCCTGGGCAACACGCTCAACGAGATGCTCGCCCGTCTTGGGGACGCTCTCGCCCTCCTCGGAGACGCCCTCGAGCGCGAGCGTGCCTTCGTCGCCGATGCCAGCCATGAGCTGCGGACCCCTCTGGCGATTCTCCGCGTGGAGCTCGAACTGGCCCTCGCGGAGGGGCGCTCCCCGGAGGAACTGCGCGCGGCGCTCGTTTCGGCCGCAGAGGAGACCGATCGGCTGACCCAGCTCTCGGAGGACCTACTCACCATCGCTCAGACGGAGGGGGGCGAGCTTCCTGTCCGACGGACGAAATTCAGGCTCGCCGAATCCTTCGAGTCCGTCGCAGGCCGTTTCTCGCGGCGGGCGGAAGACGCGGGGCGCCGGATCGAGGTCGGGGAGGGTAGTGAGCTCGAGGTCGATGCCGATCGGCTGCGGCTCGACCAGGCGGTCGGGACCATCGTCGACAATGCGCTGCGCTATGGAGCCGGGACGATCAGGCTCAAGGCACGACGCATGGGGGAGGCCGTCGAGCTGCACGTGATCGACGAAGGGAAGGGATTCCCACCGGCGTTCGTCGGCCATGCGTTCGAGCGCTTCAGTCGTGCCCCTGGCGTACGTGACGGCGGTTCTGGGCTCGGCCTCGCGATCGTCGCCACCGTCGCCGAGGCGCACGGTGGCTCTGCTCACGCAACGAACGTCCCCACCGGCGGCGCCGACGTGTGGCTCTCAATCCCATCCCGCTCAGCGTCGTCGCTGCCTCCGGCGTAGGCCGCCCTCGATCACGTACCAGAGGACCACGAGCAGCAAGCCGAGAAGCGCGATGAACCCGACCACGCCGATCCCCGCGGCGACGATGATCGCGCTTATGCCGATCAGTAGACCGAGGAGCGCGTCAAAGAGGAGCGCGCGCCGTTCGGCGGCGGCGGGGGAGACGTTGCGCGGGAGCCTCACCAGGGCTGCCCCGGTTTCAGGTAGACGGCGAAGAAATCGCGTTCGTCGGGGACGAGATAGCGTTCCGGTGAGCGGAACATTTCCGGCAGCAGGTTGCTCGGATCGAGCCCGCCGGGATGGCGGTAGCTGATGAAGCTGGTCCAGTCTTCGTTGATGTCGAGCTCGATCGCCCGCACCGCGCCGGCGCGCTGCAGCACTTTTGCCAGCGATTCGACCGTCTGGTAGTTGGCCGCCGCGTACATCAGGTTGCCGTGGGCGTCGATGCCGAGCCCGGAGCGCCACACGCGGGTGGCGTTGTTCACCGTTTCACCCCATTCGGGACCGTCGGAGAGGTTCGGGTTCAGCTTGCCTTCGTAGATGATCGGCGGCAGGTTCTGCTTCGCGAACCAGACGTTCTTCGGCACCGTGTTGCCGTGGTTCCAGCGGACGATGTTGAAGCCGCCGCCGTGGTATCCGACCACGGTGGCGATCCCGTTCACCATCGTTTCCTTGATCTTGCCGCGGTAGATCAGGCCGGCGTTCGAGGTTTCCAGCGGGAAGCCGCCGTTGAAGGTGGCGACGAGGCGTTTGCGCATTTCCGGCGGCACTTCGCCCGAGCCGCGGTCTTCGAGCGGTTCCGGCGGCTCGGCCAGCCCGGGCATGTATTGGAGTTCGGTGCGGGTGTGGTCGAGCCAGGCGACGCCGGCGACGAACTGTGGGTATTCGGGATCGCTGCGGAAGGTGGTGAGGAGGGCGGGCGGTTCGGGTCCCACCTTGGCACCCGCCTTCTTCCACACACCCTCGCCGGGAAGTTTCGGCTGGATCAGCGGCTTCACCGCCGCCGGCTCGTAGTGAGGCGGTGGACCTTCTCCTTCTCCTTCGCCTTCACCTTCACCATTACTCTTTTCACCCGATTCGACCGCGGCGCCGCCCACCTGTGGCAGTGACGTCAGCGCCGGCCCACCCTTTTCGGGTTCGTTCAGTTCGTAGTACCAGTTCTCGATCTGGGAGGCGATCGGATTGCCTCCGTGGCTGCGCAACCACTCGACACTGGCGACCGTGATGCTCAGGTTCCGGCTGCCGGTTACCGCCGGGAGCCAGGAAAGCGCGGCGACCGCGAGGCAGAAGACACAGGCGATGAGGACGGTCCTGCGGGCGCGACGCCAGAGGGGAAGTCTCCGGAGGCGACGGTGCGACCGCGGCGACCGCGGTCGCGTCGGAGGAGGGGTTGGAGTGGCCGTCGCCATAGGCGCGCACTCTCGCGCGGACAGATGAAGTGAGGGTGAGAGTGGCAGGACCCGAAACGGATGAGATCGCCACCCACGAAGCTTTCACCTGCCTCTAATCGGGGGCCTTCACCCTTCCGGCCATGAACTCAGCCCAGGCACTCCCCCGCCCGTCGGCGATCAGCCCCGGCCGCCGCATGCTCAACAAGGTTCCCGAGATCACCGTCTACTTCTGGATCATCAAGATCCTCTGCACCACGGTCGGGGAGACCTTCGCCGACAACCTGAACGAAAACCTCGGCCTCGGCCTCACCAACACCTCCTACATCATGGGGGCGGTCCTGATCGCGGTGATGGTCGCCCAGTTCCGCTCGCGCCGCTACGTCCCCGGCATCTACTGGCTGGCCGTCGTGCTGGTCAGCGTGGTCGGGACGCTCGTCTCCGACAACCTGGTCGAAAACTACGGCGTGACGCTGGAAACGACGACGATCCTCTTCAGCGCCTGCCTGATCGCGACCTTCGCCGCCTGGTACTGGAGCGAGCGCACCCTCTCCGTCCACACCATCGTCACCACCCGCCGCGAGGCCTTCTACTGGGCGACGATCCTCTTCACCTTCGCCCTCGGCACCTCGGCCGGGGACCTGATCTCCGAGAAGCTCGAACTCGGCTACCTGCCGACGGTGGGGATCTTCGCCGGGGCGATCGCGATCGTCGCCTTCTGCCACTTCGCCCTGCGGATGAACGCGATCCTCTCCTTCTGGCTCGCCTACGTCCTCACCCGACCGCTGGGCGCCTCGATCGGCGACTACCTCGCCTCGCCGACCGAAGAAGGCGGTCTCGGCCTCGGCACCACCCTGACCTCGATCATCTTCCTCTCCACGATTCTCGCCCTGGTCGTCTTCCTGGCGATCTCCAAGCGGGACGTGATCCGCACCGGGCCGGTCGCCGCCCCGCCCGGCGCCGGCCCGGCGGTTCTCGTCGTCCTCAACAAGGTGGCGCCGACCGGCGCGCTGATCGATGCGGTGCGCCGCCGCGCCGCCGCCGGTCACGCCGAGTTCAGGGTCCTCGTCCCGAATCCAGACAACCTCGGCTTCGACCACGGCGACCCGGATGGTCAGGACGGCGTGGACCTGCTCGCGGCCGCGCTTCCGTCCCTGCGAGCCGCGGCCGGAGGACAGGTCACGGGGCGGGTGGCGCTGAGCCCGAACGCCTACGACGACATCGTCGAAGAGCTCGACGCGGGCACCTACACCGAGATCATCATCGAGACCCCGCCCGCGCACCTCTCCCACTGGCTCCACGTCGACCTGCCCCACCGGGTGGCACAGCTCGGCGTGCCGACCGAGGCGGTGGCGGCGGCTTGAGCGCCGAGCGCAGCCTCCACCGCTTCGCCTCCACCCGTCGCACCTACTCAAAGGTGCCGGAGGTGACCGCCTGGTTCTGGCTGGTCAAGGCGCTGACCACGGCGATGGGCGAGTCGACCTCCGACTGGCTCGTCCACACCCTGGTCCCGGAGATCGCGGTGGTGCTCGGGGCGGTCGCGTTCTCGGTCGCGATCTGGCTCCAGTTCAGTCGCGATCGCTACGTCCCCTGGTGCTACTGGTTCGCGGTCGCGATGGTCGGCGTCTTCGGCACGATGTGCGCGGACGTACTCCACGTCGGCCTCGGCGTCCCCTACATCGCCTCGACGATCTTCTTCGCGATCGTCCTGGCGGCGGTGTTCCGCACCTGGTACCGCACGGAGGGGACGCTCTCGATCCACAGCATCACGACGCCGCGCCGCGAGGTCTTCTACTGGGCCGCCGTCCTCGCCACCTTCGCCCTCGGCACCGCGGCCGGCGATCTCACCGCCAACACGCTCGGCCTCGGCTACTTCGGCTCGATCTGGCTCTTCGCCGCGATCATCGCGATCCCCGCCGTCGGCTACTTCCGCTTCGGCATGGGCCCGATCCTCGCCTTCTGGTTCGCCTACGTGGTCACTCGTCCGCTCGGCGCCTCGGTCGCCGACTGGCTCGGCAAACCCGAAGGCGTGGGCCTCGGCAACGGGCTCGTCAGCCTGGCCTTCGCGGCCGCGATCGTGCTGATCGTGCGGCACCTGGCGCGGACCGGGAGAGATACGCCGATCGATCAGTTCGGCGACCCTCTGCGTCGCGACGACCGCTCTCCGGCGCCGGCCACCTCATGATCGAGCTCAGAGGGGTCAGCAAGAGCTACGGTCGGAAAACCGCCGTCCACGACCTGAGCTTCACGGTACGGCCGGGGTTGGTGACCGGCTTCCTCGGTCCGAACGGGTCCGGCAAGTCGACGACGATGAGGCTCATCCTCGACCTCGATGCTCCAGACGGGGGCGAGGTGACGGTGAACGGAAAGCGTTACCGCGATCATCGCGCGCCCCTCCATCAGGTCGGCGCGCTGCTCGAGGCGAGCTCGATCCATACCGGGCGTTCTGCCTATGACCACCTCCTCGCCATGGCCCAGACGCACGGCCTCGGCCGCGAACGAGTCGAGGCGATGATCGATCTCGTGGGACTCCGGGAGGTTGCCCGCAAACGTGCAGGCACTTTCTCCCTCGGGATGAGGCAGCGTCTCGGCATCGCCTCGGCTCTGCTTGCGGACCCACGAGTGGTCATGCTCGACGAGCCGATCAACGGGCTCGACCCGGAGGGCATCCTCTGGGTCCGCAACCTGCTGAAAGGCCTTGCCGCCGAGGGCAAGACTGTCTTCGTCTCCTCCCATCTGATGAGCGAGATGGCACTGACCGCCGACCATCTGATCGTGATCGGCAAGGGTGAGCTGATCGCCGACGTCGGCGTGCGCGAGATGATCGGTCGCTCGTCGCAGAGCTCGGTCAGGGTCCGCTCGCCGGACGCGGCGCGTCTTGCCGAAGTCATTGCGGCGCCCGACGTGAAGGTGCGGAATCTGGGCACCGACCTGATCGATGTGCAGGGTCTGGACGCCGAGGAGATCGGCCTGGCGGCCCATGTCAGCGGGATCGTCCTATACGAGCTCTCCCCTCGCCAGGCCTCGCTCGAGGATGCCTTTATGGAGCTGACCGGAGAGGCGATCGAGTATCGCGCCGGTGAAGGATCGGCATCCACCACCGCGCTCGCGAAGGCCGCGTGATGGAGAGAGTCGGCATCCCGCTCGGCGTCGAACCCGTCACCCAGCGGCGGGTGGTGCGTTCGGAGTGGACGAAGCTCATCTCCCTTCGCTCGACCCGTTGGGCGCTCGCCGCGACGTTGGTGCTGGCGGTCGGCATTGGTGTCCTCGCCTGCATCGTCTTCGAGACGCGGTGGGCGCACCTCAGTGTGACGGACCGAACCGACTTCCACCCATTGTCGGTCAGCCTGGCCGGGATCAACTTCGCCCAGCTCTCAATCGGCGTGCTTGGCGTCTTGGCGATCACCGGCGAGTACTCGACCGGGATGATCCGCTCGACCTTCGGGGCGGTGCCGCGGCGACTGCCGATGCTCTGGGCCAAGGTCCTGGTGTTCGGTTCGACGGCCTTCGCGATCAGCCTGCCGGCGACGTTCATCGTCTTCTTCGTCGGCCAGGCGATCCTCTCCGGCGAACACATCAACATCGGCCTCGGCCACTCGGGCGTGTTCCGGGCGCTGATCGGAGTGCCGCTCTTCCTGACCGCGATGGGCCTCTTCGGTCTCGCCGTTGGTGCGATAGTCCGGAGCACCGCGGGCGGGATCGCAGCACTCGCCGGGATCGTGTTTGTCCTACCGCCGATCGTCGGGCTGCTGCCGAGCAGTGTCGCCGACTCGGTCGACCCCTACCTACCAAGTAACTCCGGCGGGGCGATCTGGACGATCACCCCTGACCCGGGGACGCTCGCACCGTGGGCGGGGTTCGCCGTCTTCTGCGCCTATGTCGCGGTCACGTTGGCGATCGCCGCGGTCCTACTCGTCCGCCGCGACGCCTGAGGTCTCAGCTGTCGTACTGCATCAGCCGCCATATCCCCCAGATCACGCAAGCGATGCCCGCGATGCCGATCGTCGAGCGGACCGCTTCCGCCGCCTCCGGTTCGATCTCGGTGAAAGCACAGAGGCAGGCGAAGAGCCCCAGGATCATCCAGGCGCTCTTCCAACCTGGGTGTCTCAATGGCTCCACGACCTGAACGATACGCTCCTCGACGCGCGATGAGGATCTCGCGAACCCGCTCCTCATGCCGTTTTCACCGCTACTTCATGGAGGCGCCGATACGGTGGGGTCGTCGGAGGCGGGCTCCCCGACTCGTGACACCGGCGCCGAATACCCTCGCGGCCTCTGAGTCGATCGCGCCGAGTGCCGATGCCCGAGCCAGAGTGGTGGTGCTGGGGATCGCAGACCTACGCCTTGGATGATGTCGTCGGAGTTGATCTCGTGCTCGGCGGCGACATCGGGAGGCGGTCCGCTGGCCTGATTCGAGCCGGAGGAACCCTCGTATCCGTCATCTGGCCGGTCGGGACCGTAGCGGCGCGAATACGATCGGCGCGCCGCCGTGATCCACGTCGACACGACCTCGTTCTTCCTGATCGTCCTCAGCGCCGCGCTCGCGGCGGTGACCGTCGTCGCGCTGCCCTCCCGCCTGGCGCCGCCGGCGGTCGTCTTCGAGCTGCTCTTCGGGATCCTGATCGGCCCCCACGGCTTCGGCTGG
>JAFEFH010000077.1 GCA_018240695.1 Pseudomonadota bacterium | reverse complement strand
AGCTCAACGTGCTGATCGCGGGCGACGTGAAGCGCATCACCGACCTCAAGAAAGGCGCGGTGATCGGCTCGGCCGCGTTGCGGCGCAAGGCGCAGCTCCTGCACCTGCGGCCCGACCTCCAGGTCGTCAACTTCCGCGGCAATGTCGACACGCGGCTGGCCAAGCAGGCGGCGGGCGATGTCGACGCGACCCTGCTCGCGCTCGCCGGCCTGAAGCGCCTCGGCCTCGGCCATGTCGGCACGCCGATCTCGGAAGAAGAGATGCTGCCGGCCGTCGGCCAGGGCGCGGTGTGCATCGAGTGCCGGATCGACGACGCCACGACGCGCGGCTGGCTGGCCGCTGTAGATCACGCGCCGACCGCGACCTGCGTCGCGGCCGAGCACGCGCTCCTCGCCGTGCTCGACGGCTCGTGCCGCACGCCGATCGCGGGTCACGCGACCTTGGCGGCCGACGGCACGCTCCGTTTGCGCGGCATGATCCTGAAGCCCGACGGCTCGCAGGTCATCGCCACCGAGCGCACGGGGGCTGCGCAGGATGCCGCCGCGCTTGGCAAGAACGCCGGTCTCGAATTGAAGCGACGCGGCGGCCCGAGCTTTCTCGAATGACGGAAAAGGCCGAATACGACGCGACCGGCCTGCTCTGCCCGCTGCCGGTGCTGCGTGCCAATCGCAAGCTGCGTGAGCTGCCGGTGGGCGGCGAACTGACCGTGCGCGCCACCGATCCGGCCGCCGAGAGCGACTTTCCTGCCTATTGCAGGCAGACCGGCCACGAATTGGTCTCGGCCGCGCGGGACGGCGAGGTACTGGTATTCGTGATCCGGAAACGCTAGTAGGCGAGCCATGCCGAAATCCAGCTTCAAGACCATCGACAATCTCGCCGTGTCCGGCAAACGCGTCCTCGTGCGCGTCGACCTCAACGTGCCGATGAAGAACGGCAAGGTGACCGATGCCACGCGTATCGAGCGCGCCGCGCCGGGCCTCAAGGAACTCGCCGACAAGGGCGCCAAGGTGATCGTGCTCAGCCACTTCGGTCGGCCCGACGGCAAGCGCGTGCCCGAGATGTCGCTGAAGCCGCTGCTCGAGCCGCTCGCCAAGGCGATCGGCAAGCCCGTCGCCTTCGCCGACGATTGCATCGGCGCGGCCGCCGAGGATGCGGTCCGCGCGCTGAAGAACGGCGACGTGCTGCTGCTCGAGAACCTGCGCTTCCGCAAGGAAGAGGAAAAGAACGACGCGGGCTTCGTCGACAAGCTCTCGGCGCTGGGCGACCTCTACATCAACGACGCCTTCTCGGCGGCGCATCGCGCACACGCCTCGACCGAAGGCCTCGCCCACCTTCTGCCCGCCGCGGCCGGCCGCCTGATGCAGGCCGAGCTCGAGCATCTCGACAGTGCGCTCGGCAATCCGAAGAAGCCGGTCGTCGCCGTCGTGGGCGGCGCCAAGGTCTCGACCAAGCTCGACCTGCTGGGCAACCTCGTGAGCAAGGTCGACAAGCTGATCATCGGCGGCGGCATGGCCAACACCTTCATGCAGGCCCAGGGCATCGCCGTCGGCAAGTCGCTGTCGGAGAAGGACCTCGGCGCCACCGCGCGCGAGATCCTGGAGAAGGCCAAGGCCGCCAAGTGCACCGTCCTCCTGCCGGTCGACGTCGTGGTCGCGGGCGAGTTCAAGGCCGGCGCGGCCAACAAGGTGGTCGACGCCAACGCCTGCCCCGACGACCAGATGATCCTCGACGTCGGCCCGAAGTCGATCGCGCTCTACCAGAAGGAAGTCGCCGAGTGCGCGACCCTGGTCTGGAACGGCCCGCTCGGCGCTTTCGAGCTGAAGCCGTTCGACACCGGCACCGTGGCGCTGGCGCAGAGCGTCGCCAAACTGACAGGCGAAAAGAAGCTGCTGTCGGTGGCCGGCGGCGGCGACACGGTCGCGGCGCTGGAAGCCGCAGGCGTCGCCGACAAGTTCAGCTATGTCTCGACGGCGGGCGGCGCCTTCCTCGAATGGATGGAAGGCAAGACGCTGCCCGGCGTGGCGGCGCTGATCCGGGCGGCCTAAGCTCTCTCCCCAGTCGGGAGGAAGCGCGATGAAGACGGAACCATCGGCAGGAGCCATCAGCTCACATTTGGCCGTGCGGCCCGAGTGGCTCGACCGGGGCCGCGAGGCGGCGCTCGAGCCCGGCCTGCCGATCGTCGATCCGCACCATCACCTGATCGATCGTCCGGAGAGCGGGCGCTACCTGCTGCCGGACCTGCTGGCCGACATCGAGAGCGGCGGTCACAACATCGTGGCGACCGTCTATCTCGAATGGCTGTCGATGTACTGCGCCGACGGGCCCGTCGAGATGCGCCCCGTGGGCGAAGTCGAGTTCGCCAACGGCGTCGCGGCGATGGCCGCCAGCGGCACCTACGGCAAGACCCGCGCCTGTGCCGGCATCGTCGGCCACGCCGATCTCACGCTCGGCAGCGGCGTCGCCAAGGTGCTCGAGGCGATGATCGTCGCGGGCGGCGGCCGGTTTCGCGGCATCCGGCACATCGCCTCGATGGACCCCGACCAGGGCCACTGGGGCGCGACGGCGGTGCGGCCGCTGGACCTGCTGCGCAACAGCCGCCTGCGCGAAGGCTTCGCCACGCTGGCGCCGCTGGGCCTCAGCTTCGATGCCTGGGCCTATCATCCGCAACTCGGCGATGTCGTCGATCTGGCGCGCGCCTTTCCGGGCACCGCGATCGTGCTCAACCATGTCGGCGGTCCGATCGGGCTGGGGCGCTACAAGGGCAAGCGCGACGAGGTCTTCGCCGACTGGCGCGCGCGCATCGCCGAGCTCGCGGCCTGTCCCAACGTGCACGTGAAGCTGGGCGGCCTCGGCATGAAGATGTTCGGCTTCGACGTGCATGAAGGCGCACTGCCGCCGAGCTCCGAGCAGCTCGCCGCACTCTGGAAGCCGTATATCGAAACCTGCATCGCGGCCTTCGGCGCCAAGCGCGCGATGTTCGAGAGCAACTTCCCCGTCGACAAGGGCTCGTACGGCTACGGCGTCTACTGGAACACCTGCAAGCGCCTGACACAGGGCATGAGCGCGGCCGAGAAGGCCGACCTGTTCCACGGAACGGCCTCGCGCTTCTATCGCCTCGGGCTCTGAGCGGCGGGCGATTCGCCTCGCGGCGAAAACCGGCCTAGCTTCGGGGCCATGAGCGCCCCCCTTTCTCCGCCCGACCGCCCGCGGCTCCCCTGGGATCCGCCCGAGCATTTCGAGAAGCGCATTCCCGACGGCGACAATCGCGAGCGCCTGGTCTGCGGCCGCTGCGAGTTCATCCACTACCAGAACCCCAAGATCGTCGCGGGCGCGGTCTGCACCTGGGACGACAAGGGCACCGAGAAGATCCTGATCGCCAAGCGCGCCATCGAGCCGCGCAAGGGCTTCTGGACCTTGCCCGCCGGCTACATGGAACTGGGCGAGACGACCGAGCAGGCCGCGCAACGCGAGGCCAGGGAAGAGGCCTGCGCCGACATCGAGATCGACCGGCTGCTGGCGATGTATTCGGTGGCGCGCATCGGCCAGGTGCAGATCATGTACCGCGCCCGCCTGCTCAGCCCCGACGTCGCCGCCGGCGTCGAGAGCGAAGAAGTAGCGCTGGTCGAGATGAAGGACATCCCGTGGGAGGAACTCGCCTTCCCCACCGTCGTGTGGGCGCTGGCGCACTTCCACGAATCGCGCGGCAAGAAGGACTTCGCGACCTATTCCAATCCGACCGGCGATCTCGCGAAGATGTGGCCGCCGCGCAAACCGCTGGGTCTCTAGAGCTCGGCGCCGCCCGCCGGATCCTTGCCGGCCTGTTTCTCCGGCTCGCTGGCGAAGGGATTGTTGTCGCCGTCCCAGTGGCGCTTGAGCAGCGGGATCTGGAAGAAGGCGAAGACCAAAGTGAGCGGGAAGCTCACGAACATCTTGCTGGCGATCCAGGTGTCGGTGCTGAAGTTGCGCCAGAAGATCTCGTTCACGCCGGCCAGCACGAAGAAGAACAGCGCCCAGCGCAGGGTGAGCTTGGCCCAGCCCGTGTCGGTGAGCTGGAACGCGGCGCCGAACAGCGGCTTAAGCAGCGGCCGCCTGAAGAGCAGCAGCCCGCCGCCCAGGATCGCGCCGAACAGGCAGTTCACGATGGTCGGCTTCAGCTTGATGAAGGTCTCGTCCTGCAGCCAGATCGTGAGGCCGCCGAACACCAGCACAAAGAAGCCGCCGACCAGCGGCATGATCGGCCAGCGGCCCTCGAGCCAGCGGTAGCACGGCAGCGCGACCGCGGTGGCGGCGATGAACGTGCCGGTGCCGACGTAGATGCCCCACTTGCCGTTGGCGATGAAGAACAGCACCAGCGGCGCCAGCTCGAGCGCCGAGGCGTACAGCTTGCGCGGGCCGCGCTCTTCCTTGGGTTCCTTGGTCGGTTGCTTGGTGTCGAGGTTCATGCCGGCAATCCCATCAGTCCGCGGGCGAAGGCGCGCGCCTCGAAGGGCCGCAGGTCGTCGATGCCCTCGCCGATACCGATGGCAACCACCGGCAGCTTGAATTTTTCCGCCAGCGCCACGAGCACGCCGCCCTTGGCGCTGCCGTCGAGCTTGGTCACGACCAGCGCGTCGACCGGCGACAGGCTCTTGAAGGTCTCGACCTGGGCGTGTGCGTTCTGGCCGGTGGTGGCGTCGAGCACCAGCAGGCACGAATGCGGCGCCGTGGCGTCGACCTTGCGGATGACGCGCACGATCTTGCCGAGCTCTTCCATCAGGTTGGCCTTGTTGTGCAGGCGGCCCGCGGTGTCGATCAGCAGCACGTCGCAGCCGTCGGCCCGGGCGCGCTCCAGCGCCTCGTAGGCGAGACCGGCGGCGTCGGCGCCGGTGTCCTTCGAGATGACGGGGACGCCCGCACGGTCGCCCCAGACCTTGAGCTGCTCGACGGCGGCGGCGCGGAACGTGTCGCCCGCGGCCAGCATGACCTTGCGGCCCTCGCCCTTGAAGAGATGCGCGAGCTTGGCGATCGTCGTCGTCTTGCCCGAGCCGTTCACGCCGACCACCAGCACGACGTGCGGCTTGTGCGCGGGATCCAGCGCGAGCGGCACGGCGACCGGCGCCAGGATCTCGGCGATGTCGTCGGCGAAGGCCGCCCGTACTTCCTCGTCCGTCACTTCGCGGCCGAAGCGTTCCTTGCCGAGCTTCTCGACGAGGCGCGACGCCACCGAGACGCCGAGATCGGCCTGGATCAGCGCGTCCTCGAGATCGCCCAGGGTCGACTGGTCGAGCTTCTTCTTGGTGAAGAGCCCGGTGATGCTTTCGGTGACCCGCTTGGTCGACTTGGCGAGACCGCCGCGCAGGCGCGACAGCCAGGAACCCTTTTCCTCGCTCATGCGGCCTGCGGCGTCGAGAGGGACGCGGGCAGCTCGCCCTTGTAGGCGAGCGCGATGCCGCCGGTCATCATCACGTGGTCGTCGCGCATCCACTCGATGACCAGCGTGCCGTGTTCGACCACCACCTCGACGCGCCGGCCGGCGAGACCGCGCCGCGCGGCGGCGACGCCCGCGGCACAGGCGCCGGAGCCGCAGGCGAGCGTGAGCCCCGCACCGCGCTCCCAGACCTTGAGTCGCAGCCGGTCCTTGCCGATCATCTGCGCCACGCCGATGTTGGCGCGCTCCGGAAAGAAGGCGTGATGCTCGAGCTGCGGCCCGAGTTCCACGATCGGAACCGAGTCGAGATCGTCGACGAAGAAGGTGGCGTGCGGATTGCCCATGCTGGTGCCGACCGGATCCTGCAACATGCCGGCGCCGACGGGCAGGTGATTGGTGTCGCAGGCGGCGGCGACCGGGATCTCGCGCCAGTCGAGCTTGGCCGGTCCCATGTCGACGGCGATCACCGGCAGGCCGTTGGCGCCCCTGCCGGTCTTCTGCGATTCGAGCAGACCCGAGATCGTCTGCACGACCACGGTGTCGCTCTTGCGCTCGTCCATCAGCAGCGAGGCGACGCAGCGCGTGGCATTGCCGCAGGCGCCGGCTTCGCCGCCGTCGGGATTGTAGATGCGCATGAAGACGTCGGCGTCGCGGTCCGTCGGC
This sequence comes from Pseudomonadota bacterium, assembly GCA_018240695.1. GTDB lineage: Bacteria > Pseudomonadota > Alphaproteobacteria > Reyranellales > Reyranellaceae > Reyranella. The sequence goes on along the minus strand of JAFEFH010000077.1, from coordinate 13,366 downwards.
TTCTCGAGCACGATCAGCTGGTCGCAGCCGACGCCGAGCTGGCGATGCGCGATGGTGCCGATGCGCTGGCGCGACAGGCCGAGCGTGCCGGCCCGATCGTCGAGGATGACGAAATCGTTGCCCAGCCCATGCATCTTGAGGAACGGCGTTCCGCTCATGCCGGGCTATATGGCGGTTCGGCCGGGCCAGCGCAACGAGCGTGCGCGCACCTGTCCGGCGTGCGTTCCGCCCACCTCGCGCACATCCAGAGTGGCCAGCCGCTTGGTGTAGATCGTGAGATGCAGGATGCCGAGCGCCTCATGGGGCATGGCCGGCTCGACGAAGAGACCGCGGTCGGCGTCCCAGGCGGGCGTCGCGTGATGGATCGGCCAGTTGCAACGGCTGGGCAGCGGCTCGCAGGCGAAGCCATGGTCGTAGACCAGCACGTTGAGCGCGATCTGGTCGGTCATGTTGGCCGAGCGCTGCAACGCCTCGCCCAGAAGATCCGCCCAGCCCTGCCAGTGCGGCGCGTCGGCCTTCAGCGAGAAGACGCCGGCGTTGATCAGCGGATAGCGGATCAGGCGCTCGGCGGTCTCGCGGCCGAAGCCCTCCGCGTAGGCCGCGCCGTTGATCGTCGAGAACTCCGTCCAGGCGTGGCGGTAGTGCCGCATCGTGCGATGGATCTCGGGCGCCGCCCCCAGCGCGCCGGTGCGCGCGGCGGCCAGGAACAACGACAGCGCGTCGCCCTGCTGGACCCAGCAGTCGCCATCGATCCAGAGATAGAGATCGAAGCCCGGGAAATAACGCGGCAGGAACGGCCGCGCCGTCAGCGCCTTGTAACCGTCCTTCAGTTTCTCGCGGCCGGGAAAGTCGAAGTCCCACACCGGCTCGACGAGGATCGCGCCCTGCTCCGCGCACCAGTCGCGCTGCTCGGCGGTCAGGCCGCAGTCCAGCACGCCCAGCGCCATCGCGCGGCCTTCCGCGGTCGCGCGCAACGAGCCGATGCAGTCGCGCATCAGGTCGAAATACGCGGCGTCGCCGCCGGTGATCGCAATGGCTTTCTCGCTCACGCCGCGAAGATGGCGCATCGCCGGGCTTTGCGCCACAGTGCGGCCCCTTACGGAGGACCGCATGGCCAAGCACGTCGACTACTACGTCTCGCTCAACTCGCCCTGGACCTATCTGGCGTCGAAGCGCTTCGAGGCGATGGCGAAGAAGTACGGCGCCGACGTCACCATCTGGCCGGTCGATTTCGGCTCGGTGTTCTCGGTCTCCGGCGGCCTGCCGCTGCCCAAGCGCTCGCCGCAGCGCCAGGCCTATCGCATGATGGAGCTGAAGCGCTGGCGCGACCATCTCGGCATCGAGCTCACGCTCGAGCCCAAGCATTTCCCATCCAACGAAGTGCCGGCCGCGCGTTGCGTCATCGCGTTGCGCGAGCAGGGCCGCATGGCCGACGCGATCAAACTCGCCCATGCGGTGCTGAACGCGCTGTGGACCGAGGAGAAGAACACCGGCGATCCCGCGACCCTGAAGGCGATCATCGCGGGCTGCGGCCTCGACGCCGACGCCGTGATGAAAGCGGGCGAGGCGCCGGAGATGGCGGCCAAGCGCGAGGCCTACACCAAGCACGCCATCGAGCAGGAAGTGTTCGGCGCGCCGTTCTTCGTGATCGACGGCGAGCGCTTCTGGGGCCAGGACCGGCTCGACTTCGTCGAGCGCAAGCTCGCTAGTTGAGGAAGGCCGCCGACAGCACGGCAAAACCGTTGTTGACGATGTGCGAGACCAGTGACGGCGCCAGCGAATCGGTGCGCCGCCGCAGCCAGCCGAACAGGAAGCCGAGCGGCAGCACCAGCAGGATGTGCGCCGGCTCGTAGTGGGCGGCGGCAAAGGCCAGCGAACTCACGACCAGCGCCACCATCGAGCCCCAGCGCTTCTCGACCCAGCCGTACAGCAGGCCGCGGAAGATCAGCTCCTCGACCAGCGGCGCCATCAGCGCGAAGGCGACGAAGCTCGGGATCAATTTGCGCGGATCTTGCGCTAATTCCATGACCTGCTTCATGCCCTCGGGCTCCGGTCCGAGCTGGCTGACCGCCACGGACAGGGCCAGAGTCCCCATCGCCCCGAACACCGACCAGCGGCGGCCTGCCGGCCGCAGGCCCAGCGCCGGCAGCGCCGCGCGGCCCATCGGCGCCACGGCGATCGCCAGCGAAACCAAAGCCACCAGATAGAACAAACCGAGAATACCGATCAGGCCCTGCGGATGCCCGCGCAGAAACCAGCCCACGGCGGCCACGCCCGCCCCCAAAAGGGCGGCGAAAAGCAGGATCGTCCAGCCCGAAATCGGCCGGTAATCCTTCTCCGTCAACGGGTTACTCTCCAGCGACAAGACTTTGACTCCACGCCCCTCAAAGCTTATACCCCGGCCGCTCAATCGGTCGTGCCGATTTCTATGGTTCCCCCGTGTGGGAGCTCCGCTGATCCGCGAAGGTTCGCGCATCGGCGCGATTTTCGTTTGGGCGAACGGAGTTTTGGAGCGGCATGTTCGAGGGTCTCAGTAAACGTCTGGGCGACGTATTCGACAAGCTTCGGGGGCGCGGTGCGCTCTCGGAAGCCGATGTCGACACGGCCCTGCGTGAGGTCCGGACCGCGTTGCTCGAGGCCGACGTGGCGCTGCCCGTCGTGCGCGAGTTCATCGATACCGTCCGTCCCAAGGCGATCGGTGCAGACGTCATACGATCGGTCACGCCCGGCCAGATGGTCATCAAGATCGTCAACGATCATCTGGTGGAAATGCTGGGCGGCACCGTGGCCGACCTCGATCTCGGCGCCATCCCGCCGGTCGTGATCCTGATGGTCGGCCTCCAGGGCTCGGGCAAGACCACTTCCTCCGCCAAGATCGGCTATCGCCTCAGCCAGGGCCTGCAGGGCATGGCGGCCGAGATGTTCGGCGGCACCTTCTCGACGAAGCGCAAGGTCATGATGGCCTCGCTCGACACGCGCCGTCCCGCTGCGCAGCAGCAGCTCAAGGTGCTGGGCGAGCAGACCGGCGTGACGACGCTGCCGATCGTGCCGCTCGAGATGCCGCTGGCGATCACCAGGCGCGCCCTGGAGACGGCGCGCCGCGAGGGCTTCGACGTCCTGATCCTCGACACCGCCGGCCGGCTCGCGATCGACGAAGAGCTGATGGTCGAGGTCAAGGAGATCTCCGACCTCGCCAAGCCGAAGGAGACGCTGCTCGTCGCCGACGCGATGACCGGCCAGGACGCCGTCAACGTCGCCAAGGCGTTCAACGAGCGTCTCGCCGTCACCGGCATCGTGCTGACCCGCGTCGACGGCGACAGCCGCGGCGGCGCCGCGCTGTCGATGCGCGCCGTCACCGGCCGCCCGGTCAAGCTGATCGGCGTCGGCGAGAAGTTCGACCAGCTCGAGCCGTTCCATCCCGACCGCATCGCCGGCCGCATCCTCGGCATGGGCGACATCGTCTCGCTGGTCGAGCGCGCCGCCGAGACGATCGACAAGGAAGATGCCGAGAAGCTCGCGGCCAAGGTCCGCAAGGGCCAGTTCGACATGGACGACCTGCTGAGCCAGCTCCGCCAGCTGCGCAAGATGGGCGGCCTGTCGGGCCTGATGGGCATGCTGCCGGGCGCCATGCAGGCCAAGGCCGCGATGTCGAAGGCCAAGATCGACGAAGGCCAGCTCAAGCGCCAGGAGGCGGTCATCCTCGCGATGACGCCGAAGGAACGCCGCAACCCGGACGTGATCCACGCCTCGCGCAAGAAGCGCATCGCCAAGGGATCGGGCGTGCAGGTGCAGGACGTGAACAAGCTGCTCAAGCAGCACGCCGACATGGTCAAGATGATGAAGCGAGTGAACAAGCTCGGTGAGAAGGGATTCATGCGCAGCCTCGGGGGCATGACGCCGCCGCCGGGTTTCCCGCGCTGAAGGAGTTTCGTGGACTTACAGGCAATCAGACGAATCTGAAGGAGACATAATGCTAGCCATCCGTATGACCCGCCACGGCGCCAAGAAGCGGCCGTTCTTCCACATCGTCGTGGCCGACTCGCGCAGCCCGCGCGACGGCCGCTTCATCGAGAAGCTCGGCACCTACAACCCGCTGCTGCCGCGCGAGCACGAGAAGCGCCTGACGCTCGACAAGGACCGCATCGCGCACTGGCTCAAGGTCGGCGCCCGTCCGTCGGACCGCGTCGCGAAGTTCCTGTCGCAGGCCGAGATGATGAAGCCGCGCGAGCGCCGCGACCAGACCAAGAAGAACCAGCCCCGCGCCAAGGCGCAGGAGCGCATGAAGGCCGAGGCCGCTGCGGCCGCGGCGCCTGCCGCTGCTGCTCCGGCCGAGGCGCCGAAGGAGGCCGCGGCCACCTGATGAGCGCAGACCGCGTCCTGCTGGGCGTCGTTGCGGCGCCCCACGGCGTACGCGGTCTGGTGCGGATCAAGACCTTCACCGAGGACCCGATGGCGATCGCCGCATACGGCCCGCTGTCGGACGAGACGGGGAGGAAGAGCTACCGGGTCGAAGCGTTGAGCACCGCCAAGGGCGCGGTGCTGGCCCGGATCGAAGGCGTCGCCGATCGCACGGCGGCCGAGGCGATACGGGGTCTGCGGCTCCATGTGGAGCGCAGCGCGTTGCCGGCGGCGGGCGAGCGGGAATGGTACGAGGCGGACCTGATCGGGCTCGCCGCGGTCGGCCGGGACGGCCGGGATTGGGGGAAGGTCATGGCCTTCCACGATTTCGGAGCGGGCCGGACGATGGAGGTGTCGGGAGGAAGCGCATCGCGCCAGTCGCTGATGTTGCCGTTCACCGACGAGGCGGTGCCCGAGATCGACGTCGCGGGCGGCAAGGTGACGGTCGAACCGCCGGCGGGTCTGCTGGCGGAAGGCCGAACGAAGGAGGCGGAGGACTAACGTGTGGCGCGCAACGGCGCTGACGCTCTTCCCGGAGATGTTTCCGGGCCCGCTGGGCGAGAGCCTGGCCGGCAAGGCCCTGAGGGAGAGTGTCTGGTCGCTGGAGGCGGTCGACATCCGGCGGTTCGCCAGGGACCGCCACGGCACGGTGGACGATGCACCCTTCGGCGGCGGCGCCGGCATGGTGCTGAAGCCCGACGTGCTCTCGGCGGCGATCGAAGCGGTCGCGCAGCCGGGGATGGCGAAGCTGCTGATGTCGCCGCGCGGTGCGCCGTTCAGTCAGGCGCGCGGACGGGAGTTGGCGAAAGGACCGGGTGTTCTCCTGGTCTGCGGAAGGTTCGAAGGCGTGGACGAGAGGGTCATCGAGGCCCACGCGCTGGAAGAGGTTTCGGTCGGTGATTTCGTGCTCTCGGGCGGCGAGATCGCGGCCATGGCGGTGATGGATTGTTGCGTGAGGCTGCTGCCCGGCGTGATGGGCGCGGCGGAATCGGCGAGTGAGGAGAGTTTCGAGGACGGATTGCTGGAGTACCCGCACTACACGCGGCCCGCGACCTGGGCCGGCCCTGACGGAACCGAACGGCGCGTGCCCGAGGTCCTGGTCTCGGGCCACCACGGCAAGGTCGCGGACTGGCGGATGAAGCAGCGGGAAGAGATCACGCGGCGGCGGCGGCCCGATTTATGGGCCCGCCGGCCGGCCGCGAAGATGAACGAAGAGAAGTGAAAGGACGGACGAGATGAACATTATCGACACGCTGGCCCAGGTTCAGATGGACAAGGTGACGGCCGACCGGCCGGTGCCGCGCTTCGAGCCGGGCGACACCCTCAAGGTGCACGTCAAGGTCCAGGAAGGTAATCGCGAGCGCATCCAGGTCTACGAAGGCCTCTGCATCGCGCGCAAGAACGACGGCATTAACTCGTCGTTCACCGTCCGCAAGATCTCGTTCGGCGAAGGCGTCGAGCGCGTGTTCCCGCTCTACAGCCCGGGCATCTGGGAAATCGAGGTCGTCCGCAAGGGCGTCGTGCGCCGCGCCAAGCTCTACTACCTGCGTGATCTGCGCGGTAAGGCGAGCCGTATCTCCGAGGACATCGAGGCCCAGCGCGAGCTGATCGCCGAGCAGGCGGAGAACAAGACGCCGCGTCGCGAGAAGCTCAAGAAGGAAAAGCCCAAGGAAGAAAAGGGTGTCCGCAACGCCAAGGGCGGCGGAAAGAAGTAGGCGCGCCATGGCATTCCGCAAGAAATCGGCGGTGCCGCCGCCTCCCGCGCCGCCTCGGACGCTGTTCGAGAAGATCTGGGACAACCACGTCGTCCACCGCCAGGACGACGGCACTTGCGTGCTCTACATCGACCGCCACCTCGTTCACGAGGTGACGAGCCCGCAGGCCTTCGAGGGCCTGCGCATGGCGAACCGCCCGGTCCGCCGCACCGACGCCACCATCGCCGTCGCCGACCACAACACGCCGACCACGCCGGTCGGCGAGGCCGGCATGGACGAGGAGTCGCGCATCCAGGTCGAGACGCTCGAGAAGAACGTCGCCGACTTCCACGTGCCGTACTTCGGCATGGACGATCCGCGCCGCGGCATCGTGCACGTGATCGGCCCCGAGCAGGGCCTGACGCTTCCCGGCATGACGATCGTGTGCGGCGACAGCCACACCTCGACCCACGGCGCGATGGGCGCGCTGGCCTTCGGCATCGGCACCTCCGAGGTCGAGCACGTGCTCGCCACGCAGACGTTGATCCAGAAGCCCGCGAAGAACATGCGGGTCGGCGTCGAGGGCGCGCTACCGCTCGGCGTCACCGCCAAGGACGTCATCCTCGCGATCATCGCCAAGCTCGGCACCGCCGGCGGCACCGGCTACGTGATCGAGTATGCCGGCCGCGCGATCCGCGACCTGACGATGGAAGGCCGCATGACGGTCTGCAACATGTCGATCGAGGCGGGCGCGCGCGCCGGCCTGATCGCGCCGGACGAGACGACCTTCCAGTACCTCGAGGGCCGTCCCTTCGCTCCGAAGGGCGGCGCCTGGGATCTGGCGCTCGGCCAGTGGCGTCGCCTGCCGTCCGACAAGGGCGCGCATTTCGACACCCGCGTCGACCTGCTCGCCTCGGACATCCCGCCGATGGTGACCTGGGGCACCAGCCCGCAGGACGCGCTGCCGATCACCGACGTGATTCCCGACCCGGCCAACGCGCCGGACGAGAACAAGCGCGAGGCGTGGACCCGGTCGCTGGCCTATATGGGCCTGACGCCGGGCACCAAGCTCGTCGACGTGCCGATCGACCGCGTCTTCATCGGTTCGTGCACCAACGGCCGCATCGAGGACCTGCGCGCCGCCGCCGAGATCGCCCGCGGCCGCAAGGTCGCCGCCGGCGTGTCGGCCATGGTCGTCCCCGGCTCCGGCCTGGTGAAGGCCGAGGCCGAGAAGGAGGGTCTGGACAAGATCTTCCTCGAGGCCGGCTTCGAGTGGCGCCTGCAGGGCTGCTCGATGTGCCTGGCGATGAACGCCGACCGCATCGAGCCCGGCCAGCGCTGCGCCTCGACCTCGAACCGCAACTTCGAGGGCCGTCAGGGCCGCGGCGGGCGCACCCACCTGGTCAGCCCGGCCATGGCGGCCGCGGCCGCCATCCGGGGCACCCTGGCGGACGTGCGCGACTTCCAATAGCGGCCGGACAACCGACCGTGTAGGCTTTTCGGGCGGTGCAGCGATGCACCGCCCGTTTTCTTTGCGGGGGAGATCCGATGACCGACGCACCGCCACCGCCTGTCTGGGATGCCCGACCTCCCACCACCGCCCCGCGCGGCTACGGCGGCTTCTGGATCCGCGTCGTCGCCTACGTCATCGACGGCATCCTGCTGAACATCGCCTTCGGCGTGCTGAGCTTCGTCACCGGCATCAGCCTGGTGCCTGCCAGCTTCGCGGACATGGATTCCGCCGACGCGCTGGGAGGGATGAACCTGCTCCGGATCCTGTCGCTCGTCGGCACCTGGCTCTATTTCGCGCTGATGGAGAGCTCGAAGGGCGGCGCCACCGTCGGCAAGATGGTCGTGGGCCTGAAGGTCGTGACCGAACGCGGCGAGCGCCTGTCGTTCCTCAACGCCACCGGGCGGTTCTTCGCCAAGTTCGTCTCGACGATCATCCTGTGCATCGGCTTCCTGATGGTGGCCTTCACCGACCGCAAGCGCGGCCTGCACGACATGATCGCCGGCACCCTGGTCGTCACCGCGCGCTGAGACTCTGGCAGAGGAGACAAGGCCCATGAGCAACGCAAACGACACCGCTCCTGCCCGTCCGCCGCTGATCTCGGGCGATATCCTCGGCAACATCCCGCAGCTCGTTTACCTGCTGTATTTCATCGGCTTCGTGTTCCACCCGGCGGCGCTGGTGGGGGTGGTGCTGGCTTTCGTCAACCGGAACGAGGGCACGCCGGTCGAGCGCTCCCACTACGAGTTCCAGATCTCGACCTTCTGGCGGGGATTCGTGATGCTGGCGGCCTCCATCATCCTGGCCTTCTTCGTGGTCGGATGGCTGCTGCTGGTGTTCTGGATGATCTGGACGATCGTCCGGTCGGCCAAGGGCCTGAGCAACCTCAGCCGCGGCCAGCCCATGCGCGAGGACATCGGCTGGGGTTTCGGCTGAAATTGGGCTGATTCGCCGGCTTGACGGCCCCTGCGAAAGCCCGTTTATTCCGGCCTTTCGCGGGGTTCCCATGGAAAAATTCACGACTCTCTCGGGCGTTGCGGCGCCCCTGCCGATGGTCAACGTCGACACCGACATGATCATCCCGAAGAACTTCCTGAAGACCATCAAGCGCACCGGCCTGCGCGACGGTCTTTTCTACGAGATGCGCTGGACGGCGGACGGCCAGAAGAAGGATTTCATCCTCGACCAGCCGGCGTACCAGAACGCCAAGATCATCGTCGCCGGCCCGAACTTCGGCTGCGGCTCGAGCCGCGAGCACGCGCCGTGGGCGCTGCTCGACTTCGGCATCCGCTGCGTGATCTCGGAGAGCTTCGCCGACATTTTCTACAACAACTGCTTCAAGAACGGCATCCTGCCGATCAAGGTGCCGAAAGAAGTCATCGACAAGCTGATGGACGATGCGAGCCGCGGCTCGAACGCCATCCTCGAGATCGACCTCGAGAAGCAGGAGATCAAGGGTCCGGACGGCGGCACGGTGCACTTCGACATCGACCCGTTCCGCAAGAAGTGCCTGCTCGAAGGCCTCGACGATATCGGCCTCACGCTCGAGCGTAAGTCGAACATCGACGACTTCGAGAAGAAGCAGCGGGAAACCCAACCGTGGCTGCACGCCGCGGAGTGATCTTCCCAGTCGCAACTCGCTAGCTCGAAAGAACAAGACAATGGCGTCGAATCGCAATCTGCTGGTGCTGCCTGGTGACGGCATCGGTCCCGAAGTCATGAACGAAGTGCGCAAGATCATTGCCTGGATGGGCAAGAAGCGCGCCGTCGGCTTCGACATCCAGGAAGACCTCGTGGGCGGCGCCTCGCTCGACAAGCACAACACGCCGATCACCGACGACGCCATGAAGGTGGCGCTCGAGGCCGACGCCGTGCTGTTCGGCTCGGTCGGCGGCCCGAAGTGGGACACCGCCGACTTCACCAAGAAGCCCGAGCGCGGCCTGCTGCGCCTGCGCAAGGAGATGGACCTCTTCGCCAACCTGCGCCCGGCCAAGGTGTTCGACGCGCTGGTCGACGCCTCGTCGCTGAAGCCCGAGATCGTCAAGGGCCTCGACATCATGATCATCCGCGAGCTGACCAGCGGCGTGTACTTCGGCGAGCCGCGTGGCCGCCACACCAACGCCAAGGGCGAGGTCGAGGCGTTCGACACCCAGCGCTACACCGCGCCGGAAATTCGCCGCGTCGTCGCCGTGGCCTTCGAGCTGGCGCGCAAGCGCAAGAACAAGGTGCTTTCCTCCGAGAAGGCCAACGTCATGCACACCGGCGTGCTGTGGCGCGAGGAGGCGACCAAGCTGCACAAGGAGAAGTACTCCGACGTGAAGCTCGAGCACATGTATGCCGACGCGCTCGCCATGCAGCTGCTGCGCCAGCCCAAGGAATTCGACGTCATCGTCTGCGACAACCTGTTCGGCGACATCCTGTCGGACGAGGCTTCCATGCTGACCGGCTCGCTCGGCCTCCTGCCGTCGGCCTCGCTCGGTGCGCCCGACGCGACCGGCCGCCGCAAGGCGCTGTACGAGCCGATCCACGGCAGCGCGCCCGACATCGCGGGCAAGGGCCTCGCCAATCCGATCGCCCAGACGCTGTCCTACGCCATGATGCTTCGCTACTCGTTCGACCTCGGCAAGGATGCCGACATGGTCGAGACGGCGGTCGAGAACGTGCTGAAGGCGGGCTACCGCACCGGCGACCTGATGGTCGGCAAGACCGACGGCGTGAAGAAGGTCGGCACCCAGGAGATGGGCGACGCGATCGTCAAGGAACTCGACCGGCTGGCTTAGGCCGCGGACGATCCAGGCGGGGTCTGCGCATCCGCGCGTGTCGCGGATGCGTCGGTTTCTCTAGCGCTCCTCTCCCGTCGCGCGATCCAGCGCCTTCGCGAAGGCCGTCATCTCGGCCGGCGCAACGTCGGACACCGCCCGCATCTCGAAGCCGCCGTGCCGCCATTCGGCCAGGGTGAAGCCGTCGCGCTCGCGTACCGCCGGCGTCGTGTCGCCGCCCGATCCCGGCCAGAGCGACAGCGCCACGCGATGCTGGTTGTGCCGATAGACCAGCACGGAGACCTTGCGGCCGCCCACCACGTCGACCCGGCCGCCCTCCAGCGGGAAACCCGCCGAGGTGAGGTCGTGGACCACCGGCGAATAGTCGAGCCGGCCGGCGAACCACGGCTTCACCGTGTGACGGTCGGTCGAGGCGACGTCGACCGGATGGTCGCTCGAGGCCACGCGCAGATAGGTCGACACATACGCTTCCTCACCCGTGCCCTCGCGGCCGGTGATGCTGCCGCCCACCCAGCCGACGCTGACGGCCACGATCAGGCTGGCCGCCATCGCCATCCAGCGCATGCGCTCGCGCGGACGGGCGGCGATGGCGCGCAGGTCGCGCTCGATGCCTGCGCGCAGCAGGTCGGGCGCGGGGTCGGCCGGCAGCTCGCGCAGCAGGCCACTCATCGCCTTCGCCTCGTCGAGGCGGCGGCGGCACTCGGGGCAGGCCGCGAGCGCCGTCTCGAAGGCGCCGCTCTCGGTCGCCGACAATTCTCCGTCGATATAGGCGTCGACCATCGCCTCACACGTCGGGCAGTCCATGCACACTCCTTCCCAGGCGGCCGCGCAGCTCGACCGCCAATTTCTCGCGCGCCCTCGCCAGGCGCGACATGACGGTGCCGACCGGCAGATCGAGCACCGACGCGATGTGCTTGTAGGAAAGATCCTCGATCTCGCGCAGGACGAGGATCTCCCGCGACTCCGCGGGCAAGGCCGCCAGCGCCGCCGCCACCTGGCGGCGCCGGTCGTGGGCCAGCGCGCTGGCTTCCGGATCGGGCCCCTCCGCGGCCCGGTCCTCGACCACGTCGAGCGGCTGGTCGTTCGCGCCCTTCTGCGTGCGCAGGTCGGTCCAGGTGTTGCGCACGATGCGCAACAGCCAGGGCCGTGCCTCCTCGCCGCGGAAGGCGTGGAAGTATTTCAGCGCCCGCAGCATCGCCTCCTGGGCCACGTCCTGGGCCTGGACCGGATCGCGCGTCAGCCAGCGCGCGAAGCCATAGGCCGCGTCGAGATGCGGCAGCATCACCGCGCGGAAGCGTGCGGTGGCGGCGGCATCGGGCTGGGGGGCGTCGACCATGGCGGGCATAGGACATCAATACCGGCGAGGGGTCGATTTTATTCCCTCGGGAATTTCACCTATCAGCCGCCGGTAAGTCCCTCAGTTTTCACACTGAGGGCTCCATGCAAAACACCGATCGTCGCGACTTCCTGAAACTGGCCGGCCTCGCCGGCGTCACCTTCACCGCGGGCCTGTTCCCCGGCCTCGAGGTATCGGCGCAGATGGCGCCCGATTTCCACTTCGTGCAGATCTCCGACACGCACTGGGGCTATAAGGGCCCGGCCAATCCCGACGCCGAGCACACGCTCGAGAAGGCGATCGTGACGGTGAACGGCCTCGCCAAGAAGCCCGACTTCATCGTCTTCACCGGCGACCTCACCCACACCACCGAGGACGGCGCCGAGCGCCGGGCGCGCATGAAGCGCTTCAAGGAGATCGTCTCGGCGCTGAACGTGAAGGATGTGCGCTTCATGCCGGGCGAGCACGACGCCTCACTCGACAAGGGCGCGGCCTTCAAGGAGTTCTTCGGCGCCACGCACTACACGTTCGACCACAAGGGCGTGCACTTCATCGCGCTCGACAACGTCTCCGACCCGGGCGCCAGGCTGGGCGACGAGCAGCTCGCGTGGCTGGCCGCCGACCTCAAGCAGCGCAGGCCCGACGACCGCATCGTCGTGCTGACGCACCGGCCGCTGTTCGACCTCGTGCCGTCCTGGGACTGGACGACCGCCGACGGCGCCAAGGCGATCGATCTGCTGATGCCCTACAGGAACGTCGTGGTGTTCTACGGGCACATCCACCAGGAGCATCACCACATGACGGGCCACATCGCCCATCATGCGGCCAAGTCGCTGATCTTCCCGCAGGCGACGCCGGGCACCCAGCCGCGCCGTCCGCCGCCGCCGCCGTTCGACGCCTCGCTGGCGCCGCTCGGCACGCGCGACGTGTCGGTGTCGTCCACGGTCACCATGACCGAGCTGCCGGTCACCAGGACCTGACGTCATGAACCGCAGACACCTCATCGCGCTGCTGATCGGCGGCAGCGCGGCGGGCGGCGCCATCGGCCTCGCCCGCGCCGCGGCGCCCGGCGAGATCCAGATCATGGCCTCGAAGTTCGAGTTCACGCCCGACACCGTGAAGGTGAAGCGCGGCGAGCCCGTCACGCTCGTGCTCACCTCGATCGATCGCATCCACGGCTTCAAGATGCCCGACTTCGGCATCCGCATCGACGTCATGCCCGACGAGGAGCGTCGCGTGACGCTGACGCCGGACAAGGCCGGTTCGTTCGTCTTCTTCTGCGACGTGTTCTGCGGCGACGGCCACGAAGAGATGAGCGGCACGCTCGTCGTCGAAGGCTGACGCTCCCTTCCGTCGCGCGCTTGCCGTCGCCACCGGCGCGGGTCGCTACTTCACCAGCCCGCCCAGCACGCCGCGCACCAGGCCGCCCAGGATGCCGCTGTTGCGGCCGCTGCCGAAGATCGCCTTGGAGGCCTCGCGCACCGCGATGTTGGTGACGGTGCGCGCGGCCGACTTGGTGATCGCCTCGCCCAGCGTGTCGCTGCGGCGGCCGGGCGCGCGCGGTTGCGGCGGCGGCGCCGACGGTGCGGGCGCGGCCGGCGGCTGGGCCTCGCGCAGGCGCGGCTGCGGCTTGGGGGCATCGTCGACC
>JAFEFH010000076.1 GCA_018240695.1 Pseudomonadota bacterium | reverse complement strand
TCGCGATCGGCGGCGACAGTGCCGGCGGCACGATCGCGATCGTCATGACCCAGTTGGCGAAGCAACATGGCGGGCCGCCGATCAAGTTGCAGCTGCTGGTCTATCCCGGCACGGATCGGCTGGAGGCGACGGCGTCGCGCCCGTCGCACGCGTTCTACGATTCTGGGCTGTTCCTGACCCGTGACCTCGTCAAATGGTACGCCGACCAGTATTTCCCGGCCTCGGCCGATCCCGACGACTTCCGCTTCTGCCCGATCGCTGCGTCCGATCTCTCCGGTCTGCCGCCGGCGCTGATCGTGACCGCGCAGTACGATCCGATCTGCGACGATGGCAAGGCCTACGCAGAGAGACTCCGGTCCGCGGGTGTCGAGACGACCTACCGTTGCTATGCCGGACAGGTGCACGGCTTCTTTGTCTGGGGCGGTGTCGTCGATGATTGCCGCCGCGTGATCGACGACCTCGTGGCCGCGATAAAAAGCCGGTTCGGTCCGTAGACGTCAGCCGGTTCTACTTTCCAGCAGACCGGCGAGGACATCTCGAACAAGCCCGCTCCCGCCGAAGCTCCGGCTGCTGGCGATTGGTACCGGCGACTGGAGCGGGGTAGATTCGACGCAAATCGCGCCGATGTTTGAACTCATTCTCATCCTGCTCGGAACGCCGATGGTCCGCCGCAAATGGTGGATCGTCGGCCTGACCGGTTTCCTGTGGACGGCGCTCGGGCTATTCTTCGTGGTGAACGCGATGATTCCCGAGATCCGCGTGCCACCGGTCTATTTTGCGATTCCCCTCGGCATCGACGGGCTGTTCTCCCTCGCCGGCGCCTTCGGCAGGAGCGACACGGCGCGGAGGCTGCGCCTTGCCCGCGCGGCGGTCGAGCTCGCCCTCTGCGTCGCCATCGTCGTCTATCCGTGGCACGGCGGCATCGTGTTCGGCTTCCTCATCGGCACGGTCCTCGTGGCCGACGCGTTCTGGCGCGCGTCGACGGCCTGGCTGGTGCGTTACGCGGGATGGCGCCGCTCCTGCGCCTTCGCCGCGCTCGAATTCCTGTTCGGTGTATGGTCCTACGTGCCGTGGCCGACCAACTGGGACGGCGAAGTGGGCGCGGACGTCGGCATGCTGCTGATCGTGTCCGGCCTCGGCGTCTGTTCGGTCGCGCTCCGGCTGCGCCGGCTGATGACGCCCGGCGATCTGGTCGCCACCGTCCTGGCGCGCGACTGGAGCGACAATGTGCGGTCCCATGCCGGCAAGCAGGAAGCGCCGCCCGCCCGCTGGACCGGAACGGTGACGGTCCATGTCTGGACGCCGACGGGCGCACTCGTCCCGGTGCGGCGCGGCGTCAGCCGCTACGTGGCGGCGTTCGACGAAGAGGGCCGGGTCTCGACGGGTCACGCCGCGCTCGAGGCGCCGGGCCTCTATATCAGCCACTATCCCGCGGTGGAGATCGAACGGGACCGCGCGCAGTTTCGCAAGACCGTGCGCGCGGGAGACGAGAACGACGTGCCCGGCCTTTTCCAGCCAAGCTATGAAGCCGAGCGCGACGATTGGTGCGCCTCGACCTTCCAGATCCGGCTCGACGGCCTCAACGAGGCGGCCCTCGCGCGCTTCTGGGACTCTTATTCGCGCGACACGACCTACAATCTGGTGGACCGCAACTGCTCGGTCGCGGTGGCGCGCGCGCTCGACGTCGGCCTCGACGGTATTTTCTCCGAACGGCCGCTGGCCTTCCTTCTCAGGCTGCTGCTCGCGCCGGAACTGTGGGTGGCGGGCGTCATGCGCGACCGCGCGGCCACCATGGCCTGGACCCCGGGCCTGGTCCTCGACTATGCCCACGCGCTGTCGCACCTGATCGATCCGTCCCATCGTCGCGATGGCCCCAGATGAGCCCCTTGCTGTCCCGCGCCGCCATCGTCTCGACAGCCGCGATCTTCGGCCTGACCTACAGCCTCACCGCGACGCTGCTGGCCCTCGAATTGGCGCGCCAGGGCTTCGACGAGGCCTTCATCGGCGCCAATGCCGCCATGCATGCGGTCGGCGTGCTGATCGTCGCGGTCCTGTTGCCGCGCTGGGTCGCTGCGGTCGGGATGCGCCGCTTTGTCGTCGGTGCGCTGGCGGCGGCGGCGGTTCTGATGCTCGGCTTTCCGGCGGCCTCCTTCGTCTGGCTGTGGTTCCCGCTTCGCCTGTTGCTGGGCGGCGCGTCGGAAGTGCTGTTCGTGCTGTCGGAAACCTGGCTGAACGCGCTGACGCCGGAAGGATCGCGTGCCCGCACGATGGCGGCCTACACGGCGGCCTTGTCGACGGGCTTCGCGCTCGGACCGCTCATCCTGTCGGTGACGGGCACGCAAGGCCTGCTGCCTTACGCGGCCGGCGCCGGGCTTGCCGCCGCGGCGATCCCGCTGGTCGCATCGAGGCGCATCGTGGAGCCCGGTTTCGAGACGCCGTCGCACGGCAACCCGGCCCGCTATGTGCGGCTCGCGCCTCTGGCGATGGGCGCCACCCTGCTCAATGCGGCGGTCGAGACGGCGGGCCTCACCTTCCTCGCGCTCTATGCGATCGATCTGGGCTGGGAGCAGGCGCAGGCGACGCAGCTCATGTCCTGCATGATGATCGGCGCGATCCTGCTGCAACTCCCGATCGGCTGGCTGGGCGACAAGATGGAGCGTCGCCGCCTGGTCGTGATCCTGTCGGGCCTGGCGGCCTTGTCCGCCCTCGTCTGGCCATGGGCGTTGCAGGTTCCCTTGGCGACCTTCGCGCTGCTCTTCGTCTGGGGCGGGCTGTTCGTCGGCATCTACACGATCATGCTGGCGATCGTTGGCAGCCGCTTCACCGGCAGCGAACTGGTCGGCATCTATGCCGGCATGGGCATCATGTGGGGCGGCGGCGCCCTGCTGGGACCGGTGCTGGCCGGTGCGGCGCTGGAACTGACCCGGCACGGCCTGGTCTACTTCGTCGCCGCGAGCTGCGCGCTGTTTGCGCTCTTCGCGCTCCGAACCAGGAGCTGATCGGACCTTACTCGCCGCCGCTTTCCGTCGGCACGGCGCTGCCGTCGTGCGGCAGGCCGATCGCGTGATAGCCGGAGTCGACGAAATGGACCGTGCCGGTGACGCCGGCGCTGAGATCCGACAGGTAGTAGAGCGCGGCGCCGCCGACATCCGTCAGCTCGACGTTGCGGCGCAAGGGCGCTGCCTCGCGCGACACGCGGTAGACGTAGCGCGCGCCGCCGATCACGGCGCCCGCGAGGGTGCGCATCGGGCCGGCGGAGATCGCGTTCACGCGCACGCCCTGCGGGCCGAGATCGGCCGCGAGATAGCGGACGCTGGCCTCGAGGGCGGCCTTGGCGACGCCCATCACGTTGTAGGACGGCATGACGCGCGTGGCGCCTTCGTAGGTCAGCGTGATCAGGCTGCCGCCCTCGGTCATCAGCGGCAGCGCGAGGCGCGCGATCTCGGTGAAGGAATAGCAGGAGATGGTGAGGCTGCGCTGGAAGTTGGCGCGGCTGGTGTCGACGTAGCGGCCCTTCAGCTCCTCCTTGTCGGAGAAGGCGATGGCATGGACCACGAAGTCGAGTCGGCCCCATTCCTTCTTCAGCCGCTCGAACAGCGCCTGAAGGCTCTGCTCGTTCTCGACGTCGGCGTCCTGGACGATGGTGGCACCGAGCTTCTCGACCAGCGGCACCACGCGCTTGCCGAACGCCGCGCCCTGGTAGGTGAAGGCGAGCTCGGCGCCGGCGGCGTGCAGCGATTGCGCGATGCCCCAGGCGATCGACCGGTCGTTGGCCACGCCCATGATCAGGCCGCGCTTGCCGGCCATCAGTCTGGGGACATCCGGAATCGGGCGCGGCTTGCTGCCGGCAGGGGCGCCGGGATTCTGGTCGTTGGCCATGTTCTTCTTCTTAGTTGTCGTAGCGAGAGAACAGCAGGCACGCGTTGGTGCCGCCGAAGCCGAAGCTGTTGGACATCACGGTCTCCAGCTTGGCGTTGTCGATGCGCGTGCGCGCCAGTGGATAGCCTTCCGCCTCGGGGTCGAGATTGAAGATGTTGATCGAGGGCGCGACGAAGTCGTGCTTCATCATCAGGAGCGAATAGACCGCCTCGTGCGCGCCGGTCGCGCCCTGGCTGTGGCCGGTCATCGACTTGGTGGAGCTCACGGTCGGCAGCTTGTCGCCGAACACCTTGCGGATGGCGTTCAGCTCGGTGATGTCGCCGACCGGCGTCGCCGTGCCGTGGGTATTGATGTAGTCGACCGGCGCGTTGCGCTTGGCGCCGCCCGGGAAGCCCTCGACCGCGAGCTTCATGCAGCGCAGCGCGCCCTCGCCAGAGGGCGCCACCATGTCGGCGCCGTCCGAGGTGGCGGCGTAGCCCGTGACCTCGGCGTAGATCTTGGCGCCGCGCGCCTTGGCGACCTCGAGGTCCTCGAGCACCAGCATGCCGCCGCCGCCCGAGATCACGAAGCCGTCGCGATCCTTGTCGTAGGCGCGGCTCGCCGTCTGCGGCGCGTCGTTGTACTTGGACGACATCGCGCCCATCGCGTCGAACAGCACCGAGAGCGTCCAGTCGAGCTCCTCGCCGCCGCCCGCGAACATGCGGTCGGCCTTGCCGAGCTGGATGCACTCGACGGCGTTGCCGATGCAGTGTGCCGAGGTCGAGCAGGCCGAGCTGATCGAATAGCTGAGGCCCTTGATCTTGTAGGCGGTCGCGAGGTTGGCCGAGACCGTGCTCGACATGGCGCGCGGCACTTGGAACGGGCCGACCCGCTTGGGGCCCTTTTCCTTGGTAGTGAGGGCTGCCTGTACGATCGCGCCGGTGGTCGGGCCGCCGGAGCCGGCGACGACGCCGGTGCGGTCGTTGGAGACTTCGGCGTCGCCGAGGCCTGCGTCGGCGATCGCCTCCTTCATTGCGAGATAGGCATAGGCGCCGCCATTGCCCATGAAGCGCATGAGGCGGCGGTCGACCAGTTCCTCGACGTTGAGCTTCAGCGTGCCGGCGACCTGGCTCCGGAAGCCGAGGTCGCGATATTCCGGCATGAACTCGATGCCGGACTTGCCGGCCTTCAGGGATTCGGTGACCTCGGCGGCATTGTTGCCGATCGAGGAGACGACGCCGAGCCCGGTGACGACAACGCGCTTCATGCCGGTCAGCCCGCAGCCGCGGCCGGTGCCGCGTCGTCCTTGAACAGGCCGACCTTCATGTCGGTGACCTCGAAGGCCTGCGTGTCGTCGGCCATGACGGTGCCGTCGGCGATGCCCATCACGAGGCGGCGCAGGATCACGCGTTTCATATGGACGTGATAGGTGAGCTTCTTGACCGTGGGCACGATCATGCTGGTGAGCTTGACCTCGCCGACGCCCAGCGCCCGGCCGCGGCCCGGCGCCTTCATCCAGCCGAGGAAGAAGCCGCACATCTGCCAGAGCGCGTCGAGGCCGAGGCAGCCCGGCATCACCGGGTCGCCCTTGAAATGGCAGGCGAAGAACCACAGGTCGGGCTTCACGTCGAGTTCGGCCACGATCTCGCCCTTGCCGTACTTGCCCCCGGTGTCGGAAATCTTTGTGATTCGGTCGAACATGAGCATCGGCGGCAGCGGCAGCTGCGCGTTGCCGGGGCCGAACAGGTTGCCCTTGGCGCACTCGATCAGGTCTTCGAAAGTAAAGTGGTTCTTCCTGTCGCTCACTCTGTCACCGTCACGGGGTCGCGGGATTCGCCGCAGAATAGGGAGGCCGGCGGCCTCGCGCAAACCGCCGAATCGCCCCAATCGGCCCTTTCCAGCGGGCCCGGCAGTCCCTAAATATGGGCCTGACCATGTCCGGAGCAACCAGTCCCGATCTCGTCGCCCGCCTTCGCAGTGCGGGCCTGCGCCCGACCCGCCAGCGGGTCGCCCTGGCGCGGGCGCTGTTCGAGCGCGAGCACCATCACGTGACGGCGGAAAGCCTGCATGCCGAGGCGAAGGCCGCCCGCAACCCGGTTTCGCTGGCTACCGTTTACAACACGCTGAATCAATTCCGTGACGCGGGTCTCCTGCGCGAGGTCGTGGTGGCGCCGGGCCGGTCCTATTTCGACACGAACACCGGCCATCACCATCATTTCTACGTCGAGACCGACGGCGAGCTGCACGATTTCCCGTCGGACAAGGTCACGATCGCGGGCCTGCCGACGCCGCCCAAGGGAACGCGCCTGTCGCGTGTCGACGTGATCGTTCGCGTCCGGCGCTAGAGGGCGCAAAAGGCCCGCCAATTGCGAATCGTTTGCAGTTTTTAGAATTGTTCTAGACTGCTTGACGCCGCCCTTTCCGGCCCCCCATATTCCGTCCGTCAGCATTTTTGCGTTCGGATAAGGCAAGGAGAAGGACCATGGCGAATCTCAAGGGATCCAAGACCGAGGACAACCTCAAGGCGGCGTTCGCGGGCG
The DNA here is from genome assembly GCA_018240695.1 of Pseudomonadota bacterium. Classification (GTDB taxonomy): domain Bacteria; phylum Pseudomonadota; class Alphaproteobacteria; order Reyranellales; family Reyranellaceae; genus Reyranella. The sequence continues at coordinate 13,123 of JAFEFH010000076.1, read as the reverse complement.
AGAGTCAGGCCAACCGTCGCTATCTGTACTTCGCACAGAAGGCCGACGTCGAAGGCTACAACGATGTCGCCACCGTATTCCGCTCGACCGCCGAAGGCGAGACCGGCCATGCGCACGGCCATCTCGAGTTCCTCGAGGTGAGCGGCGATCCGGCGACCGGCCTGCCGATCGGCGCGACCGACAACAACCTCAAGGCCGCGATCGCGGGCGAGACGCACGAGTACACCGACATGTACCCGGGCATGGCGCGCACCGCGCGCGAGGAAGGCTTCGGCGAGATCGCCGACTGGTTCGAGACGCTGGCGAAGGCCGAGAAGAGCCACGCCGGCCGCTTCCAGAAGGCCCTCGACACGATGGCCTGAAGCCCCGAAGGCTTGCCGAAGGGGACCCGAAAGGGTCCCCTTTTTCGTCCTACCCACAGCAGCTGAAGCAGATCGACCATGCGCGAAGGCAGTCTCGAAGCTCCCGTCCGTTTCCCCCTCGGCTGGCAGGAACCCTGGTTCTGGGACGAGGCGGCGCTCGAAAAGGAAATGGAGCGCGTCTTCGACATCTGTCACGGCTGCCGCCGCTGCTTCAATCTCTGCGACTCCTTTCCGCGCCTGTTCGACCTGATCGACAACGGCCCGACCGGCGAACTCGACGGCGTGCCGACGGAGAAATACGCCGAGGTCGAGGAAGCCTGCACGCTCTGCGACATGTGCTTCATGACCAAGTGCCCCTACGTGCCGCCGCACGAATGGGCGCTCGACTTCCCCCATCTCATGCTGCGCCACCGCGCGGTGAAGGCGCGCAAGGAGGGCATCGGCTTCGTCGAGAGCGAGCTCGCCGACACCGACAAGTCCGGACGGCTGGGCACGTTCCTCGCGCCGCTGATGAACTGGGCGACCGACGAGCGCAACCAGGGCCCGCGCCGCGCGCTGGAGAGCGTCGCCGGCATCCATCACGGCGCGCGCCTGCCCAAGCAGGCCGGCGAGACGTTCGAGCAGCGCGCCAGGCGTGAGGGCGTCGATCTCAACGCCGCCGCACCCGCCTATGGCAAGCGCAAGGCCGTGCTGTACGCCACCTGCTTCGTGAACTTCCATGCCACCGAGATCGGCGCGGCGACGCGCGCGGTGCTGGCGCACAACGGCGTCGAGACCGAGGTCCTGCATCCGGCGTGCTGCGGCATGCCCAAGCTCGAGCTCGGCGACATCGACGCGGTCTCGGCCGCGGCGAAGAAGGTCTCGCAGGAGCTGCTGCCCTATGTCGACAAGGGCTACGACATCGTGGCGCTGACGCCGTCCTGCGCGCTGATGCTGAAGTTCGAATGGCCGCTGGTGCTGCCCAAGGACCCGGCGATCGAGAAGCTGGCGCAGGCGACGTTCGACCTCTCGGAATACGTCGTCGACATCGCCAAGAAGCAGGGGCTCGCCGAGGGGCTGACGCCGGTCGAGGGTGGCATTTCCATGCATCTCGCCTGTCACGCGCGCGCGCAGAACATGGGCCCGAAGGCCGCCGAGATGCTGCGCCTGATCCCCAAGACGCGCGTCGCGGTGATCGAGCGTTGCAGCGGCCATGGCGGCATCTGGGGCGCGCGCACCGAGAACTTCGACATCGCGGTCAAGGTCGGCAAGCCGGCCGCACAGGCCGCGCTGAAGAACGACACCGCCCATGTGGCGTCCGAATGTCCGCTCGCCGCCGATCACCTCATGCAGGTGATGGAGATGGAAGCGGGCGAGACCAAACCCAAGCCGTTCCGCGCCGAGCATCCGATCGAGATCTTTGCCCGCGCCTACGGGCTGATCGAGGAGTAGTTCCATGACCACTGCGACACCGCGCAAGATCGATCCGTCGGTGATCGTGCCGCTGGCCCAGTATGCCGGCCAGCGCGCCGAGCGCCGCAGGCAGATCAGCGAGATCAAGAAGAACCGCCGGCTCGAGGTCGGGCCGTTCGCGACCTTCTACTTCGAGTCCTACGCCACGATGCTGCACCAGGTGCAGGAGATGCTGTTCATCGAGAAGGGCGGCGACGCGCAGCTGCCGGACGAGCTGGCGGCCTACAATCCGCTGATCCCGCAGGGCGCCGAACTGGTGGCGACGGTGATGTTCGAGATCGACGATCCGGTGCGCCGCGCCCGCGCGCTGGGTGCGTTGGGCGGCATCGAGCACAAGGCGTTCATCCGCGTCGGCGGCGAGACCGTGCGCGGCGTCGCCGAGGACGACCAGGAACGCAGCCGCGAGGACGGCAAGGCCTCTTCGGTGCAGTTCATGCGCTTTCCGTTCACGCCCGCGCAGATCGCTGCCTTCAAGTCCGGCAAGGGCGAGGTGGTGGTGGGCTTCGACCATCCGAACTACGGCCACATGGCCGTGATGTCCGATGCCGTGCGCCAGGCGCTGTCGGCCGACTTCGCCTGAGAGAAATCCCTAGCGCCGGTAGCGCGGGCCGAAGGCCAATGTGAACGTGTAGGAGTCGCCGAGGTCCGCCGGCATCGGCGGGAAGGGTGCGACCGAATGAAAGGCCGCGAGCAGGCCGCGGTCGAGTGAGGGGTTCCCGCTCGACGACACGACCGACACGTTGATCAGCGAACCGCTGCGAGCGATCGTGAAGCGCGCCACGGCATAGTCGTCGGGCCTGACGCCGACCATGTTCGCCTGATAGCGACCCACCTGCGCCACGACCCTTTGCAGATAGGCATCGCGCGACGTGTTCTGCGCGTAGGTGTCGGCCGGGTTGACGAAGGTCGAGCGCGGCTCTTCGTTGCGCTGTTGCGAGGGCGCGTTGCGCGGCAGGCGCGACAGCGGCGACGGCTGGAGCTGCGGCGGCGCCGGCCGCTGCGGCTGGGCCTGCGGATGCGGCGGTTGCGGCGCCGGCTTGGGCGGCTCGGGCTTCGGCGGCTCGGGCTTCTTCTCGGGCACCGGCGCGGGCTTCGGGATGTCGCGCGAGGTGATGGGCTGCGGCGGCTTCTCGAGCGGCGGCAGTTCCTTCTCGAGCGTCGGCGTGGGCGGCGCCGGTGGCGGCGGCTCGGCCGGACGTGCCATCGCCTGCTGCGGCGGTTCCGGCGCGGCGGCGGGCTCTTCCTTGGGCTTGGGCTCCTCGGCCTTGGTGGCCGGCAACTCGCGCGTCGTCTCGCCGCGCGCCATCGGCGGCGCGGTGCTCTTCTCGCCGACCGGGCCAGGCGGCACCAGACCGGGCAACGGCATCGGTTGCGGCTTCGGGGGCGGCGGCTTGGGCGGCTCGGGCGGCGGCTTCTGCTCCGCCGGCTTCTGCTCGGGCGGCTTGGGCGGCGGCTCCATCGTCACTTCGACCACCGGCTCGTCGATCGGCGGGCGATGGACCGGCGCCCACAAGAACAGCAGCGCCACGACCACATGCAGCAGCAATGCCGCCACCGCCGCGGGCGGGGACATATGCTCGAATCGCTTGAACGTGACGCTGGCGGCGTGGACCACGGCGAACCTTCTACGTGCCGGCGGACCGGTGGGCCAGCGCTTCGACCGCGCCTAGTTGACCGACTCGGACTTGTAGACACCCCAGATCTGGGAGCGTTCGACCCAGCCGCTGATGCCGCCTGCGCTGACCCTGCACCAATTGCCCTGGCAGGAACGGATCTCGCCCATCACCTCGGGCTCGAACTTGGCGACCACCTCGGCCGAGGGGGCCGGGGTGCGATAGACCTCGGCTTCCTTGGCGGCGACCACGAAGCCGCGCTTGCCGGTCAGCAGGCTCTGGTGGACCCAGCCGCCGGCGCCCTGCCAGTCGCGGATTTTCCGGTAATTCTCGTATTCGGCGATGATTTCGACCGGCATCAGCTTGTGTTTGAACACCCATTCGATGGGGTAGCGCGTGCCGGGTCCCGTGCGGACGTTGACCAGATCGGAGCGCAGCGAGGCGAAGCGGGGGAGCGGCAGGCCCGAACCACGGCGGGCCGGGGGGGTGTCGGCGGCAAGGGCCGTACTGCCCGCCAGCACAAGGACCAGCAGGCCCGCCAGGAACGCTCGAATGCGCATACGCCGGCCATATTACCTTAAAACTCCGCCGGATACGACAAGCACATGAAAAGACCGGCTTTTTCGAAGAAATGCCGCAAAAAGCCCGGTCGCTGGACAAGGCGGCGACGGAATTGCTAATCGGGACGTACATGCCGCCAAGCGCCAAGAAAAAACCGTTGGTGATCGTCACCCGGAAACTGCCCGACGCGATCGAAACGCGGCTCATGGAACTGTTCGACGCCCGGTTGAACGCCGACGACAAGGCCCTGACCCCGGCCCAGCTCGTCGAGGCGGTGAAGAACGCCGACGTGCTGGTGCCGACCGTGACCGACCGCATCGACAGCCGCGTGCTGTCGCAGGCCGGGCCCAAGCTGAAGCTGATCGCCTCCTTCGGCACCGGCGTCGACCATATCGACCTCGACACCGCCCGCCAGCGCGGCATCACCGTCACCAATACGCCGGGCGTGCTGACCGAGGACACCGCCGACATGTCGATGGCGCTGGTGCTCGCGACCGCGCGCCGCATGGGCGCCGGCGAGCGGCTGGTGCGCAGCGGCAAGTGGACCGGCTGGAGCCCGACCTCGATGCTGGGCGCGCGGCTCCAGGGCAAGCGCATGGGCATCGTCGGCATGGGCCGCATCGGCAAGGCGCTGGCGCAGCGCGCCAAGGGCTTCGGGCTCGCGATCCACTATCACAATCGCAAGCGCGTCCACGCCGAGATCGAGCGCGAGCTCGACGCCACCTACTGGGAAAGCCTCGACCAGATGCTGGCGCGCATGGACATCGTGTCGGTGAACTGCCCGCACACGCCCGCGACCTATCATCTTCTGTCGGCGCGCCGCCTCAAGCTGATGAAGCCCTCGGCCATCATCGTGAATACCGCGCGCGGCGAGGTGATCGACGAGAACGCCATGGTGCGCATGCTGCGCGGCGGCGACCTCGCCGGGGCCGGCCTCGACGTGTTCGAGCACGAGCCGCAGATCAACCCGAAGTTCCTCGAACTCGACAACGTGGTGCTGCTGCCGCACATGGGCTCGGCCACGCTCGAGGGCCGCATCGAGATGGGCGAGAAGGTGCTGATCAACATCAAGACCTTCGCCGACGGCCACAAGCCGCCGGACCGTGTTCTCGCGACCATGTTCTAGGGCGCCTGTCGGGCGCCCCTAGCCCTCACGGGTGGGCAGGGAGCGCTGCCGGGCGAAGATATCGGTGAAGACGTCGCGCGTGCAGCGGCCGACCTGGGCGCCGATCAGGATCGTGAGCGCGGTCCAGTACATCCACACCATGATGGCGGCGAAGCCCGCGGTGGCGCCGAACGCCGAGGTGAGGTTGGTGACCTCGAAGTAATAGACCAGCGTGCGGTTGCCGGCGGCGAACAGCAGGGAGTTCACCGCGCCGCTGATCAGCGCGAACTTCCACGGCACGTACGTGGCCGGCAGCCACCAGTAGATCACCGTGAAGAACGCGGTCAGCACGCCATAGTGGATGAACCCCGAGATCGCCGGGCCGATCCAGATGCCGAGGATGGGAAAGGCCTCGAGGGCGCCGGCGTAGGCCGAGAGCACGACGGACGTGAGGATGACCGCGATCAACAGGATGCCCAGCCCGACCATCAGCACCAGCGCCAGCGCCCGCGACTTCAGGCTTTGCAGCACGGGATGGATCTTGCGCGTGATCGCGCCCTTCCAGATCACGTTGATGCTGTCGTCCAGTTCCACGAAGACGCGCGTGCCGGTGTAGAGCAGGACGCCGGCGCCGATGATCGCCGCGATCCCGCCGCCGCGGAACAGATCCTCCGAGGCGTAGCGCTGGATGCTCTTGAAGTGCTCCTGGGCGATGCCGAGCTGGAGCAGGGCATCGAAGATCGCCCGTTGCGCATCGGACCGGCCGACGAACGGCTCGGCGATCGCGATCGAGAAGATCATGATCGGGCCGACGGCGAACATCGTGTAGAACGCCATCGCCGCCGCCGATGTCGACAGGCGGTTGTCGAAGAAGCCGTAGAACGACTCGACCGCGATCTTCCAGAGATTCCCGAGCAACGGCGGCAAGAAGCGTCTCCGTTCAGATCGCCCGCACGCCGGCCACGACCAGCATCACCGCCGCCACGGCCGTGACCAGGAGGGTCACGACGGCGCCCAGCACGCGGCCGGACGGGACAAAGCCCAGCATGCCGCCGGCATGGGCGAGGCGGCCGATCGTGAAGACCACCGCCAGGATCGCGACATGGCGCGGGCCGTAGGGGCCATGCAGCAGGTAGATCAGGAACAAGACCAACGGCGCCCATTCGATCAGGTTGCCGTGGGCGCGGATGGCGACGTTCAGCTCCTTGTCGCCGCCGTCGCCCAGGGACACCCGACGGCCCCGGCGCAGGCCGGAAATGCGCGTCGCAAGAACGACCGCCAGCATCCCCAGGATGCCCACGCAGATGAAAAAGACGGCCATTTCCGGGTCCCCTCCCCCTCGATTTGCGGGGAGTGTATGGCCATATTGGGTCCGAACCAAAATCCAAGGAGAGGGACCATGTGGCAGATGCTTCGCAAGAAGGCCGAGATGCCGACCTCCGACAAGGCGCTGCCCGGTCGCGCCGCGCCCGGTTTCTCCGTGCCCGCCGAGCATTTCGTGAATCACAATCGCATCAAGGCGCCGTTTCCGGCCGGCCTCGAGCAGGCGATGTTCGGCCTGGGCTGCTTCTGGGGCGCCGAGCGCATGTTCTGGAAAGTGCCGGGCGTCTACGCGACGGCCGTCGGCTATGCCGCGGGCTACACCCCCAACCCGACCTATGAGGAAGTCTGCTCGGGCTACACCGGCCACAACGAGGTGGTGATGGTGTGGTTCGACCCGAAGAAGACCTCGTACGAGACGCTGCTCAAGGTGTTCTGGGAAGGCCACGACCCGACCCAGGGCATGCGCCAGGGCAACGACGTCGGCACGCAGTACCGCTCGGGCGTCTACACCTTCTCGGCCGAGCAGAAGCAGAAGGCCGAGGCCTCGCGCGCGGTGTTCCAGAAGGAGTTGGCCAAGAACCGCATGGGCGAGATCACGACCGAGATCGTCGATGCGCCGACGTTCTACTACGCCGAGGACTATCACCAGCAATACCTGGCGAAGAATCCCAACGGCTATTGCGGCCTCGGCGGCACCGGCGTGAGCTGCCCGATCGGCTTGGGCGTCGCCGCCGAATAGCGACGGAGGTTAGTGGCCGCGCTTGAGCGTGTCGGCCATCTTTTCCGCGATCATGACCGTCGTGAAATGCGTGTTGGCGCGCACCACGGTCGGCATCACCGAGGCGTCGATCACGCGCAGGCCGGTCGTGCCGATCACGCGGCAGTCGGGATCGACCACCGAGCGCGGATCGTCGGCCGCGCCCATGCGGCAGGTGCCGCTGGCATGCTGGGCGTCGGAGCATTCGTCGAACATCCAGTCGTCGAGTTCCCGCGGCGTGAACGGCGCGTCGGTCGGACGGCCGGTGCTGCCATATTCGGTGCGCGTCGAGATCGCCTGAACGGCGGGATGCTTGCAGATCTCGACCATGCGCAGGATGCCGTCGCGCAGCCGCACCAGGTCGCTCTCGTGGCTCAGCATGCGCTCGTCGACCTGCGGATCGATCGTGTTGTCGCGCGTGGTGATGCGCACCGTGCCTTCGCTCAATGCCTCGAACGCCGAGACGGCCATGCGGGCGCGCGCCGTGCCGCCATCCTCGGCCGGCCGCAAATTGCCCGCGATCATGATCATGTCGTTGATGCCGGCGCCCGCGAGCTTCGACGAATAGCGTACGCAGCAATTGGTGTGGCGGTGCGCGAGCGTGCTCACTTCCGCTTCGGGCTTGAGCGCCAGCATCAGGCTCAGGATCGGGTGATCGAGCAGGTGCTGACCGACCGGCCGGTCGGCCACGACCGTGATGCCGAGCGGCTTCAGCCACGCGGCAGGGCCGATGCCCGAGCGTTGCAGCACGGCCGGCGAATGAATGGCGCCGGCGCAGAGCAGCACCTCGCGCCGCGCCCGCACGGTGCGCGCCTCGTCGCCCACGGTCACTTTCACGCCGTTGGCATGGGCGCGATTGCCTTCGAACGACAGCGTGTCGACGATCGCGTGGCCGACGATGGTGAGGTTGGCGCGGCCGCGCGCCGGCTCGAGATAGCCGTCGTTGGTCGAGATGCGCAGGCCGTTGCGGCTGTTGATCGCGTAGGGTGAGGCGCCGGTCCCTTCGGGCGCGTTGTGGTCCTCGCACCAGCCGTAGCCCAGCCCGATCGCGGCCTCGCGCAGGGCGCGATCGGCCGGACCCCATGCTTCGATCGGCGCGCGATAGACCGGGATCGGGCCGCTGTCGCCGTGATAGGGCCTATCGCCGAAATTCACGTCCGTCTCGAGCTTGCGGAAGTAGGGCAGGACCTCGTCCCAGCCCCAGCCGCGCGCGCCCAGCGCCGCCCAGTCGGCGAAGTCGTCGGGAATGCCGCGGATGGCGATCTGGCCGTTGATCGTCGAGCTGCCGCCGATCGCGCGGCCGCGCCACAGCAACTTCGGCTCCTGCCGCTCGGTGCGCCGCGCCAGCAGCTTGGGGTAACGGTAATTGTCGTCGCCGATGGCGCGCAGCGGATTGGGGATGCGGATGTGCTCGGGCGTCTCGGCGGTGCGGAAGTCGCGGCCGGCCTCGAGCAGCAGCACGCGGATCGCCGGATCTTCTGTCAGACGCGCGGCCAGCACGGCGCCGGCCGAGCCGCCGCCCACGATGACATAGTCGTATTCGTCGTTCATCGTCCTAGATCGCCCGGCGCAGCGCCTCGACGAAGCGGTCGAGTTCTTCCTCGGTGTTGTAGAGATGCACCGAGGCGCGCATCACGTTCACGAGGCCGCGGCCCTTGAGGTCGAGACGCGAGGAGAACTGCGTCGAGACCGATACGTTGATCTTCTGCGCGCGCAACGCCGCCTTGATCGCGAGATGATCCTTGCCCGTGACGGCGAAGGTGACGATGGCGCCCTGGACCTCGCCCAAGTCGGTGAGGGAGACGCCTTTCACGGTCTTCAGTCGTGCGCGTAAACCGTCGGCCAGCGGCTTCAGCCGCGCCCAGATCGCCTCGATGCCCAGCTCGTTCACCTGGTCGATCGCGGCCTTGAGGCCCAGCACGCCCGCGAAGTATCGCTCCCAGTTCTCGAACCGAAGGGCGTTGTCGAAGGTCGTGTACTCGTTGTCGCCGGTCCACTTGGCGGCGTGGTTGTCGAGGAAGATCGGCTCGATCCCAGCCGTCGTCTTCTGGCGCGCGTAGAGAAAGCCGGTGCCGCGCGGCCCGCGCAGGTATTTGCGGCCCGTGGCCGACAGGAAGTCGCAACCGAGCGTGTTCACGTTGACCGGAAGCTGACCGACCGACTGGCAGGCGTCGAGCAGGTAGAGCACGCCCGCCTTGTTGGCGATCCGGCCGACCGCCTCGGCCGGCTGCACCAGGCCGCCCTGGGTCGGGATGTGCGAGATCGAGATCAGTTTCGTGCGCTTGTCGATCGCGCGCTCCAGCGCCGCGACGTCGATCTGGCCGTGATTGTCGTCGGGCACGACGACCAGCTCGGCGCCTGTCTTCTTCGCCACCTGGAGATAGGAGATGTAATTCGACGAATATTCGCTGACGCAGGTCAGGATGCGATCGCCCGGCTCGAAGTCGAGCGAATAGAAAGCGAGGTCCCAGGCGCGGGTGGCATTCTCGACGAAGGCGATCTCGCCGGCCTCGGCGCCGATCAGCCGCGCCACCGACGGATAGAGCCCATTCAGCTCGTCGCGCTTGGCATCGGCCGCCTCGTAGCCGCCGATCTCGGCCTCGAGCTTGAGATGGTCGACCGTGGCGTCGAGCGTGCGCCGGCTGGGCAGTGAAGAGCCGGCGGCGTTGAGGTGCAGGACGTGCGCGCAGCCGGGGGTGTCGGCGCGCAGGCGGGCGAGGTCGAGGGACATGGCGGCATCTTAGCCGCGAAACCAACGAAGCAAATCCCCGTGGCGGGGAAATCGCCGCGAAGCGGCCGGCGCTTAGTCAGGCTCCCGCAAACGACTTTCCGAGGACCCACCATGACGCCGCATCAGATCACGCTTGTGCAGACGAGCTTCGCCCAGGTTGCCCCGATCGCCGCCACCGCGGCCGAGATGTTCTATGGCCGCCTGTTTGAGATCGCGCCGCCGGTCCGCAAGATGTTCCCCGACGACCTGTCGGAGCAGAAGAAGAAGCTGATGGCGATGCTGGGCACCGTCGTGAGCGGCCTCACCCGGCTCGAGACGCTGATGCCCGCGGTCGAGGCGCTGGGCCGTCACCATGCGGGCTATGGCGTCACCGCTGACCAGTTCGCCCCGGTGGGCGCGGCCCTGCTGTGGACCCTCGAGCAGGGGCTGGGCGAGGGCTTCACGCCCGAGGTCAAGGACGCCTGGGCCACCGCCTACGGCGTGCTGGCGCAGATGATGATCGATGCCGTAAACGAGGTGCCGATGGCGGCGTAACGCGATACAAGATGGCGCATGTCGTTGATCGACGACCTGCTCCGTCTCCGTCGCGCGCCGCCCCGGGCTCCCGTCGAGCCCGAAGACCTCCTGATCGCCCATGCCGGCGCCGACCTGCCGGTCACCTTCGTGCGCAGCGCCCGCGCGCGCCGTGCCTCGCTGCGCGTCGATCCGGCGCGGCGGCGGATCGTGCTGACGGCGCCGCTGCGCATGGCGCGTGGCACGGCCGTTGGCTTCGCCCAGCAGCAGGCCGGCTGGATCGCCGCACGCCTGAAGCGCCTGCCGGCATTGCGGCCCTTTGTGGACGGCGCCGACGTGCCGCTGTTCGGCGTGCCGCATCGCGTGCGCCATCGCGCCGACGCGCGCGGCACGGTCTGGCTCGAGAACGGCGAGATTCACGTCGCCGGCCGTCCGGAACACCTGCCACGCCGCCTGCGCGACTGGCTGACGGCCGAGATCCGCCGCCGTCTCGTCTCCCTCGTCGAGGCGAAGGCCGCCCGCGTCGAACGCGCCGCCAAGCGCGTCACCGTGCGCGACACGCGCTCGCGCTGGGGCAGTTGCGCGCCCGATGGCGCGCTGTCCTTCTCGTGGCGCCTCGTGTTCGCGCCGCCGGAAGTGATCGACTATCTGGTGGCGCACGAAGTCGCCCATCTGGTGCACATGAATCACGGGCCGCGCTTCTGGGCGCTGGCCGAGCGGCTGTGCGACGGGCCGATGGCGCCGCCGCAGGCCTGGCTGAAGGCCAACGGCGAGACGCTGCTGCAATACGGCGCGTCATAGGGGGAGAGAAGAGATGACGGCACGGTTGACGATCCTGAACGGCCCGAACCTCAACCTGCTGGGCGTGCGCGAGCCGCACATCTACGGCGCGACGACGCTCGAGGCGATCAAGACGAGCTGCGAGGACTTCGCGCGCTTTGCCGGGTGCGCTCTGGCGTTCCACCAGTCCAACCACGAGGGCGTGCTGGTCGATCTCATCCAGGCGGCGCGCAAGGAGGCAGACGCGCTGATCTTCAATCCGGCGGGCTACTCCTTCACCTCGGTGGCGCTGTTCGACGTGTTGAAGACCTTCGAAGGGCCGATCATCGAGCTGCACATCTCCAACATCCACGCGCGCGACGAGATGCACCGCCATTCCAAACTGTCGTCGGCGGTGAAGGCGGTGATCTGCGGGCTCGGGCCCTACGGCTACATCGTGGCGATGCAGTCGGCCTTGCAGGCGCTGGGCAAACTCCCCGGCAGCCTGCCCGCGCCGATGGTCGTCGGTCCGCAATAGGTTCCGCATCGCACGCCTCGATCCTAGTTCGGTTTCTGGCTTCCAGCCGGTCCGTACTGTCGCTCGAGGTCTTCCTTGGCCTTCAGGTCCAAATCGCGGATTTGAGCCAGCCAAGCCTTGAATGCTGGTTGAGCGTCATCAGACGCGAAAGACCAACCTGAAACTCGGCTGCTGATGCCAGTCGTATCCTGAACAATTTGCTGTCTGATGACGCCCGGATTTGCGGGATGCGTAGGCTTGGTGAAATACCAAAGCGCGAGGGCTTGCTTGCATGTCACCAGGATGAAATCTGGATATTCCGACGGTGCACATTCAGGGTCATGTGAGACCGACTCCCAGAGGCTTCGATAGGTCGGACGATCCTGGCCAAACGTCGGACTCACTCCGCATAGACTCACTGATGTCACGAGGATCAAGAGATCCAGTCTCATCCCGCAGCGACCTCCTAGCCGAATCTTCCCGGATCGCAGCCTTCGAGGCCGGCAGGCAGGGCCTCGCCCTCCATCTGGCGCGCGATCAGGCGGCCGGTCGCGGTCGCGAGCGTCAGGCCGAGATGCTGGTGGCCGTAGCCGCAATAGACGTTCTCCAGGCGCGGCGCGCGGCCGATCGCGGGACGGTAGTCGGGCAGGGTCGGGCGCTCGCCGATCCAGCGGCTGATCTCGGGGCCGCCGGCGCCGGGAAAGAGGGCGCGGAAGTGACCGGCCAGCAGGTCGGCGCGGTGCCATGACGGCGGCTGGTGCGGGGCCGCCAGTTCGACGGTGCCCGCGATGCGCATGCCCTCCGCCATCGGCGTGAAGAACAGGCCGCGCTCGGGCGGGCTCACGGGAAGATCGAACTTCACGTTGTCGGGCGCCAGCATCACGTGATAGCCGCGCTCGGCGACCAGCGGCGCGTTGAAGCCGAGCAGGCGCGTCAGCTCGCCCGAGGCGCGGCCGGCCGCGATCACGACGGCCTTCGCCGGCAATTCGGAATCGGTGAGCTTCACGCTGGTGACGCGGTTGCCCTCGCGCCCGAAGCCGCGCACGCGGCCGCGTACCACCGTGCCCCCTTCGGCGGTGAAGCGCTCGGCCAGGGTCGAGACGACACGGAACGGATCGATCGTATGCGTGTTGCGCGGATAGTAGATGCCGCGCACGACGGTCTGGCTGAGGCCGGGCGCCAGCTCGCGCGCGCGGTTGCCGTCGACGATCTCGAACTCGGTGCCCTTGCCCTGTTGCAGGCCGCGCATCTCGTCGGTGTCGGCGAAAGCCTGTTCGCTCTCGTAGACGTAGAGACAGCCCTTGGTGCGGAACAGCTCGCCGAGGCCGGACGACTGGATCTCCGCCTTCCACGCGAGATCGGCCTCGATCATCAGCGGCTTGAAGCAGGCCTTGCCCTTCTCGACCTCGGCCGCGCCCTTGATCAGGCGG
>JAFEFH010000075.1 GCA_018240695.1 Pseudomonadota bacterium | reverse complement strand
CGCTGCGGCCCGTAGGTGCGCAGGTTGTAGACGATGTACGTGGTCCACGGGCCCATCAGCATGCGCAGGATGTAGTCCATGGGGCAGGACGCGCCGTGCTCCTGGGCGCCCTTGGCGGGGTCGGTTTGGATCATTGAAAAAAACCAATGGTTACGAAACGGTACCTACTGGCGAACATATAGCATGGCTCCCAGATATTTCCAGTCACTTTGAGTAACCAAATGGCTGGAGCGAATTCTCCAGTCAGAACAAAGGATTGGAGATCAGCATGTCGACCGTTGCCATCGTCTACCACTCGGGTTTTGGCCATACCTCCGCTCTGGCCGACGCCGTTGCCAAGGGCGCCCAAAAGGTCGCCGGCGTGAGGACGACCCTCGTTCCCGTGGCCGAGGTCGAGGCGCGGGCGGCGGAACTCGATGCGGCCGACGCCATCGTCTTCGGCAGCCCGACCTACATGGGCGGCATCAGCGCGGAGTTCGCCAAGTTCAAGGACTGGACGTCCAAGCGCTGGATGAGCCGGGCGTGGCAGGACAAGCTCGCCGCCGGCTTCACCGTCTCGGCGTCGTGGGGCGGCGACAAGCAGAACACGCTCTACCAGCTGCTCACCCTGGCCGCGCAGCACGGCATGGTGTGGGTCGGCCTCGGTCTGCCGCCGGGCAACAACCACTCCAAGGGCTCGGTCGAGGATCTCAACCGTACCGGCGCCTCGATCGGCCTGATGGCGCAGGCGCACGGCGACCAGGGCGTCGAGGGAATCGGTGCGAGCGAGTTCCGCACCGCCGAGTTGCTGGGCCAGCGCGTCGCGGAAGCCGCGCAGCGCTGGCACGAGGAGCCTCTCGCCCAGGCGGCCTGAGCCGCCTTGGACGAATTACTTCTTCTTCTCGATGTTCCAGAGAATGGGGATCGGCCCGGGCAGCCAGCCCGAGAGCCGATCCTTGCGGTAGGCACCGAAGGCCTTGTACTGGCCGACCGGGGCGTAGAAGGCCTGGCCGATCACGCGGTCGGAGATCGCGTAGCCCAGCGCCTTCTGCTTCTCGGGATCGGTCTCGTGGATGAAGGCGTCGCGCAGCTTCTCCATCTCCGGATCGCACGGCCAGCCGAACCACGCCTTCTCGCAGGCGCCCGACGCGAAGGAGTTCGTGCCGGGATTGTCGCTGTCGAGCGTGATGTTGGTGGTGAAGAAGATGTTCCAGCCGCCCTGCGCGGGCGGCTCCTTGCGGGCGCGCCGCGAGACCACCGTCTGCCAGTCCATCGACACCATGTCGACCTTGAAGCCGGCCTTCTCGAGCTGCTGCTTGGCGACCGGCTGCACGTTGTTGGACGATTGCAGGTCGGTCTGGTGCATCATCAGCACCGGTGTGCCGTCGTAACCCGCTTCCTTCAGCAGCGCCTTGGCCTTGGCGATGTCGGGCTTGATCAGCAGGTCGCCATATTCCTTGCCGAACCGCGTGCCGCAGATGAACGGCGCGTTGCACAGCTTGTAGATCTCCGGGTCGCCGACCTGGGCGCGCATGATGTCTTCCTGCGCCAGCGCATACATCGCGGCCTGCCGGATCTTCACGTTGTTGAACGGCGGCTGGATGTGATTGAAGCGCATGATGATCTGGCTGCCCTGGGCGTTCCAGGGATAGACCTCGATGTTCTTCTCGGCGCGCAGGATCGGGAACAGGTCGGGCGGCGGCGCCTCGATCAGGTCGATCTCACCGGCGATCAGCGCGTTCACCTGGGTGCTCGGATCGGGCATGGCGAGCCACTCGACGCGGTCGACCTTGGCGACCTTGCCGCCGGCCAGCATCGAGGGCGGCTCGTTGCGCGGCTTGTACCTGGGGTTCTTCACGAACACCATCTTTTCGCCGGGCTTCCACTCGTCCTGCTTGAAGATGAACGGACCGGAGCCGATGAACTCGGTGATCTGCTTGTTGGGATCGGTCTCGGCGACGCGCTTGGGCATCATGAACGGCACGTTCGACGAGATCTTGCTCAGCGCCTCGAGCACCAGGCCGAACTCGCGCTTCAGCACGATCGAGAAGGTCTTGTCGTCGACCTTCCTGATCTCGGCCGTGTCCTTCATCAGAAGCTGGCCGAAGGAGTCGCGCGCGCCCCAGCGCTTGATCGAGGCGATGCAGTCCTCGGAGGTGACCGGCGTGCCGTCGCTCCATACCAGCCCGTCGCGCAAGGTGATCGTCCAGGTGAGCTTGTCGGCCGAGACGGAGTACTTCTCCGCCATCTCGGGCTTCACGTTGAGGTCGGCGTCGCGTGCGAACAGCACGTCGTAGACCATGTAGCCGAAGTTTCGCGTGATCAGCGCCGTCGTCCAGATCGGGTCGAGGATTTTGATGTCGGCGTGGCTGACCATGCGCAACGTCGTCTGCGCCATGGCGGGCGCGCCGAGCGCTGCCCATATTGCGACGGCGATTGCCGCTACTCTTCCCCAAACGGTCATACAGGATTCCCTTCTTTTCCAATTGCAGATGTTGTGTGAGGATTGATCAAATGTCGATGCCGACTGTCTTTGTGTCGCACGGCTCGCCGATGCTCTATCTGGAAAAGGACCTGCCGGCGCGGGCCTTCCTGGCCGGATTGGGCGGCGTCCTGCCGCGTCCCAAGGCGATCGTGGCGGTATCAGCACATTGGAATACCGAGCGTCCGGCGGTGTCTGTCAGCGACCGTCCCGAGACCATCCACGATTTCTACGGCTTCCCCGACGCGCTGTTCAAACTGCGCTACGACGCGCCCGGTGATCCCGCGTTGGCCCGCCGCGTGGCGGAAATGACCGGCGCCGCGCCGGCCGAGTATGGGCTCGACCACGGCGCCTGGGTGCCGGCGCTGCTGGCCTGGCCCGAGGCCGACATCCCGATCTTCCAGTTGGCCGTGCAGCCTTACATGAGTCCCGCGCATCATCTCGAGCTTGGCCGCCGGCTGGCGCCGCTGCGCGACGAGGGCGTGCTGGTAATGGGCTCGGGCAGCGCCACGCACAATCTTCGCCGCCTCGTGCGCGGTGCGCACGGCACGCCGCCCGAGCCATGGGCGCAGGCGTTCGACGATTGGGTGGCCGGCACGCTGGAGAAGGGCGACGCGGCGGCGCTGGCGAACTATCGCAGCGAGGCGCCGTTCGCCCAGGAAGCCCATCCGACCGACGAGCACCTCCTGCCGCTGCATGTCGCCTTCGGCGCGGCGGGGGAGGGCGCCCGCGGGCAGGCCCTGCACCGCAGCTTCACGTCGGGCAACCTCTCCATGGCTTCCTATGTGTTTGCATAGGCAAACACAGGCGGGCGGCAGCGCATTCAGATGCGCGAGAGCCCGCGCGGTACAGAATAGATGAGAACGTCTCTCTTATCTGAGCGGTGCGAGCTCTGCGGTTCGGCCTTTGGCCGACTGGCGCGACGGAGCGCGCCTACCGCTACGAGCTCGCCAGCAGGCAGCTACGCTGCCTGCGCCAGCGATACACCCTTGTCCTTGAAGAGCTGCGCCAGCTCCCCGGTCTCGAACATCTCGCGGACGATGTCGCAGCCGCCGATGAACTCGCCCTTCACGTAGAGCTGAGGGATGGTCGGCCACTGGCTGAATTCCTTGATGCCCTGACGCAGGTCCGGGTCGACCAGGATGTTGATGCCATGGAACTTCACGCCGAGCTGGCTGAGGCAGTCCACGGTGGCGGCCGAGAAGCCGCACTGGGGGAACACGGGCGTGCCCTTCATGAACAGAAGGACGTCGTTCTTGCTGATCTCGTCGCGGATGCGGTCGAAGACTTCGCTCATAAGAAGCTCCTCAAGGATTTCTCCCAATATAGGGCGGTCAGGCCTTTTGCGCCATGGTCGTAAGCTTCAGGGCGTGCAGGACACCCCCCATGCGGCCGCCCAGGGCGCCATAGACCATCTGGTGCTGCTGGATCTTGGTCTTGCCGGCAAAGGCCGGCGAAACGACCGTCGCAGCCCAGTGGTCGCCGTCGCCGGCGAGGTCCTGCATTTCGACCTGGGCGTCGGGGATGCCCTGCTTGATCAGGGCGACGATCTCGTCGGCAGCCATCGGCATGAGGGTGATTTCCCTTGGTTCTGGGCGTTATTCCGTGGCGTTCATATAGGCGGGCAGCCAGCCCTCGTGGGCGGCCTTGATGTCGTCGAGCTTCAGCGACACGAGGTCCTTCACCACCAGGGACGTGCCGCCCGAATGGCCGATCACCACGGCCGGAACCCCGGCCTTCCTGGCTTCGGCCACGATCTCGTCCGCCACGCCGGTGGCGATGAGATAGCGGCCCTGATCCTCACCATAGAAAAACGCGTGCGACGGAACGCCGTTCCCCGCGGGCTGGGCCACTTCCATGCCGGTGCCGCCGGCGATGCACATTTCCGCCAGGCCGACCAGCAGGCCGCCGTCCGAGAGGTCGTGGCAGGCGGCGACGCGGCGGGCGTCGATCTGGGCGCGCACGAAGTCGCCGTTGCGGCGCTCGGCGGCGAGGTCGACCGGCGGCGGGGCGCCTTCCTCGCGCTTGCAGGCCTCGCGGAGATAGAGCGACTGGCCGAGCCAGCCCTTGGTCTCGCCGACCAGCACGATGCGGAGACCGGCCTTGGTGAGGCGCGAGCCCACGGTCTTGCCGATGTCGGCGATCACGCCCACCGCGCCGATCGTCGGCGTCGGCAGGATCGGTCGGCCCTCGGTCTCGTTGTAGAGCGAGACGTTGCCGCTCACGACCGGGAAGTCGAGCGCCTTGCAGGCTTCGGCGATTCCCATTACGGCGCCGGCGAACTGGCCCATGATCTCGGGCTTCTGCGGATTGCCGAAGTTCATGTTGTCGGTGACGGCGAGCGGCCTGGCGCCGGTCGCCGTGATGTTGCGCCATGCCTCGGCGACGGCCTGGCGGCCGCCGGTCTCGGGATGGGCCTGCACGTAGCGCGGCGTGCAGTCGGAGGTCATCGCGAGGCCCTTGTGGCCGCCGGCGATGCGCACGACGGCGGCGTCGCCGTCCTGCGGACGCACCGCGGTGTTGCCCAGGATCAGGTGATCGTACTGGTGCCAGATCCACGCCTTGCTCGCGAGATCGGGGCAGCTCATCAGGGCGATCAGCGAGGCATTCCAATCCTTCGGCGCGGGCACCTTGGCGGCGTCGAGCGTGGCGGGAAGCTCGGTGAGCTTCCACGGCCGCTCGTACATCGGCGCCTCGGTGACCAGCGGCGGGATCGGGATGTTGGCCACGATGTCGCCGTGCCAGCTCAGCACCATGCGCTCGGTGTCGGTGAGGTGGCCGACCACCGCGAAGTCGAGTTCCCACTTCTCGAAGATCTTGCGCGCCAGCTCCTCGCGGCCGGGCTTCAGCACGATCAGCATGCGCTCCTGGCTCTCGGAGAGCATGAGCTCGTAGGGGTTCATGCCCTCTTCGCGCATCGGCACCTTGTCGAGCGCCATCTCCAATCCGAGCCCGCCCTTGGCTGCCATCTCGAACGACGAGGAGGTGAGGCCCGCCGCGCCCATGTCCTGGATCGCGATGATGGCGTCGGTCGCCATCAGCTCGAGGCAGGCTTCGAGCAGCAGCTTCTCGACGAACGGGTCGCCGACCTGCACCGTGGGGCGCTTGCTCTCGCTGTCCTCGTTGAACTCGGTCGAGGACATGGTGGCGCCGTGGATGCCGTCGCGGCCGGTCTTGGAGCCGACATAGACCATCGGATTGCCGAGGCCGGCGGCGGCCGCATAGAAGATCTTGTCGGTCGGCGCGATGCCGACGGTCATGGCATTGACCAGGATGTTGCCGTTGTAGGCCGCGTGGAAGTTGGTCTCGCCGCCGACCGTGGGAATGCCCATGCAGTTGCCGTAGCCGCCGATGCCGGCCACGACGCCCGACACGAGATGCCGCGTCTTGGGATGCGAGGGATCGCCGAAGCGCAGCGCGTTGAGATTGGCCACCGGCCGCGCGCCCATCGTGAAGACGTCGCGCATGATGCCGCCCACGCCCGTCGCCGCGCCCTGATAGGGCTCGATGTAGGAGGGGTGGTTGTGGCTCTCCATCTTGAAGACGGCGGCCTGTCCGTCGCCGATGTCGATGACGCCCGCGTTCTCGCCCGGTCCCTGGATCACCCACGGCGCCTTGGTCGGCAGCTTCTTCAGCCACACTTTCGAGGACTTGTAGGAGCAGTGCTCGCTCCACATCGCCGAGAAGATGCCCAGCTCCACCATCGTGGGCGTGCGGCCCATGATCTTGAGCAGGCGCTCGTACTCGTCCGGGGCGAGACCGTGCTCGGCCACGACCTGCGGCGTGATCGTGGGCTCGTTGGGCAGCTTTACCGGCGGATTCTTTTCAGCAGCGATCGTCACGTGAGCGCCTCGACAATACCTTCGAACAGAGCCTTGCCGTCGGTGCCGCCGAACAGCGGCTCGGTGGCGTTCTCGGGATGGGGCATCAGGCCCATCACCGTCTTGGTCTCGTTGAACACGCCGGCGATGTTCTTGATCGAGCCGTTCGGATTGCCCGTGCCGTCGACGGTGCCGTCGGGCGCGCAGTAGCGGAAGGCGATCTGGCCGCGGTCCTCCAGCTTCTTCAGCGTGTCGGCGTCGGCGAAGTAGTTGCCCTCGGCGTGGGCCACCGGAACCTTGATCACCTGGCCCGCCTGGTAACGGTTGGTGAACAGGCTCTGGCTGGTCTCGACCTTGAGGTGGACGTCGGCGCAGACGAACTTCAGGTGCGAGTTGCGCATCAGCGTGCCCGGCAGCAGTCCCGCTTCGGTCACGATCTGGAAGCCGTTGCAGATGCCCAGCACCGGCACACCCTTGGCGGCGCGGCGCTTGACCTCGGCCATCACCGGCGACTGGGCGGCCATCGCGCCGCAGCGCAGATAGTCGCCGTAGGAAAAGCCGCCCGGTACGACGATCAGGTCGGTCTTATCGAAGTCGCCGTCGCCGTGCCACACCATCTGCGGCCGCTGGCCGGTCACCAGCTCGATCGCCTGGGCGACGTCACCCTCGCGGTTGGATCCGGGGAAGACGAGGACTGCGGCTTTCATTCAGCCCACCAGTTCGACGGAGAAGTTCTCGATCACGGTGTTGGCCAGCAGCTTGCGGCACATCTCCTCGACGCGCGCCTTGGCCTTGGCCTTGTCGGTCTCGTTGACCTCGAGCTCGATGAACTTGCCCTGGCGGACGTCGCCGACCTCGGGGAAGCCGAGGCGGTTGAGCGAGTGGCCGATGGCCTTGCCCTGGGGATCGAGCACGCCGTTCTTCAGGGTCACGTGAACTCTGGCTTTCATGTCGCCTCTTTATTGCAGGGTGCTGGGGCCGCGGATGTCTCCGGGGCCCTGGTCGATCAAAATGCCGAGCCGCCGCGCCACTTCCTGGTAGGCTTCCTCGACCTTGCCGAGGTCGCGGCGGAAGCGGTCCTTGTCCATCTTCTCGTTGGTCCGGAGGTCCCACAGGCGGCAGGAGTCCGGACTGATCTCGTCGGCAAGCACGATGCGGACCATCTCGTCCTCGTACAGCCGGCCGAACTCGATCTTGAAGTCGATCAGCTTGATGCCGCAGCCGAGGAACAGGCCGAACAGGAAGTCGTTCACGCGCAGCGTCAGCGCCACGATGTCGTCGAGGTCCTGCGGCGTCGCCCAGCCGAAGGCGGTGATGTGCTCCTCGGTGACCATCGGATCGCCGAGTTCGTCGTTCTTGTAGAAGAACTCCATGATCGAGCGCGGGAGCTGCGTGCCTTCCTCGACGCCGAAGCGCTTGGCGAACGAGCCGGCGGCGACGTTGCGCACCACGACCTCGAGCGGAATGATCTCGACCTGCCGGATGAGCTGCTCGCGCATGTTCAGCCGGCGGATGAAATGGGTGGGCACCCCGATCTCTCCGAGCTTGGTCATCAGGAACTCGGAGATGCGGTTGTTGATCACCCCTTTGCCGGTGATCGTTCCCTTCTTCTGGTTGTTGAACGCGGTCGCGTCGTCCTTGAAGTACTGGACGATGGTCCCGGGCTCTGGCCCCTCGAACAAGGTCTTGGCCTTGCCCTCGTAGATGCGGCGGCGGCGGGACATGTATTACTCCTGTGCAGACGGCCGCGGCGGCCGCCCACCCGGTTGAGCCGGGCTATCCGGCCGGAATATGGCGGAAGTCCCATGCGCCGGGACTGGGGAAAAATCCATTGAAAAAGGTGACGCTCCAGTCATATTCGAAGCCGTATTGGAGGCTCCAGATGGCCCAACAGATCACCTACGACAAGGCCTATGACGCCGTGGCTCCGGGGGATTTCCCCGCGATGCTGCAGGTGCCGCGCTATGGCCGCCGCAGCGACGCCTTCGACGGCATCATTTCGGCCACCCACGACCATTTCTGGGATCCGCTGGACGTCGCCTATATCGACTACGACCTGCCGTTCGACATCGCCCGGCAGCCGATCATGCCGCTCGACAACATCCTGGAGCTGAAGAGCGCCGTCGCCGACAAGCTCGACGAGGGCCAGAAGATCGCCCTGGCCAACGATGTCACGCACTGGTCGATCTCCAATCTCCTGCACGGCGAGCAGGGCGCTTTGTCGCTGTCGGCCAGCCTGTGCCATGTCCTGGTCGATCCGGGCGCCCAGGAGTACGCCGCCAACCAGGCCCGCGAAGAGGCACGGCACGTCACCGGCTTCACCCGCTACATCGCCAAGCGCTGGGGCGCGCCGTTGCCGGTCGGCCAGACGATCGCGACGGTCCTCAGCGATCTGGTGAGCACGCCCGAGGTTTACAAGAAGATCGTCGGCATGCAGATGCTCATCGAGGGCATCGCGATGGGCGCCTTCGCGACCTTCAATGCCAAGACCAACGATCCCGTGCTGCGCCGGCTGGTGCAGCTGGTGATGAGCGACGAGGCGTTCCACCACCGCTTCGGCCGGCTGTGGGCGGCCAAGACCATCAAGCACCTCTCCGAGGAGGAGCATCGCAAGGTCGAGGACTGGACGGCGCAGACCTTCCAGATGCTGCTGTTCAACCTGATCAACGCCGAGCAGAAGCAGGTGATCTACACCAAGTACGGCCTGCACTGGGAATGGGTGCGCGATTCGATGAAGGAGGTCTTCGGCGACGAGGACCGCCGCGCCCAGCTCAAGGACAGCACCAACATCTTCCGCGTGCTGATCAAGACGCTGCTTCACGCCGGCATCATCACCAAGCGCACCGCGCCGCTCTACGCCGTGTGGGTCGACATGAAGGAGCTCGAGGCCGAAGGCGACGGCATCCCGGGCGACATCGTGGCCGACGAGATGCTGGTGACCTTGCGCGAGATCAACGCCCGCCGCCGCCGCATCGGCAGCAAGGACGTTGCGGCGGCCTAGCCGCCCAGCACGACGTTGTCGAGCAGCCGGGTCTTGCCGAAACGCACGGCAAGGGACGCCAGCGCGCCGTCCGCAGGAACCGTTTCAAGTTCCTCCAGGGTGTTGCGGTCCGCCACGCTCACATAGTCGATCGCGCCCGAGGGTTCCGTCGCGAGCACGTCGCGGATCGCCTTGCGAAGGGCCTCGGCCGAGCGCTCCCCGGCCTTGAAGCGCCGGTCCGCCTCGTTCAGCGCACGATAGAGAACCGTACCGGCGCGGCGTTCGTCCGGCGACAGGTAGACGTTGCGGCTGCTCATCGCGAGGCCGTCGGCTTCGCGCACCGTCGGACACACGATCATCTCCAGCGGCATGTCGAGGTCGCGCACCATCTTGGCCAGCACGACGGTCTGCTGAGCGTCCTTCTGGCCGAAATAGGCCTTCGTCGGCTGCACGATATTGAAGAGCTTGCAGACGACAGTGGCGACGCCGCGGAAATGGCCGGGACGCACCGCGCCTTCCAGCATCGTGGTGACGCCGCCGACCTCGATGCCGGTCGAATGGCCCGGCGGATAGACGATGGCCGGCGTCGGCGTGAAGACGAGATCGGTCTTTATCTCGCGCAACAGGGCGAGGTCGCGCTCCATGTCGCGCGGATACTTGGAGAAATCCTCGTTGGCGCCGAACTGCGTGGGATTGACGAAGATGCTGACCGCCGCCGCGCCGCACTCCTCCCGCGCGCGCCGCACCAGGCTGAGATGCCCCTCATGGAGAAAGCCCATGGTCGGCACGAGCCCGAGCCGAGGAAAGCCTTTGCGCGCTGCGCGGAACGCGTCGATCGTATCGATGACCTGCATCGTGTGCTTCTTCTAGGGTTTTTGCGCCAATACGAAGGCGGAGAGGCCGGCGAGGCGGTTGATCGGGAAGAGCGGGAGTTCGGCGGCGCAGGCGGCGGTCAGGATCGCGTTCGTGAGGGCGCCCTGCTTGCTGAGGCTGCTCTTGGATTCGACCGAACGCGTGGCGAGCCGCACGGCGGCGGCCAGCGGGAAGATGAAACCGAAATAGTAGGCGCCGCGCACGACCTGGAGGCCGGCGTCGCGCATGGTCTGCTCGATCTCCGGCAGGCGGTAGCGGCGCTTGTGCTCCAGGAAGACGTCGTGCCCGCTCCACAGGAACTGGAAGGCGGGCACCGTCACCAGGAAGTGCGCGCCGCTCGGCACCTTGGCCGCGTAGTGCCGCACCAGGCCGGCGGCGTCGTCGACATGCTCCAGCACGTCCATCATCAGCACGAGGTCGCAGTCGGTGGGACCGGTGTCGCGCCGGTACAGCACGGGCTTGCCCGCGACGCTGTCGTCTCGGTTGGCGGGATAGCCGATGTCGACGCAGAGCGCCGATTGCGCGCCGCCTTCCATCAGCAGGTGGCGCGAGAAGAAGCCCGAGCCCGCGCCGATGTCCAGGAGGCGCCGCGGCGCGAGCGCGCCCACCGCGCGGCGCAAGGCCGCGGCCTTGGAGCGGTAGTACCAGTGGCGGCCGATATCGGCGCCCAGGATGTCTTCTTCCTTGAGATCCATCAGCCGTTCGGAGGGCGCGCCTGGCCTTCCTCGTAGACGCCCTCGACAACGTAGATCGGGCGCCCCTTCACCTCGAGGAAGAGGCGGCCGAGATACTCGCCGATGATGCCGATCGACACGAGTTGGATGGCGCCCATCAGCAGCACGACGATCAATAGCGAGGCGTAGCCCGGCGTGTCGATGCCGAACACCAGCACGCGGGCGACGATGAACAATGCATAGAGCACCGCGATCGCCGCGATCGCGAGACCGCCGTAGAACGAGGCCCGCAGCGGCACGGTCGAGAAGCTGACCACGCCGTCGAGCGCGAAGTTCCAGAGCCGCCACAGGTTGAACTTGCTGTCGCCGGCGGCGCGGGCCGGCCGTTCGTAGGGCACGCCGATCGCGTTGAAGCCGACCCAGGCGAACAGGCCCTTCATGAAGCGGTTGCGCTCGGGCAGGCGGCGCAGCACCTCGACGGCGCGGCGGTCGACCAGCCGGAAGTCGCCGACATTGGCCGGGATGGGCACCGGCGACATCAGGTTGAACGCCCGGTAGAACCAGCCGGCCGAGACCCGCTTGGCCACGGTGTCGGCATCGCGCGCGCTGCGCACGCCGTAGACGATGTCGTAGCCCTCGCGCCAGCGCGCGACGAACGGCTTGAAGAGGTCCGGCGGATCCTGGAGGTCGATATCCATCGGGATCAGCATGTCGCCGCGCGCGTGATCGATGCCGGCGGTGAGGGCGGCTTCCTTGCCGAAGTTGCGCGAGAGGTTCACGACCTTGATCCGTGCGTCCCGCGTGCCGCGCTCCAGCAGCACGGCCAGCGTGTCGTCGCGCGAGCCGTCGTTCACGAACACGATCTCGAAGCGCAGGCCCTCGCCGTCGAGGAAGGGCTCGACGGCGCTCAGGAACAGGTCGATCGAATCGGCTTCGTTGAACACCGGCACGACCAGCGACAGCAGCGGATCGGCCGGTCGCCGCATCTTCTGGGCGGCCAGTTGCCGGTCGAGCGCGGAGCCTGTCTTCGCGGGCGGAGAAAGGGTCGTGTCGGGCACGGCCGGAAGTTTACACCATTGCCGCTCAGGTAACGACCGTCACCGCGCCGTCCAGGGACATGATTCCGGTATCGACCGCAAGCGTGGGGTGGCGCTTGCCGATTTCCGCCCGGAAGGCGCGCAGCGCCTCCGTGTGCTTCTCGGTCTCGAAGCCGAAGTCGCTCATGATCCGGTCGCCATAGGCGACGGCGGCTGCGCCGCAGTCGCGATGGGTGACGCCGACGACGCGCCGGATGTTGTGCAGCTTCACGGTGATGTCGAGATTGTCCCAGAAGGTCTTGCGCCAGTCCTTGAAGGTGTCGGCGACCACCGCGATCGGGCCGCCCGCGATCACGAACTGGCTGTAGGAGTCCTTGAAGCCGCGGCCGGCCATGTAGGCGAAGGAAGAGGTCGTGAAGCGCGGGTCGATGCAATTGACCAGCATCGCCTCGTAGTTCTTGCCGGCGGCCAGCGCCGGGAAGGCGGCGACCATCGCGCTGGCGAAGCCCGCGCCGATCAGGCCGCGGCGGGAGAGCCTGGGCAGGCAGCCGCAGTTGCCATGGTGAAGATGTGTCATCGGAAGGTGGCCTTTCCCTGTTGTGCGAGGCCACCGTCGGCATTGGCGATCCAGGTAGCGATCGAGCCATCCGGGTCTCGCCGGGCGCCGGCCGTCAGGGCATTGCCCGCGAAGGCCGGCGACAGAGCGCGAAACTCGAAGCTCTTTGCCACTTTGCCGGGATTCGAGCGCCGTGCCAATTCGATTTGTAGGAGGCCCATCAGCGGCCCGTGCACGATCAGGCCGGGATAGCCCTCGGTGCCGGTGACATAGGGCTGGTCGTAATGGATGCGATGGCCGTTGAAGGTCAGCGCCGAGAAGCGGAACAGCAGCACCGGGTCCGGCATCACCTTGCGCGACCACGTGGCGTCGCTCGGCGCGGGCTTGGCCGGCCGCGCCTGCTCACCGGGCTTGGCGGCCTCGCGGTAGACGATGTCGTGCTCTTCGTTGAGCGACAGGCCGCGCGGGCCGGAAATGTCGTGCCGGACGGTCACGAACACCATCGACCCCGTCGAGCCGCTCTTGGGCTCCACCGACTTGATGGTGGAGACGCGCTCGATCGTGTCGCCGATGCGCAGCGGCTCGCCGGCGAACGAGAAGCGGCTGCCGGCCCACATGCGGCGCGGCAGCGGCACCGGCGGCAGGAAGTCGCCGCGCTCGGGATGACCGTCCGGGCCGATCTTCGAGGCCTTCACGGCCTCGAGGAAATAGAGCCAGTGCCAGAGCGGCGGCAACGCGTCGCCCATCCTCGGCTCGGGATCGTCCTCGTCGAGCGTGGCGCCGAGGGCGCGCGCCGGGAAGGGCGCGGCGAAATCCCCGGCGGCCTGCGTCTTGCCGATCCAGGACTTGAGGTCGTCGAAGGCCATGGCGGGCTACTTCCGGGCGAGCTGGCCGGCGAGACCCGTATAGGTCTCCGGCCGCAGCGCCCGCAGCCGCGTCTTCACGTCGGCGGCGACATCGAGCCCGTCGATGAAGGTGGCGAAGTCCTGCATCGTCACCTGCTTGCCGCGGGTGAGCGCCTTCAGCTTCTCGTACGGCATCTCGACGTTGGCGACGCGCAGCACCGTCTGGATCGCCTCGGCGAGGACCTCGGGATGCTCCGTGATCGCCTCGCGCAGGGCGGCCTCGTTCACCACGATCTTGCCGAAGCCGCGCAGGAGCGAATTGTAGCCGATCAGCGCGTGCGCGAACGCCGTGCCGAAGGTGCGCGACACGGTGGAGTCCGACAGATCGCGCTGGAGCCGCGACACCGGAAGCTTGCGCGACAGGTGCTCGAACAGCGCGCTGGCGATGCCGAAGTTGCCCTCGGCATTCTCGAAGTCGATCGGGTTGACCTTGTGCGGCATGGCCGACGAGCCGATCTCTCCTTCCTTCGGCTTCTGGATCACCCAGCCGTCGGAGATGTAGCGCCAGATGTCCTGCGCCAGGTCGATCAGGATCGTGTCGATGCGGCGGAGATTGTCGAACATCTCCGCGAACGTATCGTGCGGCTCGATCTGGGTCGTGACCTCGTTGAGGGCGAGGCGCACGGTGCCCGGCTTGTCGATGCCGACGCCGTTCAGCCGCTCGGCGAACGCATTGGCGAAGGAGAGCCAGTCGACGTGAGGCAGCGACACCATCTGGGCGTTGTAGTTGCCGGACGGGCCGCCCCACTTCACGAGGACGGAGTTGGTCTTCAGCGTCGCGACCTGCTTGGCCAGCCGCGAGGCGAAGACGTTCATCTCCTTGCCGAAGGTGGTCGGTGTCGCGCTCTGGCCATGGGTGCGCGCGAGCATGGCGCTGTCGGCATGGCCGCGGGCGAGGCGGACGATCTCGGCCTGGACCTTCCTGAGCGCCGGCAGGATCACCGCCTCGAGCGCGCCGCGGAGCGACAGCGCGTGCGCCGTGCTGTTCACGTCTTCCGAGGTCAGGGCGAAGTGCACCCACTCGAGCACGTCGGCGAGGCTCGAATTCTTGAGCTTGAGCTTGATGAAGTATTCGACCGCCTTGACGTCGTGGTTGGTCGCGGGAACGCCGCCATAGCCCTCGCGTTCGAACTTGCGGATGATCTGGGCGTCGTCGACCGAGATCTGCGCGAGCGAGCGCAGCAGCTTCTTTTCGTCCGCCGTGAGCGGGCGCATGCCGACGCCTTTGGTCTCCGAGAGCGCGGCCAGGTACTCGCACTCGACGATGACGCGCATCTTCATGAGCGCGTACTCGCTGAAATAGTCCGCCAGTGGCTCGGCCGTGCTGCGATAGCGGCCGTCGACGGGGCTTACGGCGGTGAGCGATTCGAGGATCATGAGCGGCTTTTAGACCCGTTACCGGGCGATTGCCATGTTAAGAAGTAGCCAATGAAACCGCTTTCCGACTGCCCAAAATCCACCCTGGCCGGCATCAAGGGCGTGCTGACCGACATCGACGAAACCGTCTCGACCGATGGCCAGCTGACGGCCGAGGCCTATGCGGCCTTGGGCGCCCTCAAACAGGCGGGCCTGCTGGTCGTTCCGGTGACCGGCCGGCCGGCCGGCTGGTGCGATATGATCGCCCGCTTCTGGCCGGTGGACGCCGTGGTGGGCGAGAATGGCGCCTTCTGGATGTGGCACGACCAGAAGGCGCACAAGCTGCGCACGCGCTTCATCCAGTCCGAGGCCGAGCGTGCCGACGGCCGCCAGCGGCTGGAGCAGGTGCGGGCCGACGTGCTGCGCGAGGTGCCGGGCGCCGGCATCGCCTCCGACCAGCCCTATCGCCTGGCCGACCTCGCCGTCGATTTCTGCGAGGACGTGCCGCCGCTGCCGGCCGCCGACATCGACCGCATCGTGGCGATCTTCGAGCGCCACGGCGCCCACGCCAAGGTGAGCTCGATCCACGTCAACGGCTGGTTCGGCGACTACGACAAGCTCACCACGAGCAAGGCGATGATGGCCGAGCTGTACGGCGTCGACATCGCGAAGGACGCGAACGCCTATGTCTTCTCGGGCGACTCGCCCAACGACGCGCCGATGTTCGGCTTCTTCCCGAACGCCGTGGGCGTGGCCAATGTGGCGGACTTCGCCGGCCGCATCGCGCACAAGCCGGCGTGGATCACGCCCTCGCGCTCGGGGGCGGGCTTCGTCGAGCTGGCGCGCGCGCTGATCGACGCGCGGCGCTGAGGGAGAGGGGCATGCAGACGAGCTTTACACACGACTTCGTCTACGAGCTGATCACGCTGTTCGTGATCCTCGATCCCATCGCGACCGTGCCGCTCTTCCTGATCGCGACGGCGGGGCTTACGCGCAAGGACGCGCTCAAGGTCGGCGCCTATGCCGTGGGCGTGGCCTTCCTCGTCCTGTTCGCCGCGATCGCCGGCGGCCAGTACCTGCTGAAGGCGCTGCACATCCCGATGCCGGCCTTCCAGCTCGCGGGTTCGCTGGTGCTGCTGCTGTTCGGCCTGAAGATGGTGCTGGGCAAGATCACCGAGGAAGCGCGGGCGTTGCCGGCGGACTACACGCTGTTCGACCGCGCGATCTATCCCCTGGCGATTCCCGGCATCGCGGGGGCGGGCTCGATCCTGACGGTCGTGCTGCTGACCGACAACAATGTGCGCACGATCGCCGAGCAGGCGCAGACCACCGGCGAGCTGGCGCTCTGCCTCGTCATCTTCTTCGGCCTCTACGCGGTGGCGACGCAGCTCTTCCGCTTCCTCGGCCGCTCGGGCATCGAGATCATCACGCGCGTGTTCGGGCTGGTGCTGGCCAGCATCGCGGTGAACGGCATGATCACCGCCATCAAGCTGTCGTTCGGGATCGCCACGCTGGCGACGCGCTAGCTCACTTCGGCGCGTCGCCGACCACCAGCGACTGGAAGTGGGTGACGCTGTCGGCCTGGCTCCAGACGCCGACCGGGCCGGGTTGCAGCAGGCCCGCATCCGTCACCTTGAAAAGCGAGACGTCGTCGAGGAAGACCTCGAACTTGTCGCGCTTGGCGGTGACGCGCAGCGCGTGCTGCTCGCCGGTGCTCACCGGCACCTGCTTGCCGCCGAGCTCGGCGCGGCGGCCGCCGGCCACGCGGTAGAAACGCACGGTGTTGTCGATGCCGCTCGCACGCGCGACGTAGTAGTCGCTGGCGCTGAGCGCGCGCATCACGAGGCCGGCCGCGCGCTGGTGGGTGCCGGAGACCAGCTTGAAGCGCAGCGTGGCGTCGAAGTCGAGCGCGGTGACCTGCGCGGAGATGCACAGCGGGAAGCGCAGATCGGTCGCGTCGCCCGCGGTCTCGGCCAGTGCCCAGCCGCCCAGCGCCTGCGGATCGCGCACCGCCTCCCAATTGGAGGCGCGGCCGACGCCGGTCTGGCCCTGGATGCAGGCGATCTTTCCGTCCGAGGTCGTGAGCGGCGCCACGAGCTGTGCGTAGGCCGGCGTCGTGACAAGTAAAAGAGCGAGGAAAATCAGGCTTCGCATGAGGTGACCCTAGCAGAGGGCGGCATGCTTGACCGCCGCGGCGGGAGGGAGGAGTTTACCGCCCGCAACTGTTCAACCGACATTCTTAAACGATTCCTGAGGGGGGAAGTTCAATGCGTCTCTGCACCATCAACAGCGGCGGCAAGCCTGCGGTCGGCGTCAAAATGGGCGACGGCAAGGTCATCGACCTCTCCAAGCAGATGCCGCGCGGGCCGAAGTCGGTCGTCGAGATCCTGGCCGGCGGCAAGAAGCTGCAGGCCGACGTGCTCAAGGCCTGCGCCAAGCCCAAGGCCGGCGCCACCGTGTCGGAGAAGTCGGCCAAGTATCTCTGCCCGATCCCCGCGCCCGGCAAGATCCTCTGCATCGGCCTCAACTACCGCAAGCACGCCGAGGAGACCGGCAGCCCGATCCCGACCTATCCGGTCGTGTTCACGCGCTTCAACAACACGCTGGTGCCGCACAACGGCAAGATGCTGTCGACGACGCACTCCGAACAGTACGACTGGGAAGCCGAGCTCACCATCGTGATCGCCAAGAAGTGCCGCAACGTGCCGAAGGAGAAGGCGCTGTCGGTGATCGGCGGCTATGCCTGCTTCAACGACGGCTCGATCCGCGACTGGCAGCGCAAGTCGGGTGGCCAGTTCACGCTGGGCAAGAACTTCGACGCCACCGGCGGCTTCGGCCCCGACATCGTGACGCCGGACGAGCTGCCGCCGGGCGCCGCGCCGCTGCGCATCACGACGCGCGTCAACGGCGTCACCATGCAGGACAGCAACACCGACGACCTGATCTTCGACGTGCCGACCCTGGTGCACGAGATGTCGAAGGTCATGACGCTCGAGCCGGGCGACATCATCATCACCGGCACGCCGTCGGGCGTGGCGATGGCGCGCAACCCGCAGCCCTGGCTGAAGCCGGGCGACGTCTGCGAGGTCGAGATCGAGAAGATCGGCATCCTGCGCAATCCGATCGCTCAAGGCGCGTAATCGCGCCCAAGGGGCCTAACACTAGCTCGTGAGACGCTGGTCGAAGAGTTCGGCCAGCGTCGTCACGGCATGCTCGGACTCGGCGCGGTCGACGATCTCGGTATCGATGCCGTAGCCCTTCATGTCGCCGCCGCTCACATCCTGCACGATGATGCCGTCGCGCCGCGGCACCACGTAGACGTGCCTGTAGTCGAGCCCGTAGTGCACTTCGGGCTGCGGGATCAGGCGCGCGATCTGGCCGCGCACCGGCACCACCGAGTCGTCCTTCCACAGCGCGCGGGCGCCGTAGCCCGTGCAGTTGATCACCACGCGCTTGCCCAGCGCCGAGATCTCGGCCGGTGAATGGAAGTCGGCATGACGGAACTGGCCGCCCGCGATGAAGAAGTCGTTCAATAGCGTGTGGCCGTAGTCGGCGATGTTGAAGACCATGATCTCGGTCCGGTAGATCGTCTTGGCGCGCCACGGCATGTCCTGCGGCGCGAGCTTGCGCGCCCTGGGCGTGAGGTCGGCGATGCTGCGGCTGTAGGACGCGAAGTCGAGTTCCGGTTCGGTATGAGCCGGCTTGGCCACCGGCGGTTCGTCGGCGCGCACCGAATAATAGTCGGTCCATTCGACCGGCGTGCCGGGCAGGCCGAGATACTGACGGTGCGTCTTGAACGAGGTGCGCGCCATCTGCTCCCACACGGCGGCGAAGCCGGGACCGGCGGCGCTGCCGAGCGCGATGCGCGAGTCGGGCGTCCACGCGCCGCTCGCCCGGAACGACCGCGTGTCGGGCACCTGCTCGCGCGCATAGATCGTCACCTTCGCGCCGGCGCGCTGCGCCAGGATCGCCGAGGTGAGGCCGAGCGCGCCGCAGCCGATGACAGCGATCTCCTGCGGGTGCGCTTCCATCGCCTTGGCGACGGCCATCGCGCTCGAGCCCCAGGACAGCGACCAGCCGCTGCCGCCATGGCCGTAATTGTGCACGACCAGCGAATTGCCCACGCGCTCGGTGTCGAGGCGCGGGCCGGCGGCACGGAACGGGCGCAGGCAGACGGCCATGTCGTAGATGCGGTCGGTGCTCGCGCGGATCGGCGGCAGCGAGGGCCGCGTCGAGGTGGCGGCGCAGGCCGACAGCAGCCCGCTGCTGCCGAGCAGGGCGGCGCCGTGCAGCAGGCGGCGGCGGCCCAGCGTGTATCGCTGTTCGGTCGAGGTTCGCTCGGTGTCGAGTGGCATGTCGGTCCTCTGTGGGGAGGCCAACTTACCTTAAGGCCGACCAGAGCAGCGCGCAGCCCGAAATGAACATCACCACATCGAGCAAATACTGGAAGGTCGTGAGGCTGATGCGCTCGACCAGCATCTTGGCCAGATACGTGCCAGCCATCACCGACGAGCCGGTGATCAGCCCCTGAAGGATGATCTCGGTCGGCAGCGCGCCGAAGGTGCGGAAGGTGATCGCCTTGCTGATGTAGAGCGCCAGCGAAGCGGCGGCCTCGGTGGCGATGAACGCGCCCTTCAGCAGGCCATACGACGTGAAGACCGGCACGCTGATCGGCCCCGTCGAGACGACGATGCCGGTCAGGAAGCCGATGACGAAGCCCACCGGCACGAGCACGGCGGCGCTGATCTTGTAGCTGCGCGCGGCCAGCCAGCGGCGGCCGGGGATCATCACGAGGAAGAACGTGCCGAGCGCGATGTCGACGGTGTGCGCCGGCAGCAGCAGCATGGTGCGCGCGCCCAGCGCCGCGCCGGGGACGCCGCCCAGCGCGTAGGCACCGGCCGCGCGCCAGTCGATCTCGCGCCACCAGGCCGTGATCTTGGCGAAGTTCGACATCAGCGCGACGATCGCCATGATCGGGATCGCCGACTTCGGCCCGAAGGTGAGCGCCAGAACCGGCAGCAGGATGACGGTGGCGCCGGTGCCGACGATGCCGCTCACCAGCCCCGCGACGGTGCCGACGAGCAGCACCAGTCCATAGGTCAGAAGCGGATCAGTAGCCGACATTCGCGCGAAGATACTTCTCCGCGAGGTCGAGGGGAATGCCGCGGCGCCTGGCGTAGT